>JBBQDK010000001.1:0-62686 GCA_038319625.1 Gammaproteobacteria bacterium
ATTCTACAATGACTAGGTTCTTTCTAATAAATGTATTACTGATGATCCAAGATGATAGTGGCGATAGAAGATATCTTCACAACACTGACGCCGACAGTGACGATAGACTCGCGGCAGGCTAATGCAGACTCCCAGTGACACCTTCGAAGACCAGGTCTTCCATGGACGCGTAGGCCGCCTCCTGGCCGGGCAGATTGAACAACACCATTAAAATGATCCATTTGAGTTGTTCAAGGTCAATCTCTTCGGTATCCAGAGCCATGACCCGATCGATGACCAACTCGCGGTTGGTAGCATCGAGGATACCGCACTGCTCCAGAAACAACACGAAGCCACGGCATTCCACATCGAGCTTTTCGACTTCCATCGGCGTGTACAGGCGCAGGGAGTTCGGGGCCGCCTGAGTGCTGCCGATGACGGATTGATGGCGCTCCGTGAGCCCTTCGAGCCAGGTGAAGGCCTTGTTGATCTCACTCCTGGGAAATCCCGCTTCCAACAACTCAACCTTCAACGATTCCGGATCGGGCTCCCGCTCGACATCTTTATCCATATAGTTTTCAAATAGATACATTAACACGTCGAGTACATTTTCTTTCATCATGGCCTCACTTTTCGGCACGCGCATAGCGCCCACCCACCGCAGCAACGACATAACCCTGCAGCTCCATAATAAGGAGCATGGAGGAAACCGCTTCCGGCGTCAATCCGCTCCGTTCGACCAATTGGTCGATCGAAAGAGGTACAAAATCCATACAATCAAGCAGTTTTCGGTATTCCGGGTCCTCGTGCGGGGACGCCAACGGGCGAGATTCCGACACGAGAGGGGCGTTAGCTTCCGCATTGAAACCGGCCAGCGCGCCCAACTCCTCGATGATGTCGGTCGCGGTTTCTACCAGCTTGGCGCCTTGTCTGATCAAGGCGTGACAGCCGCGTGCCAGTGGATTGTGTATCGACCCGGGTATGGCGAACACCTCGCGCCCCTGCTCCACGGCGTGCCGCGCGGTAATCAGCGAGCCGGAGCGCAACGCAGCCTCCACCACCAGGGTTCCCAGACTGAGCGCACTAATGAGCCGATTGCGGCGCGGGAAATTTTCCGGCAGCGGCGGGGTACCTGGTGGAAATTCGCTGACCAAAGCACCGTGCGCCACGATGGTGTGGGCCAAGTCTCTGTGGCTGGCAGGATACACGCGGTCCAGCCCGGTACCCGCCACCGCAATCGTCAGTCCCTGTGCCGCCAGCGCACCGCGATGGCAGGCGGCATCGATGCCCAGCGCCAGACCGCTGGTGATGGTCAGGCCGACATGCGCCAGGTGCGCGGCGAAATCATGCGCTGTCTGCGCCCCACCCGGTGTGGGATTGCGGCTGCCAACCATGGCGAGCTGCGGCGTTGCCAGCACGGTCGGCGCACCGCGCACAAAAAGCACTGGCGGGGCATCGGTGATTTCCCGCAGCAACGGTGGATAGCGGGGGTCATGCAGGGTCAGCGCATGATTCTCGGGGTGCCTGAGCCAGTCGAGATCGCGTTCCAGTTCCGGCCATTGCCCGGCAGTCAGATATTCAAGCGCGGCCGCCTCCAGGCCCAAGGCCGCGAGCTCGACACGGCCGGCGCCGCGCACGGCCTGCGGATCGGGAAAATGCTGCAGGAGTTCGGCAAAGCGGCGCGGGCCCACGCCCGGCGTATGCAGCAGGATCAACCAATCTGAAAGAGTGTCTGCGATTACGTCCATGTTTCTGCCACGGTAACGAGTGACGGGTAGCGAGGAATCCTTTCAGCGGGAGTAACGTCCTGTTACTCGCCACTCGCTACCCGCTACTGAAATTTCAGGGACTGTCCACCTTGTCCAGGACATGAATGGCGCGAGTAGCGTTCATGACCAGGGCATAGCTGACACGATCGAAGGTACGAAACACCATTAGAATGCCGGCACGCTCATCGGGCAGCTTCACAGTGCCGTGGTCGCTGCTGACTGTATCGGTGACGGTGGCGCCTACCTGGGAGATGGCCAGCACATGGCCAACCTCCATCCCGTCGCGCGCGCCGCGATTCAATACCACGACCTGATGCTGACCGATCTGGCTGACGCCATCGACCACGGCAATGATGTGACCGTGCATGGAAGCCGGTGCGTGCGGCAGGAAATTACGCTGTATTTCATCGGTGTCGACCGGGAACAACCGATCGCCGATCTTCGCCTCGCGGGTAGTGCGCACCAGCTTCAAGGTGGACGGATCGCCAAAACGCTGCAGATTGGCATCGCCTATATACAACGCCTCGACGCCCAAGTCCTCGTGTGTGACCGGATCGCGATAGACCTGGCCCGGACGATAGACACTATAACGCGTGGTTGCGGCAGACGGCAGACGGCGGACATAAATGCGGTCGCCGGCGCCTGTGATCAGGTGCTCATCGGCGCTCTCCACAATATACGGCGCAGTGTCGAGTTGCTGCTGGGTAACCACGCGCGAATGATTGAGAAACTGTTGTATAGCATCGATGGGGATGGTCGGGATGGCTGCGTCGAGCGGTGTGCTGCGCACCCGCGGGCTGAGTTTCTCAGTACCACCACGACGCAGGCGCAATTGCGGGCGACCGTCGACGTAAACCAGACTGATCACATCGCCGGGATAGATCAGGTGCGGGTTCGCAATCTGCGGATTGGCATACCACACTTCCGGCCACAGCCAGGGCTTACTGAGAAAACGCGCCGAGATGTCCCAGAGCGTATCGCCCTTGACCACCGTGTATTCATCCGGATGTGAAGGATTGAGTGAGACACTGCTGCTGGAACTGGCAGTTTGGGCCTCGGCCAGCACGCTGCCTGCAGCGATCGATCCGGTGACAAGCAGTGCTGAAAGCAGCAAGGGCAACATTCCTGACGGTTTGGCAGTCATCGTAGACATCCCTTATGTTTGGAGATTGCGCGGAGTTTATCCGAAAAACACCGGAGTACAAAGGGTAGCGTGTCCGGGGTGGCATCCAGTATCATCTTAAGTACGCAAGATTAGTACCCCGACGCCGGGGATTCTATGACGGACTTCACATGGCCATCCTTAATATCCTGCATTTTCCCGACCCGCGCCTGCGCAACAAAGCCGAACCCGTGGCGCAAGTGGATGATGCACTGCGCGCACTGGTCGACGACATGTTCGAGACCATGTATGCCGCCCCCGGCATCGGCCTGGCCGCCACACAGGTGAATATCGCCCGGCGCCTAGTGGTCATCGACGTGACCGGGGAAAGAACCCAGCCGCTGTGCTTCATCAATCCCGAGATCATCGGCCGGGACGGCGAAGAGGAAATGGAGGAAGGCTGCCTGTCAGTACCCGGTTATTACGACGTGGTGCGCCGCGCCGAGCGCGTCAAGGTAAGGGCCCTGGACCGCAACGGCCACCCCTTCGAAATCGACACCGACGGTCTGCTCGCGGTTTGTATCCAGCACGAGGTCGACCACCTTGACGGCAAGCTGTTCGTCGATTACCTGTCCGAGCTGAAACGCCAGCGGCTGCGCAAGAAGATCGAAAAACATACCGAAGCGGAGGCACCGACCACCGCCTCGACGCCTCACCACACGGTCATCTGAACCCATTCGATACGGCCGGGGTCTGTATCGGCGGTGCCGGGTGGGGCACGGACTCCGCCAGTCCACAAACACACCGAATTTCACAGCGACATGGCACTTTGCAGGGGCTGACCATGGACCCGCCTGTTGTGAGCGTTGGCCATGACGTTCATTCGCGTTCATTTGCGACTAACATAGTCAACCCGATGCCCAGCACCCGACAGCCAGACCATCACCACGGACCCTTACGATGAAGATCGTTTATGCCGGCACGCCGGATTTCGCCGTCCCGGCGCTCGAGGCCCTGATCGCGTCGACTCACACCGTGATCGCAGTTTACACCCAGCCGGATCGTCCGGCGGGGCGGGGCCGCAAGCTGCAGGCCAGTCCGGTGAAGCAATCTGCGCTGACGCACGGTATCCCCGTCTACCAGCCTGACAGCCTCAAGACGCCCGAGAGCCAACAGCAACTGGTGGGACTGCGACCCGAGCTGATAGTGGTGGCGGCCTACGGTCTGTTATTGCCGGGAGCGGTACTGACACTGCCGCGCCACGGCTGCCTCAACATCCATGCCTCGCTGCTGCCGCGCTGGCGCGGTGCCGCGCCCATTCAGCGCGCACTGCTCGCCGGCGATCGCGAGACCGGCATCACTATCATGCAGATGAATGTCGGTCTCGACACCGGCGCGATGCTTCTGAAGCGGACCTGCCCCATCGATGCCGACGACAACGCCCAAACCCTGCATGACAGGCTCGCGCCGCTTGGTGCGCAGGCCTTGCTGGAAACACTGGAACAGCTGGAAGCTGGCAAATTACGTGTCGAACCGCAGGACGATACACAGGCCTGCTACGCCAAAAAACTGCTCAAAAACGAAGCCCTGCTCGACTGGCAGGCCGATGCCGAACTCCTGCAGCGGCAGGTACGCGCCTTCAACCCCTGGCCGGTGGCGCAGACTCTTTATAAAGAGGCAGCACTGCGCATCTTCGCCGCACAGGCATTGCCCGATGCCGACCCTGCCGCCCCGGGGCTGGTGCTGCGGGCGCAGCGCGAGGGTATCGATGTGGCTGCCGGCAAAGGCGTGTTGCGCATCACGCAACTGCAATTGCCCGGTGGGCGCGTCATGAGCGCCGCTGACTTTATTCATGCGCACGCCCTGACAGGCGAGCGCCTCGGCGGTTCCTCATAAACGCCCGCAGCACCGCTGCCGGCATTCTCTGCGCCGTCACCGGTGATGGCCAATCACTCAGTGCGGCACTGCCCGGACCACTCGCCGCGTTGCCGCACAGCGAGCGCGCACTCACACAGGAATTGAGTTACGGCGTCCTGCGCTATTACCCGCGCCTCGCCTATCTGGCCACACGCCTGCTGAACAAACCGCTCAAGCGCAAAGACCTGGATGTGCAGCAGCTGATTCTGATCGGCCTCTACCAGCTTATCTACCTCAAGGTCCCGGCGCATGCCGCCGTGGCTGAAACCGTGGCTGCGACACGCCTGCTCGGCAAGGACTGGGCGGCGGGACTGGTGAACGCATTGCTGCGCGGTTTTCAGCGCGGCGCGGCGCAACTGCTGGCAATGGCAGATGCCGATCCCGTAGCGCGCTATGCCCATCCACATTGGTGGCTGACACAACTGCAAGACGATTGGCCGGCACACTGGCAAGACATCCTCGATGCCAACAATCAACGTCCGCCCATGACCCTGCGCGTCAATGTCCGACGCGGCAGTCGCGACGATTATGCGGCACTGTTGCAAGCAACCGGCAGCTTCGCGCACCCGACGCCACTGGCGCCGCAGGCACTGACCCTGGAAAAGCCGGTAGATGTGGCACAACTGCCAGGCTTTGGAGACGGCGTGGTTTCGGTGCAGGATACCGCGGCGCAACTCGCGGCACCCTTGCTGGATCTCGCCCCCGGTCAACGCGTATTGGATGCCTGTTCCGCACCGGGCGGCAAGACCGCGCATCTACTGGAAAGTGAACCGCTCCTGAAGGTGCAGGCACTGGACAGCGATGCGCACCGCCTGACCCGTGTGGCAGACACTCTGGATCGGCTGCAGCTTGCGGCCGAGTTGTGCCACGGCGATGCCGCCAACCCGCAGGACTGGTGGGACGGCAAGCCCTTCGATCGCATCCTGCTCGATGCACCGTGTTCGGGCAGCGGCGTGATCCGCCGCCATCCCGATATCAAACTGCTGCGCACAGCACAGGACATTGTCACCCTGGCACAGCAGCAGCGCCGCCTGCTGGATGCCCTGTGGCCCTTGTTGGCGCAGGGCGGTATCCTGTTGTATGCCACCTGCTCGGTACTGATGGCTGAGAATCAGCATAACCTGGCACGGTTTCTCGTGACCCATGCCGATGCACGCGAACAACCGATCGAGACGGACTGGGGTCATGCACAAACGCCGGGGCGACAATTGCTCCCCGGAGAACATGGCAGTGATGGCTTTTACTATGCACGCCTTTTGAAGTATTGACGGATACCGCACCGGTGGCGAGAACCCGCACACAACGACATACACCACAGATGCGACTGCTGACGCTGTGCTGCCTGCTGTTCTGCCTGAGTCTCCCGGCCCGCGCCGAGGATCCGGCGCCCGGCTTCCATGTGCGCGAGGCGCGCAGCTGGCTGGTCGATGACGTCTATCAGTTGCGGGCACGCATCGACTATGTCCTGAGCACGCAGGTCAGTGATGCGCTCAACAACGGCCTGCCGTTGGTGATCGAGTTGCAGGTGGAAGTGGTGCACGATTACTTCGGTGTCTGGGACCAGTCGGTTGCCACACTCACCCAGAAGTACCAGCTGCAATACCACGCCCTGTCGCGTCAATACCTGCTGCGCAACCTCAACAGCACCGCGCAACGCAGCTACCCGACCGAACAGGCTGCGCTCGATGCACTAGGCGACATCGACGCCCTGCCCATGCTGGACCGCCGCCTGCTCAGCAACGGCGTGCAATATGACGGCAAGCTGCGCGCCAGCCTCGATATTGAATCATTACCCACGCCATTGCGCCTGGTGGCCTATTTCGACTCGGACTGGCACCTTTCCAGCGAGTGGTACCGATGGTCAATACAGCAGTGAAGCGCTTCCTCACTCGCGGACTACCCGTCATCGGTTTGTTCGCGCTGCTACTTACCGCGCTACACCTGCTCAGCAAGTCCACCACCAATACCGCTCACATCGGAGGCAGTTACTCCCTGTTATTGGTGATCAACGGCATCGGCCTGATGATCCTGGCAGTGCTGATCCTCGCTCACCTGTTTCGCCTGATCGGCCAATACCGCCGCGGCATCGCCGGTTCGCGGCTGACCGTGCGACTGGTGATGATGTTCGTGCTGCTGGCCTTCGCGCCCATGGCGGTAGTGTATTACTACTCGTTGCAGTTTCTGCACCGTGGCATCGACAGCTGGTTCGACGTCAATGTCGAGCAGGCCCTGGACGACGCCCTCGATCTGAGCCGCTCGTCGCTGGACCTGCGCATGCGCGAACTGCTACGCGACACGCAGCAGATGGCCAGCGAGCTGAGCGGTGTACGCGACAGTCTGGCGGTGCTCAGCATCAACGACATGCGCATCAAGAGCGGCGCCACTGAAGTCGCCATGTTCGCGCAAAACGGTCACATCATCGCGGCCAGCAGCGTCGATCCCACCAAGATCGTGCCCGAACGCCCTACCACCGCCGCGCTCATACAACTGCGTCAGGGCCACACCTATGTCGGCATTGATCCGCCGCGTGACAACGGCCTGTTCATCCGCGCCGTGGTGTGGATACCCGCCGGCACAGCGCAAAGCGATGTGCGTATTCTGCAGGCACTGTTTCCTCTGCCCGGGCGCCTCAGCGACCAGGCCAACAGTGTGCAGGCTGCCTTCGCGCGCTACCACGAACTGACCTACCTGCGAAAATCACTCAAGCTCAGCTTCACCCTGACCCTGACCCTGGTGCTGGCCGCCAGCCTGATGGCGGCGGTATGGGCGGCATTCTTTTCCGCGCGCCGTCTCGCCGAACCGATCCGCATCCTGGCGGAAGGCACGCGTGCCGTCGCCGAGGGCGATTACAGCCGTCGCCTGCCGCTCACCAGCCATGACGACATGGGTTTTCTGGTACGTTCCTTCAATGACATGACGCGGCGCATCGCACTGACCCGTGATCAGGCGACGCGCAGTCAACATCAAGTGGAGCGCCAGCGCACCTACCTGGAAGCCGTACTGGAACGCCTTTCCTCCGGCGTGATCACGCTCGACGCCGATTACAGCCTGCACACGGTCAACGCCGCAGCAACCCTGATTCTCGGTTTGGAACCCGGCGACTATGCCGGCAATCACTTGCCGGCGATGGTCAGGAGCTATCCGCATCTGGAACAGTTCTGCGGCGTGATCGGCGCGCACCTGGAGGCCGGACATCCGGAATGGCGCGAAGAGATCACCGTGTTCACCAGCGGCGGCCGTCAGGTGCTGATGCTGCGCGGCGCGCGCCTGCCGGCGGGCAGCGGCGACCAACCCGGTGGTTACGTGATCGTCTTCGATGACGTCACTGCATTGATCCAGGCACAGCGCGATGCCGCATGGGGCGAGGTGGCGCGACGTCTCGCCCACGAGATAAAGAATCCGCTGACGCCCATCCAGCTATCCGCCGAGCGCCTGCGCCACAAATATCTCAAACTGATGAGCCCGAGCGAGGGTCAGGTGCTGGACAACGCCACGCACACCATCGTGCAGCAAGTCGAGGCCATGAAGACCATGGTCAACGCCTTCAGCGAATACGCACGCGCCCCGCAGGTGCAGCAGCAATCGTTACAACTCAATCGCCTGATCAGTGAAGTGCTGGACCTGTATCGAGGCCATGAAGACTGGCTCGACCTGCATCTGCAGCTCGACCCGCAGGCGCCGCCGGTTGCCGCTGACCCCGGCCGCCTGCGTCAATTGCTGCACAATCTCATGAAAAACACCCTGGAAGCACTCAACAACGCGCCCGGGTCGAGGATCGATATCGTCACCCGGTACATCGACGATCCCAACCTGCTCTGCGTGGAGTTTTCCATCAGCGATAACGGCCCCGGCTTTGCCGATTCCATCTTCGGTCAACTGTTCGAGCCCTATGTGACTACCAAGCCGCGTGGAACCGGGCTAGGATTAGCCATAGTGAAAAAGATCGTCGAAGAACACAATGGCATGATCGCGGCGGAGAACCTCGCTCAAGGCGGCGCGCGCGTCGTAATCCGCCTGCCCTTGCCCATAGCTGTAGATGCCACACCTGACCAAGTCGCGCAACCAGCGGCCGGCACGAGACCCGGATCAATATGAGCACGACCCACATTCTGATCGTCGATGACGAACCTGACATCCGCAATCTGCTCAAGGAAATCCTCGAGGACGAAAGTTACGAGGTAACGGCGGTGGACAGTGCCGAGAGCGCGCGCGCCGCGCGGCGGGTACGGCGTCCCGATCTGGTGCTGCTCGACATCTGGATGCCCGACGTCGACGGCATCACCCTGCTCAAGGAATGGGGTGCGAGTGGTGCGCTACCCTATCCGGTAATCATGATGTCCGGTCATGGCACTGTAGAAACCGCTGTCGAGGCCACGCGTCTCGGTGCCTACGATTTTATCGAAAAACCACTCTCGATGGCCAAACTCCTGCTGACCGTACAGCATGCCCTTGAAGCCGACAAACTCCACAAGGAAAACCTCGGCCTGCGCCGTCAGGTGCAGCCACTGGCGGAACCGATCGGCAAGAGTGTCATGATGCAACGGCTGCGCGAACAGGTACGACGCATCGCCCAGCACGAGACCTGGGTACTTATCAGTGGTGAGCCGGCCAGCGGCAAACATACCTTCGCGCGCTACCTGCACTCCAACAGCGCACGCCGCGATGGACCTTTCGTGGAAGTTGGCGCGGCCTCGATCGCCACTGAGAATTCCGCAGTGGAACTATTCGGCAGCGAAGATGCGGCCGGTGTGCACTACGGCCTGCTGGAACAGGCCAATGGAGGAGTGCTGTATCTGAACGAGGTCGGCGAGATGGATATCACCACGCAGGCACGATTGCTGAGCGCATTGCAGAATCGCCGCTTCCTGCGCGTTGGTGGCAGCCAACCGGTGCAGATCGACGTACGCGTGATCGCTTCGACCAGTCAGAATCTGGAACAGGCCGTTCACGACGGCAGCTTCCGCGAAGATCTTTACTACCATCTCAACGTGGTGCCACTGCGCATCCCGGCGCTTCGTGAACACTGCGAAGACGTCCCCGAACTGCTGAGCTACTACGTCGGGGCCTTGGTCGAACAGGAAGGCCTGCCCTACCGGCGCTTCAGCACCGCCGCACAAAACCGTCTGCGCAACTACCATTGGCCCGGCAGTATCCGCGAGCTCAGAAACCTGGTGCAACGCCTGCTGATACTGGGCAGCGGTGAAGAAATCGGCCTGGAAGAAGTTGAGGCCATCCTGCAAGCCACACCGGCGCGTGCGCAGACCGGCGCCATGCAGATGTCCTTCGACCAGCCGCTGCGCGAAGCGCGCGAACAGTTCGAGCGTACCTATCTGGTGCATCAGCTGCAGGAATGCGGCGGCAGTATCGGCCGGCTTGCCAAACTATCGGGCATGGAACGCACGCATCTGTACCGCAAGCTGAAGGCGCTGGGTGTCGACGTGAAAAAGGTCAGCGATTAGTTAATGGATATCATAAAAAATCTCGAAGCCATGCTAAGTGCCGGTCAGGACAGCGCCATGCTGCGCTACACCCTCGGCAATGCCTACCTGAAGGCCGCCGATGCCCAACGTGCGGTCACGCATTTGCATGCGGCCGTCAAACTCGATCACAACTACTCCGCCGCCTGGAAGAGTTACGCCAAGGCCCTCGGCGACAGCGGCGATCCGACGGCGGCCATTCACGCCTACGAAACCGGCATCCAGGTCGCCGAAACCAAGGGCGATCTGCAGGCCGCGAAAGAGATGCGCGTGTTTTTGAAACGACTGCAGAAACCAAGCTGATCACTGCTGAGTTTCCAGATTTCCCCCAACAACTGCTTCGGTAATCCCTGAAACTGTGCGTGGCAGATAGATCGGATGTCATTCCCGACTGCGCGCCCGATCTTGACAGCACGATACCTGCAAGTGAGGCCGCAAGGCCGTGCTCAACGGATCAATAGAATCCCCGCTCGCCCTCTGGTCGGACACGAAACCGTTTATAGCTCCACTGATATTGTTCAGGGTGGGCACGCACGCCGTCTTCGATCAGACGATTCAATATCGCGCCAGCCTGCTCCGGCGTGGCATTGACGAAATCTGCGGGTGCTTCGTGCATGTGCACGTGATAACCGGCGCCATGCGGCAGTCGCTCGGCATACGTGAGTATCAATGTGGCACCCGTTTTGCGCGCCAGACGTGCGATCAACACCATGGTGTAGGCGGGCATGCCGAAGAACGGCGCGAACACCCCGCTGCCGGGATCGGGATTCTGATCGGGCAGGATACCGACCGCCTCGCCCCGTCCCAGAGCCTGATAGAGGGCGCGCACACCACTGGCATCGGTTGGTACCAGGTGCGCGCCAAGCCGGGCACGTGCTTCGCGCGACAGGTTTTCCAGCGCAAGGAGACGCGGCGGGCGATACAGCGTAGTCATCGGGTAGCGTGACGACACATACAGGCCGGCCATCTCCCAGCAACCCAGATGCGGCGAAGCGAAAATTACACCACGACCGCGACGCTGCGCGGCATCGGCACTTTCCAGGCCGTCGACGGCGCGCAGCTTGCCGAGCAAGCGAGGTGCCGGCCAGCACCACATCGCACCCATCTCCAGGATAGTCTTGCCGGTCTCCATCAGGCTGCGTCGCACCAGGCGAGCCCGTGCGCGAACATCGAGCTCGGGATAGCAGAGAGTAAGATTAAGTGCGGTGATACGTTGCAAGGAATTGGGCAACAAGTCGAGCGCGAATCCCAGCACCACACCCATTGCGTGCGCCACGGGCAACGGCAGTGCCGCGAACAGGCGCAGCAGCAGTTTGATCAGCCACGCGCGCATTACGAGTAATTGCGCCGTGGCATCTGCGCACCGTGCTTCACCCGTGCTCACTCATTCCGGCAGCTGCACCGGCCCGGACCCGAGCAGCGGACGCATGGTCGACAGCAGGCTCTTGAACAGATACTTATTGTCCTGCTCCTGCGCGGCCAGCAATTGTTTCATATGCCAGCGCTGCGTCGGCTTGCGGAAACAGGCCGGGCAATTGTCGCGGATCACCGGCAGGCCGGCGCTCTGGGCAAAATCGGCGGTCTGGCGCTCGCGCGCGTACACCAGCGGACGGATCACGCGCACATCACCGGCGTCATTGAGATAATTGGCGCGCATGGTGCGCAGTGTGCCGCCGTGAAAGGCCGACATCAGGAAGGTTTCGGCCAAGTCGTCAAGGTGCTGGGCCAGCGCCAGCACGTTATAGCCCTCACGGCGTGCCGTGGCGTACAACACGCCGCGCTTCATGCGCGAACAGAACGCGCAATAGGACTGATTGCCCATGTGCTGTTGGGCGCGCTCCATGATTGGCTCGCCGATCAGAAAATACGGCACCCCAAGCTCAGCCAGGTAGGGTCGCAACGGTTCAAGATCGAAACCTTCCACCTGTGGATCGACACTGGCAACGCCGACCTCAAAGCGTATCGGAGCATGGCGCTGCAGGTGCAACAGAATGTGCAGCAAGGACAGCGAATCCTTGCCGCCGGACAGCCCCAGCAGTACGCGATCGCCGGTCCTGATCATGCTGTAGTCGGCGATCGCACGGCCCACCAGCCGCAGCAACGACTTCGGCGGTCTTGTCTGGGGGGCCTGCGTTTTGAAGACGGCGTTCATGGTGTCACGGTACCGGACAGCGCCACGGACTGGCAAGCCCCGAGCGAAGGGAATGTCCATAATGGCCACTGAAACGTAGAGCCGGCGGATGACAGCGGCAAGCGTCAGGCACAACAGGCACAGGCGCGGAAGGTCAAGCCGATCGCCTGTTGAATGAACAGCGCAATGAACGTTGCGTGATTCACGCTTGGCAGCGTGCCGGCACAGAGCGATTCCGTCGACGATCCCAATGCCACCTATCATGTGCCTGATGACCTGACCTGGTAAGGTGATTTGCCGCGATTGGTTCAGGTTTCGGTCCAAACCAACCTGGGCCATGCTTTTGATTTATCGGCCTGGACAGGCAATACCCGCAGCGAATTGCATTCTTCATTGATGCGGAGCAAGCTAGAGTTGCGAAGTCGCCTGAAGTGACTGAATAAAATACCAATAACATCCACTTGTCTAAGGCTTGGCGGCGCGCATCGGGTCAAGCCGTGCGAAACGTGCATGTGCAATTGTGTAAGGCCTCCAAATAGCCTACGCATGATTTTTATCGATTGATTGTGCGTTTTTTAAGTTGAGTCCGCTGTGTAGAACAGTAATGGTTGGCTTAACAGAAAAATAAAAGAAACTTTACCGATAATCTAAAAATATACAGTTACATGCCGACATATCTGAATATGATAAATCTTTTTCGTGAATTGCCCACCGTGCGACTCGGTCTTCGTCTGACTATTGCATGGATCGCGCTGTGCTTGTCGTTGCCCACTCAAGCCCAATCGTCCTGGGCAGCGACCGACACGCGCGCGCATGCCACAGGCAGGGCGGCTTTCCGGGGATTTCTTGCGCCAAACGAGTCGCTGGATATTGTGGTAGCTCTCAAGCTGCGGAATCGTGACAAACTGGATGCAATCGTCAAGACACTCATCAAGCCCGGCGATCCATCTTCCAAACATTGGTTGAGCAGTCAACGGATACAAAGCGACTACGCGCCCACTACCGAAAGTGCGCAAACCGTGGCCGATTATCTGTCCCAGGCAGGCTTTACCAATGTCCAGATCGAACCGAACCGTCTGTTGATAACGGCCACGGGAACAGCTGCCGTGGTACGCAAGGCCTTTAATACCGAGATGGCGCACTTCGTTCGCGATGGCCATGAGGGCATTGCAAACGTCAAGGATGTCCAAGTGCCTTCAGCACTGAGAGATTCGGTGCTTTCCGTGCTCGGATTGCAAACGGTGGATCGCATGCACACGATGATTCAGCCGGCCGTCAGCGTGCAGCTGACGGGCAGTGTGCATGGGATCAATCCGGTCAACTTTCCGAAAGCCTATAATGCCGCCGGTCTGCCGCCCGCGTCGACAATCACCGTTGGCATCATCACGGTAGGCGTCATGACTCAGTCCATAACGGATCTGCATACCTTCGAGGCAAATAACGGCCTGCCGACGATCAATCCCACTGTGGTTACCACCTGGAGCGGCGGGCCAGCGTCGGATACCAGCGGAACGGCAGAATGGGATCTCGACAGCCAGACCATCCAGGCCATGGCGGGTGGACAAGTGGCGCAGATGCTTTTTTATACCTCAAAAACATTCTCCGATTCCTATATCACGAAGGCACTCAATAGGGCGGTTACAGACAATGTTGCGTCTGTGATCAACGTTTCGCTCGGCATATGCGAATCTTACGCGCAAGCCGATGGGTCGATGGCGGCCGACGACCAGATATTCCAGGTGGCGATTGCACAGGGGCAAACCTTTTCGGTCAGCACCGGCGACTCAGGATCGAAGGAGTGCGGCAATCCACTAGGCTCCGTGGCAGGCGCTTCCTACCCGGCAAGCTCACCTTATGTGATCGCGGTGGGCGGCACCACGCTGTATACCGACACCAGTGGTAATTACGGTGGCGAAACCGTCTGGAGCGGTACCGGCGGCAGCCCGAGCCTGATCGAACCACAGCCCAGCTGGCAGAACGGCATCGTGCAGGGCGCGAAGCGCGGCGTTCCGGACATCGCGTTCGATGCCAACCCCAGTTCCGGGGCGATCATCGTCGTCAATGGTCAGAATGCACAATATGGCGGCACCAGCCTGGCTTCACCACTGTTTGTCGCCAGCTGGGCACGGATCCAGACTGCGAATAATGCCAGGCTCGGGTTTCCGGCCACCTGGATTTACAATCACGGCGCGCAAATGACGTCGGCCTTCCATGACGTGATCTCCGGCTCGAACGGGGATTACAGCGCTGCGACCGGTTGGGATTACACGACGGGTTACGGCAGCTTCGACGTCGCCGCCACTGCCTTGCTTACGCGCAGTACGGTGACCGTTAGCGCCTCACCCGCCACGATCATCACCGGCCAGTCAGTCACACTTACCGCAACAGTGACGGGTAATTCGCCTACCGGGACCGTGCAGTTTCTCGTCAATGGTGTTTCTTTCGGCTCCCCGGTACAACTGGTGAACGGTGTAGCAACGCTGACAACAAACCAGTTGACAGCGGTGGGCAACACTTCGATCAGCGCTATTTACTCGGGCGATCTCAATAATGCCGGAGGCGGTACCGTGACTACTTTTACCGAGACTGTGACACCGCCACATGACGGAGATATCAATGGCGATGGTGTGGTCAATGTGGTGGATGTCATGCTTACCGAACAAATTGCAATGGGCCAACTTGCGCCGACCACCAATCAGTTCGCGCACGGCGATGTCGCGCCGCTGGTGAACGGCGTGCCGGCACCGGATGGCAAGATCGATGCGGCAGACGTCCTTGTCATCGAGCGCAAAGCATTAGGGGCTGTGAATTTCTGACAATTGACATGGGCGTGGTCAGGATTCTCTGCCTGGGTTGCGCGTACACACTGTTGAACTTCGGAAATTCAGGTACTGACTGCTAGACCAAGTTTGAGTTATTGCGGACAGCCATGGACACTTTATATCTCAACGTTCGCGCACTGTGGAATTCGAATCACGTTCATCTCACTTAAGGCATCGATGATCCTTCCCGCTACCGAAAAGCAGTTGGTACATTCCAATGGCAGGACAGCCTATCCCAATCCTCGTTAGCAATGTACGGCGGCGCACGGCCTTTCTATAACAGCTCTGTTGGCGCCAAGCTGATTTGGCTCAGGTGAACGAGTATATTCTTGATCACCACCGGGCCTTCACTGTATGCGATGAACTTAACGGTGCCAGCGCAGGCGCTGTACGTCACAACATCAATTCTGAACACCCGCTTGAGGTGCTGCGCCCGGGTCATGGCTGCGTGATGTTCGGCAGATGTCAGTCCTTAATCGTGCACTTTGGTTTTTTTGCACATATCGCATTTGGCCGACGTCGCCAGCGCACGACACGTGCTGTTCGGGACGAATACTCCGTGAAATATTCATCGGCAATGAACCTGGACAATCGCAGATTGCCCGAAGGGTGAGCAACTGGGATGTTCCGCCTCAAAGCGTGCCTGATCGACTCTTGAAAATGATGGCATGCTTTGGGTTTCGTGAATGGAGTCTGCATAGACGCAGAAAACGTGCCCGCCAGCAATCCGGGATGCCGGAAAATTCCGGTCAGGAATATTTTATGATGAGGAAACTGCCTCCTGAATTTCAGTTTACAAATGTTCACAATTGAATCAGAGGGAGCCAAGTCGGACTGTCAATCGACATGCGCAATAGAACAGGAATAACATCCGACGACGGTAAAACGGTCAATTGGCAGCGCACCAATTGCCACTGCGTCATGGCATGACCAACTGAAAATGATGCCTGTAATGAATAATGAATGTTCGATGGACACAATTAACTTTGCACAGCCTGATTTTCTGTCAGTCATAAAGGATACCTGTAATATAGGCGCAGAGGTGCATCAGACATCACAATACGCATTGCTTGAATAGTACTTGTTACACGCATTGGTATGCAGTGTATCAGTCAGAATTGTTTCTGACAGATACAAGAACAATGGCCAGGTCGGACCTGTTATAAGACATTACATATCGTGGTTATGTGTAAGTGTTGAGCTGCGTAGACGACAACATAAGTAAAAGTTATGGGCATTAAATTCATTCGATTTCTATCCCTGTTGTTGTTTCGAAGTGATGCTCAATGGCGTTGGTTTCCGAAATATGCTATAATAGCTTCTACTTGCTTGATGAAGAACGCCTGCCATCGTGCATCAATTCAGAGCGCCGTCGTATTCAGCGCTCGCGCCAAGTCAGCCCGTCTCGGGGCAATCACTTCACTCACTTTAACGACTTTACCCACTTCGGAGGGATGTTATGCGCCAGCAAGGAAATTGGTTGTTCTTACGTATGTTTGCGATTCCCGCTGTTACCGCCGCGCTGCTAACCGGCTGCGCCACCACGCACCTGCCTCCGACTGCGCAGATTGCCTCTGCCGAGCTGGCCGTTCGCCAGGCTGAAGATGGGCATGCGCGCGACTACGCGCCATTGGAATTGCGGTTTGCCAACGATAAGCTGCAAAGCGCAAAGACCGCCGTTCAGAGTGGTGACGATGATCGCTACCCTGAAGCCGGCCGTCTCGCCGATGAGGCACTGGCAGATGCGCGTTTGGCCGATGCAAAATCGCGCACCGCAATTGCCGAGAAGTTAGAGACCGACATGCAGAAATCTCTCGAGGCACTACGTCGGGAAGCCACGCGTTAACTTGACGTGCCATGCCACCCTTTGCGTAAAGGAGTTGATAAATGAAACCCACCAATATCGCCATACTGTCTGTTGCCAGCCTTGCATTTGCCCTTTTGCAAGGCTGTGCATCTATTCCGAAGTCGCAGGCCATGGATAACGCCCGTACTACCTATACTCAGGCCGAAGGTAACGCCGATGTGCAGAAATATGCCACGGTAGACCTCTATGACGCCAAACTGGCATTACAGAAGGCCGAGCGCGCCAAAAACCTGCATGACCAGGAGCATCTTGCGTATCTAGCCAAGCGCCAAGCCGAAATCACGCTGCTCGTCGCCAAGCGTAAAAACCTGGAGGCCAGCTTGGGAAGTATGTCCGCACAGCGCGATCAGATGCGCATCGAACTACGCGGCAAGGAAGCGCATTCGGCGCGCCTCGATGCTCAGGCGGCCAACAGCCGTGTACAGCAATTGGAAGCAGAGCTGGCGAATGCCAAGAAAACCGACCGCGGTCTGGTGCTGACGCTCGGCGATGTGGTGTTTGAAACCGGCAAAGCCAATCTTGCCCCGGGCGCCGCGCGCACAATCGATAAACTGGTCGCCTTCCTCAACGCCAACCCAAGTCGACGCGTTGCTGTCGAAGGGCATACGGACAGTCGCGGCAGCGATGACAACAACATGGATTTATCACGTCGCCGTGCCGAAGCCGTAGCCAATTCGATTATCAGCGGCGGTATCGCGCGTGACCGCCTGACGATACGCGGCTTTGGCGAGACCACCCCGGTCGCCAACAACAATACCGCTGTAGGTCGACAGCTTAATCGCCGTGTCGAGATTATCGTGCTGGCCGCCGGCAAAGTGTGATACCGCAGCCGCAACAATGACAAGGCCCGCCATCTGGCGGGCTTTTTTTGTAATAGCGGGGACGCGACACGTAATTACCGGTGTTGCCGCTGAAGAAACAATCCGAAACAGGATTTTACTCATACGTCAGAAATTGAAGCTCCTGAACCTAATTCGTGCCACCTGACAGGCCTGGTAGGACACGGGTCATCTGCCATTTTCATGTCTTAGTCGGTGAACGCCTGGACCACCAGCCGGAGCAAGAATTTGAGTAGCTTGATCTGCTGGCCCTGTGTTTTCAGAACAGCACTCAATTTTGTCGCAGGAGTTGACTGCATCACGGATCGGCAAACACCCGGACGACCGAAATGTCTATAATGATGACAACAACGTAGCACCGACGCCCGGTGCATATCAATCACAGGTGGTCGTTATGACGGAAGCGACAGTGCACAGCATCACCCCGGAACAGGCCTGGAAGACCATAGAGGAAGATCCACGCGCGGTACTGATCGATGTGCGCTCCAACATGGAATACCTGTTTGTCGGTCATCCGAAGGGCTCCATCCATGTCTCCTGGATCGATGAACCCGACTGGACTATCAACCCACATTTCGCGGTAGAGGTACGCAAGGTACTACTCGGCGGAGTGAATTGCGTGGACGATGCCGGCTGCGCACCGGTGCTGCTGATCTGCCGCAGCGGCAAACGCTCGCTGGAAGCGGGCAAGGTATTGCTCAAGGGAGGTTTCAAGGAAGTCTTCAATATCGAAGGTGGTTTCGAAGGCGAACTCGACGAACAGCACCACCGCAGCCATGTCAATGGTTGGCGCTTTCACGGTCTGCCGTGGGAACAGTGCTGAGCCGCTTTGGCGACCGGGCCCACCACCAACATTTTATTGATCTTGCGGTATCGACAGTCTGCGCTGAACGCCTGCACTTCGGACTGTTTTTCCTTTCGCGCGATATTATCTCGCCGCGTCTTGCGCGAGTTATCTTGACGTAAAACTAACATTGAAGATCACTGACTGATACTTTGTGGTCATCGCGATGTGTTGTCCTGCTTCAGCTGGATCGTTTTTCGCTACGCAACAAGTTAAAACAATGTGTATTTCACCCTAGAAAACAAGGCATATTTATAACTTTGCTCAGCAGTAATTCAACACCTGTTCCGGACAAAAATAACGTAAAACTAACAGTTACATCCACTAATAAAATTATTCTGTATTTCTTGCGGTGGTTTGACATTCATCAATATTACTTTTGTATCACCACGCAACAATCTGTTGCAGATTTGCATCGCCTGCTGGAAGCCATTCATCAAACCGGCAACATAATACGAACAGGCGAAGGGTCGACAGCCCTGAAGGCAATCAGTTTTCAATAGTCAACACTGCGGAGGAATATTGTCATGTCACTCACCACCCACTTCAAAACCACACTCGGCGCCGGCGCCTGTCTGTTGGCAAGCCTGGCGCTCACACCACAAGTCAGTCAGGCGGTGCCGAGCTTTGCACGCCAGACCGGCCTGCCCTGTTCCAGCTGCCATTCCATCTTTCCGGAACTGACCGCATTCGGTCGCGACTTCAAGATGAATGGCTATACCATGACCGGCCTGAAACAGATCGAGCAGAAGTCGGAAGGTGAAATGGGGGGCGTCAAGATCAACGAGATCCCGCCGCTGTCGGCGA
Source organism: Gammaproteobacteria bacterium (assembly GCA_038319625.1). Lineage (GTDB taxonomy): Bacteria > Pseudomonadota > Gammaproteobacteria > JBBQDK01 > JBBQDK01 > JBBQDK01. Next base: position 19,555 of record JBBQDK010000001.1, read on the forward strand.
TGCTGCAAGTGTCGGCCACCCACACCAGCAAGACCGTGGCCGGTACACAGAACAATAACGTCGAGTTTCCACACCAGTTCAGTTTCTTCTTCGCCGGTGAAATTTCACCGCACATGGGGTCGTTTATCCAGCTCACCTGGGCCCAGGATAGTCAGCACTTTGCCTTGGACAATACCGACATCCGTTATGCCAACCATACCCAAATCGGTGGCGCGGACACCATTTACGGATTGACGCTGAACAATAACCCGACCGTCGAAGACGTCTGGAATAGCACCCCGGCCTGGGGTTTCCCGTGGTCCGGTCCTGCCTCGGCGCCAACACCGGCGGCCGATGCACTGATCAACGGCTTGGGCGGCGATGTCGCGGGGGTAGGCGGCTATACCTTCTGGAATAACCACCTCTATGCCGGCGTCAGCCTCTATCGCTCGGCGCACGCCGGCCAGTTGGCGCCCGACCCTACCAGCCTCATGACCATTGACGGAGTGGCCCCCTATTGGAGACTGGCCTGGGAGCAGGCCTTCGGTGGCGGCACACTGGAAGTCGGCACCTATGGCATGGCCACAAAGCTGTATCCCGGTGATGGCACGAGTACTGGCGTCTCAGGTCCTACCGACAAGTACACAGATACCGGGCTTGACCTACAGTACGAACTCCCGGTGGCACCGGATGACTTGCTGACGATACACAGCAGCTATATGCACGAGAAGCAGAACCTCGATGCAACCTATGCAGCATCCAGCTCCGACAATACCAGCAATACACTGAAAACCTTCAAGCTGGACGGCACCTACCATTCCGGTAACGATGCCAGCTTCACACTGGGCTACTTCAATACCACCGGCAGCACCGACGTAACCTACTACGGCACGACCAATGGCAAGCCGGACAGCAACGGCGAAATCGTCCAGGCCAATTACCTGCCCTGGCAGAACACCAAGCTGTCAATTCAATATACCGCTTACAACAAGTTCGACGGCACCAGCAACAACGCGGGTGACAACAATACGTTGTTCCTACAAACCTGGTTCATGTGGTAAACCCTGTGTGGCGGCCGGAGCGTCCTGTTCCGGCCGCCACATCTTCAATTCCAGCAACGGTATTCCCATCAGAGGACAGCCATTTGAAACCTTTAAAACGTACGCTGATTCGCGGCGTACTCGTCTCTTGCTTGTTTTCCGGTGCCATGTCCGCAGCGGCAGACAATCTGCCACTGGCACAGCAAGTGGAACAATTGCGCCACGAGGTTCAGGCGCTGCAAGCACGAGTACAGCAACTCGAACAGCAACAACATACCGGTGCAGTCGCCGCACCCGTCGCTGCGGCAGCACCCGCTGCCACGACAAGTACATCACCCGGCGCGACGACCGCACAGCCAGCATCTGCAGCACCGTCGACCTCACTGGAACCCGCCCTGCAGACTATCGGGCGACTCAAGGAGGCGTGGAAGGGCATCGACTCCGGCATGAGCGAAGCGCAAGTCCGTGACCGGCTTGGAACACCGGGGCGCATCTTCACGATCTCCGGCAAAACTGTCTGGTATTACAGTTACGAAGGCGTGGGCAGCGGTTCGGTTGCCTTCTCGGCCAATAGCAAGAAGGTCGTCGATTGGCAGAATCCGCCCTTCGGCTTCTGGTAACCGCACCCGGCAGGACGGAGGAAACCTTGGAAATCAGTCTGCGTGACCTGCTCACGGTCATTCACGGCATGGGCTTCGGTGCCTTGTTCATGCTGGTGTTTTCCGGTGCCATCGGGGAACTGCACGGCGCATGGTCCGCCACACCTCAGGCGGCGCCGAGTCCCAGGGGACGGATGATGCTGCGGGTGTATCTGGTCGGTATGGTGGCATTGGCCTGGCTCACGGTTCTCTCCGGCGCCTACATTGTCTACCCCTGGTACCGCGCCGTACCGCCGGCGGGCGTGGTCGATCTTGCCGCCTTTCCACGCAGCCTGCTCTTGTCCAGCCCGCATACCAGCGGCTGGCATAGCATTGGAATGGAATGGAAGGAGCACATCGCCTGGTTTGCGCCCATCGTGATGACGATGGTGGCATATGTTTACTGGACCTACGGTCGAAGCATGAACAAGCATCGAGTTATGCGGGCCACGGTGCTGGGCTTCACGGCGGCCGCCTTCATCGCCACCGGCGTGGCGGGCGCCTTTGGCGTGTTCCTCAACAAGTACGCACCGGTGCGTGGTGGCGAGACAATCCAACTGATGAAGGCGGAGTGATGATGGCCGGCAGTGATACTTCTTCAACCATCGGAGAGCTTCCCAATGGCAAAGGCATGGCGGCGATACTCGCCGCCGCCATCGGCTGCGTCGCACTGAGCGTGTTCGCTTTTCTGGGCGATGCAGTCAAGAGTATCGGCGCGATCTTCAGCTTCTATCATCCCACCGGTGCGCTTTCAGGCGTTACAGACACCGCCATCATCGTCTGGCTCGTCAGCTGGTATGTGCTGGCCAAGCGATGGGGAAAACGTGATGTGGCAGTGGGCCGGGTCAGCATCATCGCCTTCATGTTGCTGGTGGCTGGTCTCTTGCTCACATTTCCGCCGTTCATGGATTTGCTGCAGGGCAAGTAATGTCCCGGGGCCGCGACCGGTCCATTCGCACCTGGATTCGCGGTCTCTTGATCTTTTCCGCGCGACCAACAGTTCCATTGCGGGGATTACTCAATGCCCATCGACCGTCGTGAATTTCTGAAGCTCGGAGGACTGGCCGCTCTGGCCGGCGGCATACCGGATCTGCTGCGCGTGACGCCGGCACAAGCCACCAGCATGCTGCCCATCGCCGACGGCAAGGCCGATCATACGCTGCGCATATCACGCAGCCTGGTCGAACTGGCACCCGATCACATCGTCTCAACCACCGTCTTCAACGGTCAGTTTCCGGGTCCACTGCTGCGCTTCAAGGAAGGCGAGCGGGTTGTCGTCGATATACGCAACGACACCGACATTCCGGAGCAATTGCATTGGCACGGCCAATTCCTGCCTGTCGATGTGGATGGCGCCGCCGAGGAAGGCACGCCGTATATTCCGGCCCGTGGCATGCGCCGCATCGCCTTCACCCCCGGGCCGGCGGGCTTTCGTTTTTACCACACGCATCTGGTCGCCGGCGACAACCTCAGCATGGGGCAGTACAGCGGCCTGGTAGGTCCCGTTTATATTGAACCGAAATACGAACCGGGCGCCTACGATCGCGAAGCGTTTCTCACCCTCAAGGAATTCGATCCGTTCTTCAGCAAGGGCGGCGACATGGCAATGGATTTCCTGAGTCCTGCCGATCGTGACCGCACGCTGGAAGAGCGCGGCGAGACCGCAATGCAGGACTCGCTGGCTCATGGCCAGCCGCACGGCTACGAGGTCGGCTATCAGACATTTGCAATCAACGGCCGCATGCTCGGTCACGGCGAGCCGATCCGGGTAAAGACCGGTGAGCGTGTGTTATTCCACGTGCTGAACAGCAGTGCCACCGAGATCCGCAGCCTCGCCTTGCCCGGCCACACATTCAAGGTAGTGGCATTGGATGGCAACCCGGTCCCGCATCCGGTTGAAGTACCCGTGCTGTGGATCGGCACGGCCGAACGAGTCAGCGCCATTGTCGAGATGACGCATCCCGGCGTCTGGATACTGGGCGACCTGGCCGATGACGATCGCGAACGCGGCATGGGGATCGTGATCGAATACGCAGGTCATGGCGGCAAGCCCGTATGGGCGACCCCCAAGCCGTTCCAGTGGGACTACCGACGCTTCGCGTTGGCCAACACGCACCCGGAACCACCGAATGAAGTGATCGAAATGCGCTTCGCCAAGCACAATGCCGCCCGGCGCGGGTTCAATTTATGGACCATCAACGATGTTGCCTTCGACATGGCGAATATGAAACCGATGTTTCATCTGCAGCGCGGTAAACGTTATCGCCTGCGCATGCACAACACCAGCGACGACATCCACCCGATACACCTGCACCGCCACAGTTTCGAGATCACCCGCATCGCCGGACAACCGACCGGTGGCGTAATCAAGGATGTGGCCATGCTGGGCGGCTATCAGACCATGGAAGTCGATTTCACCGCCACCCAGCCAGGCCTGTCGCTGTTCCACTGTCATATGCAGCTGCACATGGATTTCGGCTTCATGACGCTGTTCGCCTGTGCATGAAGTCCAACCACTCCGATACACCATCGACATGACGGGATTCCACGTCATGCCCGGTATTTCGCAACACCTGTCCAATCCGTGCGGCGATGACGGCGCTATCACCAGGGTGTCAGCGAATCTCGGATGACGGTAGGGCAGCTGCCGCTTCGCGCGCGAGGTAGAGCCAGGTCTCGACCACGGAATCGGGATTCAGCGACAGACTTTGAATGCCCTCTTCCATCAGCCATTTCGCCAGATCGGGGTGATCTGACGGACCCTGTCCGCAAATACCGATATACTTGCCCGCCTTGCGGCAGGCCTGGATTGCCAGGTGCAACATGTATTTCACCGCCGGGTCGCGCTCGTCAAAGCCCTCCGCAATCAGACCCGAGTCACGATCCAGCGCCAGCGTCATCTGGGTCATGTCGTTGGAACCGATCGAGAAGCCGTCGAAATGTTCAAGGAACTGCTCCGCCAGCACGGCATTGGACGGGATCTCGCACATCATGATGATGCGCAAACCATTCTCGCCGCGCTTGAGACCGTTCCTGACCAACAGATCGATTACCTGTTCGGCTTCCTTGAGCGTGCGGACGAAGGGAATCATGATCTCGACATTGGTCAGACCCATGTCATCACGCACCTTCCTGAGTGCGCGGCATTCCAGCTCGAAGCAATCGCGAAAACTCGCGGCGATGTAGCGAGCCGCGCCACGGAAACCGAGCATCGGATTCTCTTCATGCGGTTCGTACGTATTGCCGCCGGTGAGGCTGGAATACTCATTCGATTTGAAATCCGACAAGCGCACGATGACCGGCTTGGGCCAGAACGCCGCGCCCAGCATGGAAACGCCTTCGACCAGTTTCTCGACATAGAAGCTCACCGGATCGGCATAACCGGCGGCATGCTGCTCAACAGCCAGTTTCAGATCGGCCGGCAAATCGGGATAGGCGAGTACCGCGCGGGGATGCACGCCGATCATGCGCGCGATGATGAATTCGAGCCGCGCCAGACCGATGCCGTCGTTGGGCAGGCGGCGAAACTCGAAAGCCAGTTCGGGATTGCCGACGTTCATGGTGATCTTGAGCGGGGCCTTGGGCATTGCATCGAGCGACAGGTCGATGACCTCGGTCTCCAGAATGCCGCGGTAGACGTTTCCGGTATCTCCTTCCGCGCACGATACGGTCACCGGCTTGCCGTCTTTCAATACCTGTGTGGCATCACCGCAACCGACGACCGCCGGGATGCCGAGTTCGCGCGCGATGATCGCGGCATGGCAGGTGCGGCCGCCGCGATTGGTGACGATGGCCGAGGCGAGTTTCATCACCGGTTCCCAGTCGGGATCGGTCATATCAGTGACGAGCACGTCACCCGCCTTCACTCTATCCATTTCGGCGACGCTTTTGACCAGCCGCACATTGCCGCTGCCGATACGCTGCCCGATCGCGCGTCCGGAGATCAACACATCGGAGCGCTGCTTGAGGCGATAGCGGCGCATGACATCGAGCCCCTCGCCGGCCTTCACAGTTTCCGGCCGTGCCTGCAGGATATACAGTTTGCCATCAATACCGTCACGACCCCACTCAATGTCCATCGGGCGCTGATAGTGCCGCTCGACGATCAAAGCGTAGCGCGCCAGTTCCTCGACCTCGGCATCGTTGATGGAGAAGCGGCGTCGCTCGGCCTCCTGCACATCGACGATCTGCACCGAACGGCCCGCCATCGTCTCGCCGGTAAAGGTCATCTTGATGGCTTTCGAGCCGAGGTTGCGGCGCAGGATGGCGTTCTTGCCCTGCGCGAGCGCCGGCTTGTAGACATAAAACTCATCGGGGTTGACCTGCCCCTGCACGACGGTTTCGCCGAGTCCGTAGGCGGCGGTGATGAACACCACCTGATCGAATCCCGATTCGGTATCGAGCGTAAACAGCACGCCACTCGCGCCGATATCGCTGCGCACCATGCGCTGGATGCCGGCGGACAGCGCCACATCGGCGTGCACGAAACCTTTGTGAACACGATAGGAAATCGCCCGGTCGTTGTACAGCGAGGCGAATACCTGCCTGACCGCCGTCAGCAGATTGTCGAAACCGTGAATATTGAGATAAGTCTCCTGCTGTCCCGCGAAGGAGGCGTCAGGCAGATCTTCGGCCGTCGCGGATGAGCGCACCGCAACCGACAGGTCACCGCTTGCGCCTTGCTGCAGTTGTCGATACGCCACGTCGAGATCGCGCTCGAGCTTTGCGGGCAGTGGCTGCGCCAGGATCCAATCACGGATCCGCGCGCCGGTAGCGGCCAGGGCGGTTACGTCGCTGACATCGAGCGCGGTCAATGCGTCCCGGATGCGCTGTTCCAGGCCGTCCTGCGCCAGGAAATCCCGATAGGCCTGCGCCGTGGTAGCGAAACCGCTCGGCACACGCACGCCGGCGGCGGCGAGCGTGCCGATCATCTCACCCAGCGAAGCGTTCTTGCCTCCGACACGACCGACATCGGTCATGCGCAGGTTTTCGAAACCGACTATGTATTCATTGTTGTTCACGGTATCCCCGTCGATTGTGCAAAGCTCGAAAAGCCGATATGTTACCGACAACCCTCAGCCGATACGGTTCAGCGCCATGATGCCGGAAAAGCGTACCGCGTTCTTCATCTCCGACCGCACCGGCATCACCGCCGAGATGCTCGGCCACAGTCTGCTGACACAGTTCGGCAAGGTCGCTTTCAATGAAGTCACCCTGCCCTATGTCGATACGACCGAGAAGGCGCAGGCCACTGTGGCGCAAATCAATCGGCAGGCCGCTACCGACGGCGTGCGGCCACTGCTGTTCAGCACACTGGTCAATCCGCAACTGTCCGCAATAGTCGCCAGCGCCGATGCCTTGTTTCTCGATTGTTTCGGAATCTTCATCCTACCACTGGAAAAAGAACTCGGCCTGTCCGCGTCGCAGTCGGTGGGCATGTCGCACAGCGCCAAGGACAGCATCGATTACCATCACCGTATCGATGCGGTGAATTATGCGCTGAGCCATGACGACGGCGAATCGACGCAGGTCCTGACGGAAGCCGACGTCATCCTGGTCGGCGTTTCGCGCTGCGGCAAGACGCCGACCTGCCTGTATCTGGCCATGCAGTTCGGTATCCGCGCGGCGAACTACCCACTGGTTCCGGAAGATTTTCACAGCATGCATCTGCCCGATCAGCTCAAACAACTGCGCAAGCGACTTTACGGACTGACCATCAAGCCCGCGCGCCTGCATCAGATCCGCACTGAACGGCGCCCCGGCAGCAACTATGCGACGCTCGCCAATTGCGAACACGAGGTGCGTGAGGCCGAGGCGCTGATGCGCCAGGAAGGTATCCCCTATCTCGACGCCACCAGCAAATCGGTCGAAGAACTGGCCACCACCATTCTGCACGACGCCAAGCTCATCCGGCGTGTTTACTGACCACGGATTTCAGTGACACCTTACTCAGAAGTTGCTGATTTTAAGTATAGGCGACATCAGGGGCCTGTGGGAAAATGAGCAGGCAAGTTGAGGAAGTTGCTGAAGCTTTACGAGTTACTGCGCAATGCGCTCATGCAATTTCTCACCCTGGTACAAAGGCCGACGAGCAACGCCGGTACGTTTGACATGGTTCCAGACCAGTTCATCGGGATTCAAGACTGTCGGAGATTTTTTGTCCAGCGCCTCAGACACCGCGATCCAGCTTCCGATATGCGATCGCCTCGCTCAGGTGTGGCAGCATGATCCGTTCCGCCGCATCGAGATCCGCAATCGTGCGTGCCACTTTCAGAATGCGATGATAAGCTCGCGCCGAGAGCCGCAATTTTTCGACCGCGCGCTCCAGCAAGCGCTGATTATCATCCGTCAATGCGCAATCACGCTCCACCTCGTGCGGATCCAGCATGGCATTGGCCTTGCCAGCACGTGTCAGTTGCCGTTCGCGCGCCGCGCACACGCGGGCGCGGACACTGGCGCTGTCTTCATTGCTAGTCTGCGGCCGGCCTAACAGCCCCGACAGCAGACGTGGCACTTCGATGTGCAGATCGATGCGATCCAGCAGCGGCCCGGAGATGCGCGCGCGGTAGCGCTGCACTTGCTCCACGGTACAGCGGCAACGTCCCCCCGCATCGCCCAGATAACCGCAAGGACAGGGATTCATCGCAGCGACCAATTGCAGGCGTGCCGGAAATTCCGCCTGCCGCGCGGCGCGCGATATAGTTACCCGGCCCGATTCGAGCGGTTCACGCAGCACCTCGAGGACACGCCGGTCGAATTCCGGCAGCTCATCGAGGAACAACACGCCGTAATGCGCCAGCGATACTTCACCGGGTCGCGGCTCCGAACCACCGCCGACCAGGGCGACACCTGAAGCGGTGTGGTGTGGCGCGCGAAACGGGCGGCGACGCCAGTGCACAGGCGAGAAGCCCTGATGACTGATCGACAGTAGCGCCGCACTCTCCAAAGCCTCGGTCTCGGTCATCGGCGGAAGAATGCCGGGCAAGCGTGTTGCCAGCAAGGTCTTGCCGGAGCCAGGCGGGCCGAGCATCAGCAAACTGTGCGCGCCGGCTGCAGCCACTTCCAGAGCACGCCGCGCCTGCGCCTGACCGCGCACATCGGCCATGTCGGGCAATTCCGGCATAACGTCTGACGGGAATGTTGCCAGTTGTGGCGTCAGTACTGTCGAGCCCTGTAAATGCGCACATACCTCCAGCAGATGCCCGACACCATATACCGTGACCCCGGAGACCAGCGCCGCTTCATCGACATTGGCACTCGCTAGAACCAGCGCGCGTCCTGCATCACGCGCCGCCAGCGCCGCCGGCAGCACGCCGCGTCCGGGCCGCAAGGTCCCGTCCAGCCCCAGTTCGGCGAGGAATTCGCATGCAGCGAGCGCGGTGCGCGGCACCTGACCGGACGCGGCCAGAATACCTAAGGCGATTGGCAGGTCGAAGCGTCCCCCTTCCTTAGGCAGATCGGCGGGCGCGAGGTTGACGGTGATGCGGCGGACGGGAAATTCGAAGTGACTGTTGAGCAGCGCGGCGCGCACGCGGTCCTTGCTTTCCTTCACTGCCGTTTCCGGGAGTCCGACGATGGACATCCCCGGCAGTCCGCCTGACAGATGCACTTCGACACTGACTAGGGGTGCCGACAATCCGACCAGGGCACGGCTGTAGACCACGGCGAGCGACATAGGAATCCATTCCTTAAAATTCAGTAGCGAGTGGCGAGTAAAACCATCCTCAAATCGGGAGAGGTCGTAACTCGCTACTTGTTCAACAGCTGCTTTTCCAGTTCGGCGACGCGCAGCGCCAGTACTTCCAGCAAAGCGCGCGAACGCGCCAGCACCGCCGTTTGTACATCGAACTCCTCGCGCGTCACCAGATCGAGCTTGGCGAGTGTGCCTTGCAGTACGGCGCGGGTGTTTTTATCGATATCGGCGCGCATCTCGCGCAGGCCGGCGGGTACCGACTCACAGAGCTTTTTTGACAAATCGTCGAGAATCTTGGGATCGAACATGGCAGCTGACCTTGATGCGGATCTCCCGTCGGGAAGTATACGCGATCCAATCAAACCGGGCCCGCCACGTGACGACCCGTAATGACCGGAAAGCCGTGCACCTTGCTGGTGCGACCCCAGCGAATCTGAATCATAGTGGTGCGCCTGACTACCGATTCCAGCGGCAAAAAATCAATCAACAATATGTTTTCAAATACTATTTATCCGATGGCATGGGCTCTGCAATAACCGGTCAATGAGGACATCGCGAAGCCTTGAAAAGGCCTCGCAGGCCCTAACCGAGCGCACCTTGGTAGCTACCGGAGAAATCATCATGAACCTGCAACCCGTAACGCTCGGACACGGCAACGGCCACAACCTGGCGCAAGGCGCGCCAGTGGTCGTCGTTGCAGCACCGATCCACCCTGAGGAGAATCACCCATGAAGCTGGTCACCGCCATCATCAAGCCGTTCAAACTGGACGATGTCCGCGAGGGCCTGTCCGAAATCGGCGTACAAGGCATCACCGTCACCGAAGTGAAAGGCTTCGGTCGACAGAAAGGCCACACCGAGTTGTACCGCGGTGCGGAATACGTAGTCGACTTCCTGCCCAAAATCAAACTCGAGGTCGCCGTCAAGGCCGACATGATCGAAAGCGTCATCGAGGCCATCCGAAAAGCCGCCAATACCGGCAAGATCGGCGACGGCAAGATCTTCGTCTTCGACCTGCAACAAGCCATCCGCATACGTACCGGCGAGTCCGGCCCTGACGCGTTGTAACCCGACCCGAAGGATATTGAAAATGTCACAACTCAACGTTAAGAAACTGGTTACCGGCGCATTACCGGTGCTGGGCCTGCTGTTACCCGCACTGGGTCATACCGCGGACGCCACACCCGTCGTCAACTCCGGTGATACCGCCTGGATGCTGACCTCCACGGCCTTGGTACTGTTCATGACCATTCCGGGCCTGGCGCTCTTCTATGCCGGCATGGTGCGTTCCAAGAACGTGCTCTCGGTCATGATGCAGTGCTTTGCCATCACCTCGCTGATCTCGGTGTTATGGGTGCTGTACGGCTACAGCATCGCCTTCGATACCAACGGCATGGAAAAAGGCGTGACCAATGCCTTTTCGTTCTTCGGCAGCCTGAGCAAGGCCTTCCTGCATGGCGTCACGGTCGACAGCCTGACGGCGGCCATCCCCGAGACGGTCTTCATGACCTTCCAGATGACCTTCGCCATCATCACCCCGGCGCTGATCGTCGGTGCCTTCGCGGAGCGCATGAAGTTCTCCGCGATGCTCTGGTTCATGGGCATCTGGCTGACCCTCGTGTACGCGCCGATTGCACACATGGTATGGAGCGGTGACGGTGGCTTCCTGTGGGACCTCGGCGTGCTCGATTTCGCAGGCGGCACCGTGGTGCACATCAATGCCGGGATTGCCGGTCTGGTCGCCGCACTGATGCTGGGCAAGCGCAAAGGTTATCCGACCACCGCCATGGCACCGCATAACCTCGGCTACACGGTGATGGGTGCTTCCATGCTGTGGGTCGGCTGGTTCGGCTTCAACGCCGGTAGTGCGCTTGCCGCAAACGGCACGGCGGGCATGGCGATGGCGGTCACACAGATCGCAACGGCCAGCGCAGCACTGGCCTGGATGTTCAGCGAATGGTTGTCGCACGGCAAGCCGAGCGTGCTGGGTATCGCATCGGGTGCCGTCGCCGGCCTCGTCGCCATCACCCCGGCATCCGGTTTCGTCGGTCCGATAGGCGCACTGGCGATCGGCTTCGCGGCCGGTATCGGTTGCTTCTTCGGCGCCACCAAACTGAAGCGTGCACTGGGCTACGACGATTCGCTGGATGCCTTCGGCGTACACGGCATCGGCGGCATCATCGGCGCCTTACTGACCGGCGTGTTCGCTTCTGCCAAGTTCGGTGGCGTCAATGCCGACCTCAACATCGGCAGCCAAGTCTGGATCCAGTTCGAAGGCGTGATGTTCACGGTGGTGTACTGCGCGGTACTGACCTTCATCATCCTGAAGGTCATCGATGCGGTCATCGGGCTGCGGGTCAGCGAGGACGAAGAGACCGAGGGTCTCGATCTCTCGCAGCACGACGAACGCGGTTACAACCTCTAGAGGTCACTCCGGTCTGACAGGACGGGATTTATGCGGGCGCTTCGGCGCCCGCTTTTTTTTGCGTCAAATTAACTGTAATCCGGGTTAATCGCAGCGAACCCCGGGCTACATCGTTCAGTGGAATTCAGGGTAGCTTCTTATGCGTACCGTCGCAGAACGGCTTTTTCGCACTATGCTTGCAACCGCACAGCCATACCTTGGTCTTTTCGGTGAGTTCAAATTTGATCGGGGAAAATTCCGACCCTTTGTGGCTTTTGTCGCAGAATGGCTGAGTCTTGGATTTGCCGCAGGCGCACCAGTAATAAGTGCCGGCTTCAAGTTCCAGGGCGTATGGTGCTTTCTGGGCGATGACGGGATCAGACATGATGCGTACTCCTCAAAGAGATATTGCGAACAGTTACGGATACTAGCGTGCGTCGCTCAGGGCCGTGCGTAAAAATTCAGGCATGGCCAGCGCACCGCGATGCAGATCGGCATTGTAATACCGGGTCGGGAAGGTCTTGGCGCGTGCGTCAGCCTCGCGGAAAACCGATACTTTGCCGGATTTACGGGCCATGGTCGCGCTCCACCAGCCAGACGGGTAGGTGCATTGCGCAAAGCTCAGCGAGCCCACCTCGGCGAAGCCCGCAGTGCGCAGCGCCCGATGCATGGACACGATCAGATCGGCATGAAACAGCGGCGACTCACTCTGCCCCACTACCACACCGTGCGCGCTCAGCGCACGATGACAGTTACTGTAGAACTCTGCCGAGAACAGGCCGGCCGCCGGCCCGACCGGATCAGTGGAATCGACGATGATCACGTCGTAGCTGTCAGGCTTGGCATCGGACACCCATTTGATGCCATCCGCGAACCGCAATCGTGCACGCGGATCGTTATTGGATGCACAAAGCACCGGGAAAAACTCTTCGGAAACGCGCGTCACACGCTCGTCGAGTTCCACCTGCTCCGCCAGTTGCACGCCCGGATGCCGCAGCACCTCGTTGAGTGTACCGCAGTCACCGCCGCCGATAATCAGCACACGCCGAGGATCGGGGTGAGTGAAGAGTGCCGGGTGTGTCATCATTTCGTGATAGACGAAATTGTCGCGGTCGGTGACCATCACCAGCCCGTCGAGTGTCATCAGCCGGCCGAAGGACTCAGTCTCGAAGATCTCGATGCGCTGATATTCACTCTGCTCGTCGTGCAGGCGTTGCTTTAGTTTCAGCGAAATCGCCGAACCCTGTGCGGCCCATTGTTCGGTATACCAAGTGTTATCGAGTGTCATGACCGGCCCTTGTCGCGGCAGCGTGGTGTGGGGTGCCGATTATGAAGCATTCGCAGCCGCAGGGAAATCAAACACTGCCACGCTCCGGACTTTTCCTGTATCTTTTCACACCAGACACAATCGACCCATCACCGAAAGACGAGCCATGAGCGACTGGACCATCGAAACCGCGCGCGACGCCTACAATCTGCCACACTGGGGCGGCGGTTATTTCGATATCAACGCCAACGGCCATCTGATTGCCCGACCGGACCGCAACCCGGCCCACCCGGGCATCGACCTGCACCAATTGGCCGGCGAGTTGCACCAGTCCGGTCTGAATCTGCCGGTACTGGTGCGTTTCACCGATATCCTGCACGACCGGGTCGACACCTTGTGCAACGCCTTCAGCACGGCGATGCGTGCCGAGGATTACCGCGGCCGCTACACCGCCGTCTATCCGATCAAGGTCAACCAGCAACGCAGTGTCGTCGAACAGATCCTCGGTCATGGCGGCGACCGGGTCGGCCTCGAAGCGGGCAGCAAGCCCGAGCTGCTGGCAGTATTGGCATTGTCAAAGCCCGATGGTGTGGTGATCTGCAACGGCTACAAGGATCGCGAGTACATCCGCCTGGCACTGATCGGCCGCAAGCTCGGCCATCGCGTCTACATCGTCGTGGAAAAACTCTCGGAACTGGATCTGGTGCTGCGCGAGGCCCATGATCTCGGTGTTGCGCCGCTGCTCGGCGTGCGCGTGCGGCTGGCCTCGATCGGCGCCGGCAAGTGGCAGAATACCGGTGGCGACAAATCCAAATTCGGCTTGTCGGCCGCGCAGGTGCTGACCGTGGTCGAACGGTTGCGCCACGCCGGACAATTGGAAGCGCTGCAACTGCTGCACTTCCATCTCGGTTCGCAGATCGCCAACGTGCGCGACATCCAGCGCGGCCTGCACGAATGTGCGCGCTATTACGTGGAACTGCGCCGCCTCGGCGCCGACCTGCGCGTGGTCGATGTCGGTGGCGGCCTGGGCGTGGATTACGAAGGCACGCGCTCGCGCAGTTTTTGCTCCATGAACTACAGTGTGCAGGAATACGCCAACAACGTCGTGCACGTGCTCGCCGAAACCTGCGCCGCGCATGGCCAGCCGCAACCCGACATCGTCACCGAATCCGGCCGCGCCATGACCGCGCACCACGCCGTGCTGATCACCAACATCATCGACATTGATCGCCACCCTGCGGAGGACGAAGTCAGCGCGCCGGCCGCGCACGATCCCGCGATACTGCACGATCTATGGCAGAGTCTGAAAAATCTCACCAGTCGTTCCGCACTGGAGGGCTATCATGATGCCGCGCACTGGTTGGCCGAGGCGCACACCATGTATCTGCATGGCGTGCTCAGCCTGGAGCAGCGCGCCCATGCCGAGCAGATTTATTTCGCCACCTGTCGACGCCTGCAAGGTCTGCTGCACTCCGGCACGCGTGCGCACCGCGAAGTGCTCGACGAACTCAATGAAAAACTGGCCGACAAATATTTTCTGAATTTCTCGTTGTTCCAGTCCATGCCGGATGTCTGGGCCATCGACCAGATCTTCCCGATACTTCCACTGCATCGGCTCGACGAGACGCCGACACAACGTGCCGTGATTCAGGACATGACCTGCGACTCGGACGGCCGCATTGATCATTATGTCGATAAGGAAGGAGTGGAGACCACGCTGCCGCTGCATGCCCTGCGCGATGGTGAACCCTATCTGCTGGGCATTTTCCTGATTGGTGCCTACCAGGAAATTCTCGGCGATATGCACAACCTGTTCGGCGACACCGATGCGGTCAATATCAGTCTCAACCCCGACGGCAGCCACCATCTCAGCCAAGCCCAACAAGGCGACACCGTCGAGTCCGTGTTGCGCTATGTACACTTCGACGCCGAAGAGTTGCTCGAAGCCTACCGTGTCAAAATCGACGCCGCACCGCTTGACGCGGCACAGCGCAGCGCTTACCTGAATGAACTGCAGGAAGGTTTGCGCGGTTACACCTACCTGGAAGACTGAACAGGCAAGCCGCTCATCGCTTCGATAAACAGTCGGGGTAGAACGTGCAACATCAGCATATCAATTCCATGCAGAGATAGATTGACCGGTACTCCTGTCATAATCTATCCGCCGGCTGTACCGGATTTCGAGAGGACCTGCCATGACACGCCTGACCAAGCTTGATCAGAAGCAAAAGCTCAGCAAGTCGCAGTACAATAAACTGCTGAAGGTCTGGCAGCTCGAGTTGCTTACTCTGCAGCAATGCGCGCTGCGCAACGGTCTGCGCGCCATCGTCAACTTCGAGGGTATGGACGCCGCCGGCAAGGGCGGCAGCATCCGTCGCCTGGTCGAACCCATGGACCCGCGCGGTTACAAGGTTTATCGCATCGGCGTGCCGGAAAAATGGGAGCAGGAGCGCCATTACCTGTATCGTTTTTGGACCAAGGTGCCGCCACCCGGCGAGTTGGCCATTTTCGACCGCTCCTGGTATGGCCGCGTACTGGTCGAGCGTGTCGAGAATCTGGTGCCTGAGAAGGCCTGGAGCCGCGCCTACGACGAGATCAATGATTTCGAACGCACACTGATCAACGACGGTGTGGTGCTACTCAAGTTCTGGTACCACATTGACTCTGACGAACAACTGAAACGTTTCGAAGATCGTCTCGCCGATCCTTTCAAGGCCTGGAAAATGACCGAAGAAGACTGGCGCAACCGTAGCAAGCGGGAGGCTTACATCAGCGCTGCAGAAGCAATGTTCAAATACACCGACACCAAGGATGCACCCTGGACGCTGATTCCCGCCAACAACAAGCATTATGCTCGTATTACCTGTCTGCAGACGCTGTGCCAGGCTCTGCGCAAAGGTGCGAAGCAGAGGGGATTGAAGTGTCCGCAGAGCATGGTGAAAAAACCGTAGTGCGCAATGGTGATCGCTCACCGTCAAGAAAGGTATCCCGGTAACAAACGGAGCCTGCGATGTCACGCTAATGCCGTCATCCGAAATGATGTGGCTCGAATATACTGACGATTACATCCAATCGGCCATCTTCATCACATCGCTGACCACCGCGTCAGAACAATCTTTAATTTTCGGTTTAGTCAACGTCTGGGACGGGCCAAGCATCCGGGTGACGCATACTGCCACGGCAAACGACTTACCGATCATGTTTCATGACATTAAAGTCGGGGATAACCCCGCCTATCTGGTACGTCTGTGATACCCCATCAATTCAAACACTCGACCTGGTGAACGGCCGCTTCCAGGGCCTAAACCGCCGCTCACGGCAACCGGGTCGAAGGGCAGCTATGCAGCGACAGCAGACCTTGGTGTTACTGAATCGAGTGTCCGAATGCTCGAAGCAAGATCGCAATTCCGCTGCTATAGCCTAGATCGGCCAGGAACAGGCATTCGTCCGCCCTCGAATGGTTCTGAAGGGGCTGTGTTACGCAAAGAGACCTTCTGCACCACATCTGTAACAATGCTGTTCAAACAGTATGTTGGGGTGCATCTTGAGATATCCTGAGCAGCCAGTTACTATTATGAGTAATTTTACTCAGAATAGTAACTATGCCTATTAAGCCCTACCAGCGCAAGGAAGTTGAGACCCTTCTTGAACGGCTTTTAGAGCCGCCGCGTTCGCTGATTATAGTTGCAGGGCCACGTCAGGTCGGCAAAACCACGTTGGTACGTGATGCGCTGGCTCAATATGAGCGAAAGCGTTATTCCTTCATTCCTGTTGATCAGCCGGACGAGATACGTGCCCCCGGCTTTGCGTCCATTGAGAGTGACACTTACGATCAGGCTGGTCGCCCGAGGGATGTTGCGTGGCTGGTCGCACAGTGGCAACGCGCCCGCATGGCAGCACGGGAGTCGGTGGATGGGCATATTCTTGCCCTCGATGAAATCCAGAAAATCCCCCACTGGTCGGATGCAGTCAAGGGGCTATGGGATGCTGACAGGTCTGAAGGATTGACATTGCATGTCGTACTGTTGGGATCGTCCCCTTTATTGATGCAGAAGGGCATGAGCGAGAGCCTGACCGGACGCTATGAGCTGATTCGCGTCACGCACTGGTCTTTCCTCGAAATGTACGAAGCCTTTGATTTCGATTTGGACGACTACATCTATTTTGGCGGCTATCCCGGTAGCACCGCATATATTCGTGACGAGCCGCGCTGGCGCAATTATGTGAACGGTAGCTTGATTGAGCCAAGTATCGAGAAGGATATTCTGATGATGACGCGGGTTGATAAACCAGCGCTACTCAAGCAATTGTTTCACCTTGGCTGTAGTTTCTCAGGGCAGATATTGTCCTATACCAAAATGCAAGGCCAGCTTCAGGATGCCGGCAATACGGTGACACTCGCACATTATCTCGATCTTCTAGGGAATGCCGGATTAATTTATGGCTTACAAAAGTATGCGGGACAACAACATCGGCGACGGGCATCTTCCCCCAAGTTTAATGTGCTCAACAATGCTTTGATGTCGGCCGGGTCTGGATACACCAAAACCGAAGCGAAAGCGGATCGTAGTTTTTGGGGACGATTGGTGGAAAGTGCAGTGGGAGCGCATCTCTACAATACTGGACACCCTGATTGCCATCTCCATTATTGGCGAGAAGGTTCCAGAGAAGTTGATTTTGTAATTGAGGGCAACAGGAAACTTGCTGCCGTCGAAGTGAAAAGTGGGCCATCCTCTGGTCATACTAGCGGGGTCGATGTATTCGGGGAAAACTTTGGCAAGTGCCGGAGGTTATTGGTTGGCGAAGGCGGCATCCCGATTGCCGAATTCCTCTCCTATCCGGCGGAGCACTGGCTTTGACCAAAGCGAACGAACCCTTCCTCGTTCGGCGCACGTGCACGCGCAGATCGGGAAACACGGAGGGGCAAGGAAGTCACCCGCTGGAGGAATATCGCGACCTGCCCGCATACGTGTTGCTTGGCGATCCGGGCGCAGGCACGACGGAAACCTTCAAGTTGGAAGCGCGCGAGTCCGGCGGCAAATATATCAAAGCGCGCGACTTTGCCACTTTTGAGCCGGGAGTGGAATATCAGGGTAAAACTTTATTCATAGACGCACTAGACGAAATGCGCGCCGATGGAGGTGATGGACGGACACCACTCGACCACATACGTAGGCATCTGGAGAGGTTGGGATACCCGTGTTTTCGTCTCTCCTGTCGCGAGGCGGACTGGCTGGGGGCGAGTGATAACGAAGCATTGAAACGCGTGTCACCCAGCGGCGATGTCATCGCCCTGCATCTTGATCCGTTGACCGATGATGACGTTGCCGAAATTCTGCGGCACAAAACCACTATTCCCAACCCGAATGAATTCATACGCAAGGCGCGAGATCACAAGCTCGACGAACTCCTGCGCAACCCGCAAACGCTGGATTTGCTTGTGGATGCCGTAGGCGGAAATGAATGGCCGCAAAGTCGCAAGGAAATTTATGAGATGGCGTGTCGCCATCTTGTGTCCGAAATGAATCCAGAACACCGACGAGCCAAACGAGAGGAAGCGCTCCCCGCCGAAACACTGCTCAATGTCGCAGGATACTTATCCGCTATACAGTTGCTATCTGGACTCGCCGGTTTCTCTATTGATGAGGCGATGGCCGACAAGGAATACTTCTGCTGGAAAGAACTGCTGGAGCATGGCCCCCCACTACTTGCCGCACTAAAAACAAACCTGTTTCAAGGGGACGGTGAGGAACGACGCATTCCCATTCATCGTAGCGTCGCGGAATATCTGGGCGCTCGCTACCTTGCTTCACTCATCGAAAATAACGGTCTGCCATTTGGTCGTGTTCTTGCATTGATGACGGGTGGCGATGGCGGCGTGGTGACCGACCTGCGCGGCCTCGCGGCATGGCTATCGGTTCATTGCCTCAGCGGACGGCATGTATTGATTGAGCGCGATCCATTGGGGGTTGTGCTCTATGGTGACGTGCGCAATTTCCCTGTAGCAGACAAGCACCTTGTCCTCGCAGCATTAAGAAACGAGGCACGACGCTATCCATGGTTCCGTTCAGAGGATTGGTCATCTCCGCCTTTTGGCGCGTTGGGTACCATGGATATGGCATCCGCATTCGTGGAAATACTCTCCTCTCCTTCGCGAGAAGAGGCCAACCTAGCGTTGCTGGATTGCGTGTTCGACGCCATACGTTATGGTGAGCGCATGTCCGCTCTGGCTGGCCCATTGGAAGCCATCGCACGGGATGTCAGCTACCAACAAGGAATAAGAACGAATGCGGTGCGAGCTTGGGCGCATATTGCTCCGGATGATTATTCCAAACTGCTGAGGCTTGCGGAAGATATTCGCACAGGTGTCGTCGAAGACAGAGACGATGAAATGCTTGGCACTGTTTTAGGCAAGCTCTACCCACAAACTATTTCGCCAGCTCAAATATTCGATTACCTCCAACCACGGAAGGATGACAGCCTGATTGGCAGCTATTTCTCATTCTGGAGTCACAATCTCCCGGATGGAGCGGCCAATGATGATGTGCCGCTGTTGCTGGATCAGCTGGTGCAAAAACTGACAGTAATGAGAAAAGCCCTGCATGAGACACAACTCAACAGAATGGCAGGGAAGTTACTGGTGCGAGGGCTAAAGCATTACGGAGATGCAATTATCGATGAACGCCTCTACGAGTGGCTAGGCGTTGGTCTTGATGAATACGCTCATCCCCATCTTGATCGGGAATATGCTGAGTGCATTGCTAAGTGGTTTGAGAATCGCCCTGATCGCTACAAGGCCATGATCCGTCACGGCGAATCTCTATGTGTCGGAAGCGACAATATTCAATATTGCATGTACCGATGCACAATGAGGCTTTACGCTTCTGCACCCCCAGCAGATATCGGCAGCTGGTATCTGGAGAGGGCGGCAGCTGAACTGGGTGCTGAATTGGCTGGCTATTACTTCACCCAAACGATTCTCTTACTGAGACAACAAGGCGGACAAAAAGAACTAACTCTCCCTGCCCTGGAATTCCTTGAATCATGGACAAAAGCTTACCCAACCCTCCAGCCGTGGCTTGACCGGTTTATAACTTGCGATATCGGAGACTGGCAACAGAAACATGCCATAGAAGATAGCAAAAGAAAGTTCGAACGTCAGAAACGGAAAAATGAATGGGTAAGTTATTACCGCCAAAACATTGATGCAGTTCGTGATGGCAGCGCACACCCACAGATATTTCATGATCTTGCGATGGCATACTATGGTTTGCTTTATGAGGTCTCCGGCGAAACACCACGCGAACGTCTGGAGGATTTCCTTGATGGCGACGTAGAGTTGATCGAGGCCGCCTATGCAGGTTTTCGCCATACCCTTGACCGCCGCGACTTGCCGACAGTTCGCGAAATTGTCGATCTGGAATTAAAGGGGCGGAATCATTACATACGCAAGGCCTGTCTAGTGGGTATGGAAGAACTATATCAGGCTGGTCCATCCAGTGTATCGCGGCTTGCCGATGATGTGCTAAAGCGGTTATTGGCATTTCGCTTTACTTACAACGTCGGAGACGATCCGGCATGGTTTGCTTCGCTGGTGCGGGAACGTCCTGAGTTGGTGGCTGAAGTGTTGGTCGCTTATGCCTTGCCCATGCTGCGCGCTGGAAAGGAGCACGTCGCAGGGCTGTATCCATTGGCCTATGATGATGCGTACGCCGAGGTGGCTCACATTGCGCTGCCTGTATTGTTGGATGGTTTTCCACTACGTGCTAGCAAGCTTCGATTATCAAATGCACTCGACCCGCTTATTAAGGGAGCGTTGCACTATCTCGACAGGAAGATGCTCGCATCATTGATTGCCCGGAAACTCGAATTGAGAAGCATGGATGCAGCGCAACGAATCTATTGGCTAGGCTGCGGCTTGCTGCTAGCTCCAGATATTTATGAAGACAGGTTGATTCAATACATCGGTAAGAACGCCGTTCGCAGAGGCTATCTGGCTGGCTTTCTGCATAGCCGTGAAGCACGTCGCTTGCCGGATAGTGCGCCCTTGTCCGAAGTCACTCTTGCCCATCTGATTGAGTTGCTGGCACCGGGTTGTTCTCCCGAACGTCCTACTGGGGCACACTGGGTCAGTCCGGCCATGGAAACCGCCGATATGGTGCGTTCTTTCGTCAACACACTGGGCGGCAATCCCAAGGAAACCGCGAACCGCGAACTTGAACGCTTGCTGACTTTGCCAAATATCGCGCCTTGGAAAAACTACTTACGCAACGCTTTGCACACCCAACGCATCGCCCGACGCAGGGCGACATTCTATCGCTTAAGCGTCGAGGAAGTCAGCCGCACACTCGCCAATCTCCAACCCGCCAGTGCAGCCGATCTTGCCGCACTGACGTTCGACTATCTGCGCGACATCGCCAAGAAGATCCGCGATGGAAGTACCAACGACTATCGGCAGTATTGGAGCTACGATAAGGACAATAAAGAACTGAAGAAGCCAAAACCAGAGAACGACTGCCGTGATGCGTTGTTGTCCGACCTCAATGAGCGATTGGGAAGGCTCGGTATTGATGCGCGGCGAGAGGGTAATTATGCAGATGAGAAACGTGCCGACATTCAAGTTTCATTCGGTGGTGCCAATGGATTTAATGTGCCAATCGAAATCAAAAAAGATAACCACCGCGATCTCTGGCGTGCCATCCACAAACAACTGATCCAAAAATATGTCCGCGATCCGGGTGCAGATGGGCATGGAATTTATCTCGTCTTCTGGTTCGACGGAAAAGGGCTGCCACCGCCACCCGATGGCAGCAGGAAGCCTCGTAACGCCCAAGAGCTGGAAGACCGTCTACGGCAGACGCTCTCGCCGGAAGAAAGCCATCGCATCCAGATTTGCGTGATTGATTGCGCGTTACCTGATGTGAATTCAAAGTCTGCTTTGGAGAAACACGGACGTCAGTAATAGGTCGACCCAGTACCTTCCCACCCCATCAATCTGTTTGCACCAAGGTCCGGTAATCGCCGAAAGCACGAATTCGACGACAATCACGAAACGTCCGCTCACGCTGCGTAGCCGCCAGTCACGGATTACCGCGCCAGTGTCCGCTGCCAAGCTGCCGGTCACTGCTCGTCGCGTCAATGACTGTTCCGCAGCGTAACCAGCCATTGACGATAAAGTGCCAGGCTGAGGATTTAGACTAAACCCAGACACTCAAATTGAAGGTAAATGATACCGGCATTATCTGTCTTGTAAGAAATTATTTCGAGATGGACGGGCAAAGGAATAATTCGTGCCGCAATGCTTGTATTCCAAGCTTCATCGGCGTATTAAATATATCAACGGTTTTTCTCGAACCCACAGATCTGCATTCCTGTTCGTACGACAGATCCCGCCTACTAACTGGCAGGCAGCAAGCCGGAAATAACAAGTTTGACATAAACAATAATGCTGCGTGCAGGAATGTCGTGGCGGGAAGAGATAATCATGAAAGCCAATCACGCCAACATACTCTGCTCCTGTGCACTTAATGTCTATGACAGCATAGACCGTACATATGCTGCTTACTTAGTGGACGCAACTATCAAACTACACAAGGAAATAATATTCAGAAGGATCACATGAATAAATTAAAACTAATAATTGCGGTATCTGCACTTCTGCTTACATTTATGAGTATGTCAGTAGATGCATCAACAGTGGCCTATGACTTTACTTGGCAGGTCACGCAAAATTCTGATTCAAGTGCGGGCGTATTTTCTGATATTTCTGCTGTTAATGTCGGAGACATTTTTAGCGGTTACTTCTTTGTCAGTGAATCACCAGATGGACAGATTCATGGTAATAATAATTCAGTATATGTCTCAATAAATGACTTTTTTTTATACAGCTCGAGTTATGAGCCGTTCTATACATTCTTCTTTAACAATACTAATCAAACAGGGCTTTTTATTCAGGCAAGTTACGGCATTGGATTTAGCTACCCGCGAAGCCCATTTAAGGGTTACTTCAGTCTATGGATCGACCTCGGCAACCCATCCGACGGAACGGGTAACGCATCCCTACCGAGCACCTTGTCACTCGCCGACTTTTCCATTGCCACAGTCCAAGTCGTGGTGTTGGGCGGCCCGGCAAATCCAGATAGTAGTTTTTCGCTTCTTGGGAACGTAGTCTCACTAACTGAGGTTCCAGTTCCATCATCGTTGTGGCTATTTAGTACGGGGTCGCTGGGACTGATAGGATTTGCCTGGCGCAAGAATGTAGATTTATAAATCACGACCACGCAACAGCTGTCTTTGAGACTGCCTTTTTATGTTGCTGGCAGTGTAGGTTTTGCCGTTATTACCCAATCGCACGTTGCAGCACCACTGACTGGTTCACTGCCGATTACTCGTTGCATTTCAGTTTTGCAGGATACTTACAGTAATCCTGCCTTGAAGAGAATGTGCTTCTGAACTGCTAAAATGAATGGTCTGGGTTGACGCTAGTGGGGTTAGGGAGTCAAGGGGGGGTTAGGTCCAACATCGCAACGCCGATAACGTAATTAGTTGGTGGTCCACGTTTAGATCATTTGCCTTTGAAGTAATGTGCAATCGTTAAGAAAACCTCGCCTCGGCGGCGTCTTTTTTGTTTTCGTAAGCGGCTTTTTTTTGAAAGTGCCTGTTCGACTCGCTGACTTGATCGTCTCCTTTCAGTATGCTTCTGCCAGTCCCGGCAGACTGTTCCAATGGCCGCTTCGTAGCATAAAGCGGCCAGTCATTCTTGGGCTGGACATGCCGATTGTTCCGGACTTTAATCACAGGGGCATCAGAAAGAGTATCAATACGATGCAGAATGTCCTTGGCTAAATGCCAGCGTAGTTAATGAGTAGACTGTGTTATGGCAGTGGGTGTTGTCCCCGAATTTAATGTCATGGAACCGATCTCTTGTACCAATTTTTCTGGCATTGTCCTCTGCCAAACTCCGGACCCACCTACTTTGCGTCATTCTGTAAAGGCCTGCCAGTGTTGGGTGGTGTAACACAATTCATCAACCCGCAGCAGCGGCTGCATCGGTTGCCGATATTCGCCAACCCAGATCGTGTGCCCGCTTGGCCGCCTGTGCCGGGATATCGGTGGCTATGAATTGGTGGTGCAGCACTTGCACACCGATCACATGGTTTATCACCGCATCGAGTTGCACCATCGTCGCGGTCGGGGTGTCCGCCCGTTCGTGCAGATCGAACAGTGCGCGTATGCCCGCGCGATCCAGCAGGCCGGCGGATTCAATGGCCGTATCCGCAAGGTATTCCTCCGCCAACAGCTTCATTGCCGCCCATTTTTTAGGATCGGTATGTGCGGGTGGCGCCATGAAGGCAAACTTCTCCCGCTCGTACAGTACCTTCGGCAGCAGACCCTTCATTGCCTCGCGCAATACATATTTCTCCGTGCGTCCCTTGATGCGCAGCGCGGGTGGCACGTGCGTCGCGAACTCGGCCAGATGATGGTCGAGAAACGGCGGTCGCGCCTCCATGGAATTCGCCATGTCCACGCGGTCGCCACCCCAGGTGAGGATCTGACCTTCGAACATAGTCTTGATCCACACCTATTGGGCCTGGTCCAGTGGGTGTCGACCGGCAAGCATGTTGCCATCCAGCGCCTCGGCGATGGCGCTGCCGGGCCGGCAATCCCGCAGAGCTGCACGCCTGTCCTTGTGGATCAAACCTTGTACATGCTGCGTCACGGCCAGCCACGGCTGCAGGTAACTCGGCGTGAACCCGACCAATGCCGTTAGCGCCGAATCATCCACCGTTTCTTCGGCCAGCGTGGCGCCGCGGAGTAGTTGATTCTTTTCCGCCAGTGTTTGTTCCCAGATAGCGCGCTCGGCTCCTGGCAACGTATCGTGGCCGTGCAGAAACATGTCGTGGCGAAATGCCGGGTAACCCGCAAACAGTTCATCGGACCCTTCGCCGGTTATCACCACTTTGTAGCCAATCTGCCGGACGTGGCGGCTCATCAGCAGCTTCGCCACAATTTCTCGACAGCTGGATTCGATGATGCAATCATTAACCGTCCTGCGCTCTGGACCCTATCGATCACCCCCTCCCGCCTTATGAGCGCCAACACAGCCAACCAGCCGAAAATCGCTCTCGCCCTCGGTGGCGGATCGGCCCGCGGCTGGTCACATATCGGAGTGATCCGGGAACTCGATCGAATTGGCATACGACCGGATATCGTCTGCGGCTGCTCAATAGGCGCGATCGTCGGTGCCGCCTATGCCGCCGGCAATATCGACAAACTGGAAGCCTGGGTGCGTTCGCTGACGCGCATCAGGATGGCGCGATTTTTCGAACTGAACATCTCTCTGAATGGGATCGTCGACAGGCGTCGCCTGCAGGAATTTCTGCGCGAGCATGTTTGCAGCGAGAAGGCGCTCATCGAGGACCTCTCCGTCCGTTTCGCCACTGTGTCCACCGACCTCAAGACCGGCAAGGAGGTGTGGTTCCAGAGCGGCTCACTGTTGGATTCGGTCTGGGCCTCGATGGCCCTGCCGGGTTTGTTCCCACCGATCCGCTATGGCGAGAAATGGCTGGTAGACGGCGGTCTGGTCAATCCCGTACCGATTTCCGTCTGCCGCGCACTGGGCGCCGATGTCGTTATCGCTGTGAATCCGAATGATGATATCGTTGGTAAACATTTCGTCCAGAACAATCAGGAAGTCGCCGATGGCAGCGGTGTTATGGGTAAATTCAGAAAAAATATCCGCGCCTATAAAACTACCCTGTTCGGCAAGCAGTCGGACGAGCACCCTGTACCCGGCCTGTTCGATGTCATCACCAGCTCCATGCACATCGCCCAGGACCGTATCACGCGCAGCAGAATGGCCGGCGACCCGCCCGATGTGCTGCTGTCTCCGCGGCTGTCGCACATCGGACTGCTGGAATTTTATCGCGCCGACGAGTCAATCGAGGAGGGAAGGGCCTGTGTCAGCCGCATGGCCGCGGAAATTTCCCGAGTCATGAAGCAGTTCTGATAAATTTTGTGAACCTGCCAGCGGCGTCCTGTTAAAATTGCGGCATGCAGCGGCGCATTATCGGATTTCACCAGGACGAGGAACAACAATGGGTTGCGGAACTCGACTGTGGCCATGCGCAGCATGTCCGGCATCAACCGCCCTGGCAGGTGCGTGCCTGGACCCGCACAGAGCAAGGCCGCCGGGAGCGTATCGGAACCTTGCTGGTTTGCGGCGTGTGCGCGGCGGCCGGCGCACGCGGTGACTAACGATTCGATTGAACAGTGCCGGTCCCGTCGGCAGCCTTGTCTGGAAACCACCAAAACTCCAGTATGCTTGCCGCAGCATTTACCTCATTTTCATAACAACCCAGGATCACGCAATGCCAGTAAAATATAAATGGGCCGAGCACTACTCCGCGTGCCGTCTGCAACTGGATCTGGCCTCTCTTATCAGGATGTCGGGCCTGCTCGGTTTATGTTCGGGTGTCGGACTGATTCCGCTGATCATCTATCTGAGTGCCGAAGCGGTGAGTCAGAACCCCAGTAGTATAGTGATTGTTTTTCTGGTCGCACCGCTGTTCGGCGCCTTGAACGGTGCTGCGATGGGCATCGTCGCCTACCCTTTGTACAAGTGGCTGTCACAACGCGCCAAAGGCCAGACCTATACAGGTATCTTTGTTGGCCTGATCGCAGAGGATGGCGTGCGACCATGAGTTCTGCGTGCATCGCAGTACATCAGGGCATTGCGCAGCACCGTGCTACCATGACCCAGATGCCCTGTTACGAGGCCCCGCAGTAATGCTTCACGAAACAACGCCATTGCGATTTGAGTGCACCGGTTGCGGACGCTGCTGCATCGGCGGCGGCGAATATCATGTGTTTCTCACCGATGACGCCGCCGAGGCGATTCGCGGGCATCTGCAGCTGAGCCGTGCCTGGTTCCGACGGCGTTATCTGCGACGGCTGCCGGACGGTGACCAGGTGGCAGCGATGGGCAAGGACGGGCGCTGCATTTTTCTCGGCAAGGACAATGGCTGCAAGGTCTATGCGGCACGGCCAGTGCAATGTCGCACGTATCCGTTCTGGCCGGAGGTAGTGTATTCGCGCACGTCGTGGACTCGCGAAGCGAAACGTTGCGAAGGTATCAATCGCGGCAAGGTCGTGCCGCTGACGCACATCCGCAAGGCCCTGGCCGAGCAGGATTGAGCGCATCGGCGGGGCTGCGTTGAGCCCCCGTCCGGGATGCTTACGGATTCCCCTGGCTTTCTTTCCTTATCCGGCCTCCTCTCCCGCGCAAAACGGGAGAGGAGAAGGATAATTCGGAGTCATCAGGCGTTATTTTTCGCCGGTCACTGCCATGAGCGCGTCTTCGATCGCACCCGGTGCGCACATGATGTTCATGAACGTACCACCGGTCGGATTGGACATCATCGGCAGGCCCAGGTAGGCGATGGCGATACGGAAGCGGGCGTAGAGCGCTTCCACTTTCTTACCGTTCACCAGAATTTCATACGGTGCATAGCCCGTGCTGTGGATCGGACCCATGTCAACGGCCTTCATGGTGGTCGCGTCGCTGCTGCAACCACTGGTCAAGGCGACACCGAACACCGTCGCATCCTTGCCCGGGATGTCGATGCGGTAGACCTTGCTGGTACCGCCCGCATGTGCGGCGAGGCCTGCCTCGACCTTACTCACCGCCGCTTCGTGGCTGTCAAACTTGCCAAGATCGCTCGGGTCATCGAAATACTCCATCATCATGGTGTAGTGATAGTCGTTGAGTTTTTTTGCGCTGATGCCGTCCTTGTAATCATAGAAGGAACCATATTCTTCTTTGTCACCCAGCGTTGCGACGAGCTTGGCCTTGACAGCCGAGACATCGTCCTTGACACGGTAGGCGGCCGCCCAGTAGACGGGATTGGTGAAGGCCACCTGGATATCAGCAGTCGCCGGGTTGAATGCCACGCCCTTGCCATTGCCGTACTGCTTGGTGATGGTGACCCGCTCGGGCGCCAGATAGCCACTGCGATCCGATGAGGCCGCAGCCTTCAACAGGTCGTCATTGGTGACCACCACGATATTCGCACCGGGAAAGGGAGAATAGCCGCCGGCGATTTTAAAACCGGCGGCGGTCAACTTGGCCTTCACTTCATCGGTTACCGAGGCGACGGTGCCCGTCGTGGTGGTGTAGGCGAGTACGTAAGGCTTGAGCAATTCCTCCGACTGGGCCGATGCGGCCATGATTGTTAGCGCCATTGCCGCCAGCGCGGACTTCAGAATTTTATTGATATACATTTGACTCCTCCTATCGAAATTTATGTTCACACTAATGATTGGACCCGGTGGCGCAAGCGCTGTCCAATCACCAGCCTTGCAGCTATTAATAACCGATGCAGTCTGACACCGCCAA
Source organism: Gammaproteobacteria bacterium (assembly GCA_038319625.1). Taxonomy (GTDB): domain Bacteria; phylum Pseudomonadota; class Gammaproteobacteria; order JBBQDK01; family JBBQDK01; genus JBBQDK01. Next base: position 47,972 of record JBBQDK010000001.1, read on the forward strand.
GACAGTATGACCAGCGCTTTTTACCAGTTCAAGAGCGGCGCGTAAAGATTCTTGACATGCGCACGAACGTCAGCATTTGTAATACTTATTTTCTATGGATTTACGCTTCGACAATTCCCTGAAGCACCGGATTTCTCACGTTGGAGACGTGAAAAATCAGCTTGCCGGGAGCGTTGGTCAATCCGTTCACCGCCACTCACATTCACGGGCCTACCTCGCGCGACCGGGTGGCACCACTCGCTACAGCATAGCCGTAATCTTGAACGGGATTTGCCCGATGCCCGGACAGTTATTTCAGCTTCACCAGCACGGCGGCCATATTGTTTTGTTTGAGCAAGACGCGGGCGCGATTCAGATCGTCGAGGTTCTTATACGGACCGACGCGGACACGATGCCAGGTCTCGTTTTTATTCACGGTGACGGTTTCGATGCCGGCATGCAGGCCGAGTAGAGCCAGTTGCGCTTTCAGGCGATCCGCCTGATCGTAGGCTCGGAACGAACCGGCTTGCAGATAATAGGTACCGGGCTGATCGACCTGCGGCACACCGCTCTTGGGTCGGCCTTTGATTTCCTCCTCGGGCACGACGACTTCCATCTCGGGCAGGATGGTGTAGAAATCGAAGCGTGGTTTGGCTGGTGGTTGCGGCTTCTCGGTCGCACGCTTGGCGGTTTTATCATTGGTGACGGAGGGCGCCGCCGCTTCATCGGCCTGTTCACTGGGCAGATCGAGGTGCTTGGCAACCGGTTTAGCCGGGGTGCTGCCGTGATAATAATAGGCCATCAGTGCAGCCGCCAGACCCAATGCCAGGCCGGCCAGCAGCCAGACCCAGCCCGGCGTTGTTTTGCGTCGGGCACGCTTGCCGCTGCGTGGCTTGTAATCGCGCGTCATGTGGCACTCTTCTCCGCCATGGCCTGCGGCGCCGAGACACCGAGCAGTTGCAGGCCATTGGCCAGCGCCTGACGTACCGCGAGAATCAGATTAAGCCGCGCATCGCGCAGGGCCGCATCATCCACCAGGAACTGATGGGCGTTGTAATAGGCGTGGAAATCATTGGCCAGTTCGCGCAGGTAATGGGCGAGCTGGTGCGGTTCGTAATTGAGCGCGGCATTCTCCAGCACCTCGGGGTAGCGCGACAGGGTGTACAGTATCACCTGTTCATGGGGTTCGGTCAGCCGTGCCAGGTTGGCGGACCCGGTTAGCGCGTCGCGTGGCATACCTTTTTCGTCGAGCTGGCGCAGCACACTGCAAACACGCGCATGAGCATACTGGATGTAGTAGACCGGGTTGTCGTTGGACTGCGACTTGGCCAGATCCAGATCAAAGTCCAGATGCTGTTCGCACTTGCGCAGCACGTAGAAAAACCGCGCCGCATCGTTGCCGACCTCGTGACGCAATTCGCGCAGCGTGACGAACTCGCCGGAACGCGTCGACATCTGCATGCGCTCACCGCCTTTGTAGAGAATGGCGAACTGCACCAGCAGCACATCGAGCCGGGCGGGGTCGTCGCCGAGCGCGGCCAGTGCCGCCTTGACACGCGGCACATAGCCGTGGTGGTCCGCGCCCCACACATCGATGACACGCGCGTAGCCACGTTCCAGCTTGTCCATGTGATAGGCAATGTCAGAGGCGAAATAGGTCTTCTGACCATTATCGCGCACCACCACACGGTCCTTCTCGTCGCCGTAATCGGTGGAACGGAACCACAGCGCGCCGTCTTTTGCGTAGAGATGGCCGGAGTTGCGCAGCCGTTCGATGGCGCGATCCACCGCGCCGCTCTCGGTGAGCGAACGTTCCGAGTACCACTGCTGGTAGGTTACGCCGAATTCGCTGAGGTCCTTGCGGATATCATCGAGTATGACAGTGAGACCCTGATCGAATACCTGGCGATAATCCACGGCGCCTAGCAATTGCCTGGCACGCGTGATCAGTGCATCGATGTGCGTCTCCTTGTCACCGCCCGCCGGTGCGTCGGACGGCACACCGTCGAAAACGGTCGCGGCCGGATGGCGGAAGGTATCGGCATTGACGCGGTGCAGATCGGCGGCGATGTCCCAGACGTAATCGCCCTTGTAACCATTGACGGGAAACACCAGTGTCTCACCGCACAATTCCAGATAACGCAGCCAGACACTGACGGCGAGTATGTCCATCTGCCGACCGGCGTCGTTGACGTAATACTCGCGGTGTACCGGGTGTCCAATGGCTTCCAGCAGGTCCGCAACCGCCGCGCCATAGGCCGCGCCACGGCCGTGGCCGACATGCAGGGGGCCGGTGGGATTGGCGGAAACGAACTCGACCTGGATGGCCTGGCCGGCACCGCGTGTGCTGCGACCGTAGTTTTCACCGGCGGCCAGTACTTCGTCGACCACCGCCTGGAAGGCCACGGGGGTGAGAAAGAAATTAATGAAGCCGGGACCGGCGACTTCCACTTTCGCCACCAGGTCGGACGCCGGCAAGGCTGCGACGATCTGCTCAGCCAGTTCACGCGGTTTGCGGCGCGCGCTCTTGGCCAGGGTCAGCGCGATGTTGCAGGCAAAGTCGCCGTGCGCCCGGTCGCGGGTGCGCTCGATGGTGATCGGGCTGACAAGGTGACCGGGCAAGGCGCCGGTGCTGTACAGGCCTGCGAGGGCACTGCCGAGCAGGTGCTCCAGAAGATGCTTCATTGACAGTTCGTTTCGTGTGACCGGAGGCGCTTTCGCGCCGCCCTCTCGGCGCCGCGCTTAAGCCGTCTATTATGTCCGGTATCGGCGATCTTGCAACTTGTATCGACGCCCGCGCCGCCCACCTCTGTTGGGTGACGGCACTGTCGTCCCGGCGATATCGCTCCAGCCTCGCGTCCGCGCTGAAGTTCGGCATGCGATGCGCTGGTGATCAGGTCCCAGTCCTGCTCCGTCAAGGCGTGGCCATGGCCTGGGCCGTAGCCACACAGCGGTGCTCGACCCGGTAGCCCGCATTGCGCAGCAGACGCAACACCAACACGGCGTCGTCATCCGAATCCTCAACAATCAGCACCCGCAAGTTTTGCATCACTGCCTCATGACAACTGGATGATCATCACCCTAAAGCAAGCTGATGGACTGTCAAACTATAGCAGGGGCAGGCACCGCAAGGCGGGAGTCACCGGAAGAGGATGGTTCCTGGAAAACAATCGGTTTGCCAGACGGTTGTCATAGATCGGCCAGGGCTCAATGGTGGCACTCGGCGCTCTCGTTCAGCTTCAGCCAATAACTGTCCAGGGCGCGGACCATTTCCATCAGGCCGTCGAAGCTGAAGGGTTTGACCAGATAGGAATTGGCGCAATGGTCGTAGGCACGGGTGATATCGCTGGTCTCACGCGAGGTGGTCAGCACCACCACCGTCAGACGCCGTGTTTCCGGCTGTTCGCGCACCCATTCGAGCACTTCATGGCCGGATTTGCGCGGCAGCTTCAGATCCAGCAGTACCAGCCTCGGTAAGGGATAGTTACTGCGATCAGCATAATGACCTTCACCCGACAGATAGGCAATGGCCGCCTCGCCATCGCCGACCACGTGCAAGGGATAGTCGAGCGCGGCCTTTTGCAGGGCCCGCCTGAACAGTGCGACATCGTCGGGATTATCTTCGACCAGCAGAATGGTGTTGCAATTTATGCTCATCATTCGACCTCAGGGCTTGGAGTTCGATCCAAAAGCGACTGCCAGTTTCGTGGGACGATTCTACACCTACCCGGCCACCCATGCGCGACAGGGCTTTTTGCACGATGGCCAGACCTATGCCGGTACCGGGATAGGTTTCGATGCCGTGCAGGCGCTCGAAGACTCTGAAGATACGCTGGTGATGATCTGCAGCGATGCCGAGGCCGTTGTCGGCTAACCACAGGCGCACCCATCCTGGCCGCTGTTCCGCAGTGAACTCCAGCCTGGGGCATACACCGGGCGCTACGAATTTGATGGCATTGGAGATCAGGTTACTGAGCGCTTGAACCAAGGTGACATGATGACCGAGCACCGTTGGCAGAGGACGCTGCACCAAGACCTCGGCCGCACTGGTGCGCAGCGCATCCTCCTGCAGATGCAGCGCTGCGTCGATGGCCGTTTCCAGCGCCAGTGGCCGGCCGGTGATTTCGACGCGATCCAGCCGGCAGTAATCGAGAATGTCTCGCATCAATTCGTCCATGCGTCGGGCAGCACGATCGATGCGCAAGACATAGTCGCGTGCCTCGGCATCGAGTTGGGTCGCGTGATCCTCGATCAGTGCCTGAGAGAAACCCTGCATCGCCCGTAACGGCGCGCGCAGGTCGTGCGCTACCGAATAGGCGAAGGCCTCGAGCGCGGCATTGGCCTCGGTCAACTGGGACGTACGCTCGGTAACACGCTGCTCCAGATCATCGGAGTGCTGGCGCACTTGCTGGAACAATCGGGCATTTTCCAGCGCAGCGGCAGTGAGCTGCGCGAAGGCCTGGAAATACTCAAGCCGTTCCGGTATGAAAAATCCGGACTGATTGCTGTAGAGATTCAGCGCACCGATGGCGCGCTCCCTGCTCAACAGCGGTAGAGCGGCGCTAGAGCGAAAGCCCTGCGCGTGAGCGGCATCGCGCCAGGGTTGAAAGGCCGGGTCCGTCTCGATATCCGGCACCACGACCACGACGCCGGCGCGGATCGCCTGTCCAGTCGGACCATAGCCCTGCGGGGTGGCATCCCAGCGCACCTGCATATTGCGCAGATAATCGACCTCGATCGGGTGGTGTGCCAGACGTTGCACGCGGCCATCGGGATCGGCGCTGCCCACCCATGCCAGTTGCGCGCCGAAGGTCTGCACGCAGATCCGCGTGACGACCTCACCAACCTGATGCACATCCAGGCTGCGTGCCAACTCCTGGGCACCCAGATACAGCGCATGGAGCATGGTCAGCCGCAGCTGCAGATTGGCCTCGCTTTCCCGCAGACTCGCGTCGAGGCGCTGGCGTTCGGTGATGTCTTCGACGCATGACCAGATATAGGTTTCGCCGTCTCTGTCGAGCAGCAGTCCGGACAGCCGCACCGCCAGGCGGTGTCCATCCTTGTGCAGAAATTCTTTCTCGTAGGGTCCATAGCGGCCGGTGCGGCGCAGTGATTCCATCTGTACCCGGTCCTGGTCCGCGTACTCAAGTGGCGTGATGTCCTGAAGACTCAGCGTCAGGCAGGTCGCAACATCGCGACCGATGACGCCGCAGAAGGCCGCATTGGCATCCGCCAGGCTGCCGTTCATTCGGCACAGGACCAAGCCGATGGGAGAGCGTTCAAACAAATGGCGGTGGTACTGTTCACTGCTGCTCAACGCCGCTTCGGCCTGCTTGCGCGCCGTCACGTCCTGGAAAAATATCGACAGGCCGTCCGCGGCCGGATAGATGCGGTTCTCGAACCAGCGTTCGACGAGCGGGTAATATTCTTCGATGACCACCGGTGCCTGCCCGGTACCCGCCTTGCGATAGGCGTGATAGCCGGTCTGACCGATGGCGTCTGGAAATTCAGTCCAGATATGCTTGCCGAGCAGATCTTCACGGCGCCGGCCGAACAGTTGTGCCGCCTTTTCATTGATGAAGCTGAAGCGCCAGGCATCATCCAGGGCGACAAATCCGTCGGAGACACGTTCCATGATGCTGACCAGGTGCTGTTGAGCGGCCTCGGCCTCGGTGCGCGCAGTCCGCTCATTCGCGGCGAGCCGGCTGCGAGCCTTCAATTCACGGCGCAGCAACCAGAGCAGCAACACCGATGTCAGCGCCACGAAACTCCAATCCGTGATGACTTGCGCGCGCGTCAGCACGTCCGGATCGGGGAACAATTTGTTCAGCAGCTGATCGGACGTGACAATCCACAAAGAGGCGCACCCGGCATATATCAGCGTTATAGGCAGGACCTTCGCTAGCGTGGTGCGACTCATATCAGACAGTCTCGTTGCCTCTATGCGGTCTATGCAAAACAGCCTTGGCGCTCACAGCACCTCCATCGGATCCACGTCCAGCGACCAGCGCACCTTGCGACTCAGTTTGAGCGTCGCCAACTGCGGCGTCCAGTCATGCAACAGATGCTGCAACACGCTGCGCTGGGTCGACTGAAGCAACAATTGGGCACGATGCCGGCCGGCGCGCCGCGCCATGGAGGCAGGCATCGGTCCGAACACCTCCACACCGGGCACCTGCGCGGCAAGGTCGCGCGCTTGCTCAAGAAAAGTCTGCGGCGCGGTGGCATCCGCAGCCTCGGCGCGCAACAAGGCCAGACTGGTAAACGGGGGCAATTGGGCGGCGCGACGCTCCGCCAGCGCCGCGGCGGCGAAAGCCGGATAGCCCTCCCCGATCAGCAGGCGCAGCAAGGGGTGATCCGGGTGGTGGGTCTGCATCACCACATGGCCGGGACGATCGGCGCGACCGGCGCGACCGGCCACCTGCACTATCAGCTGCGCCATGCGTTCCGCGGCACGAAAGTCGGCGCCGAACAGGCCGTAGTCGACGTCCAGTATGGCGGCCAGACTGACCTCGGGGAAATGATGACCCTTGGCGAGCATCTGGGTGCCGATCAGCAAGCGCGCCCTGCCGCTGTGTACTTGCGCGAGTAGCGCTTCCAGTGAGCCCTTGCGGCGCGTGCTGTCGCGGTCGATACGTACCTGTTCAATACCGGGAAAATGTTCTGTCAGGATTTGCTCAAGACGTTCGGTACCCTGCCCGAGGGCACGCAACTCGGTGCTGTTGCATTCCGGACAGTGCCGATCGATAGGCCGTTGTGCACCACAATGATGGCAACACAGCAGGTGTTGTCCATAATGCATGACCAGGCGCGCATCGCAGCGCCGGCACTGCGCCACCCAGCCGCAGTCATGACATAGCAGCGTCGGCGCATAGCCGCGTCGGTTGAGAAACACCAGCGCCTGACCGCCGCCTTGCAGACAGGTATCCAGACGTTCCAGCAGTGGCACGGACAGGCCGTGTTGCAAACGGCGCTGGCGCACATCCAGGACTTCGAAACTGGGATGCACCGCGCCACCGGCGCGTTCCGGCAGATGCAAGGACTGGTAGCGATCCTGTTGCACGTTATACAAGGTTTCCAGGGCCGGCGTGGCGGAGCCCAGCAACACCGGCACACCGCAACGCTTGGCGCGCAACAGCGCCAGATCACGGGCGTGATAACGGAAGCCGTCCTGTTGTTTGTAGGACAGGTCGTGCTCCTCGTCGATAATGATCAGTCCCGGCGCCGCCAGTGGCGTGAACAAAGCCGAGCGCGTGCCGATCACCACCGGTGCCAAACCGGCGCGTGCCTGTAACCAAGCCTGCAGGCGCGTGCCTTCCGACAGATGGGAATGCAGCACCGCCAGGGGCACGTTGAGGCGCTCCTGGAAGCGACCGATCAGTTGCGGCGTGAGCGCGATCTCGGGCACCAGCACCAGCACCTGCCGACCGCGCTGAATGACCTGTTCGATGAGCCGCAGGTAAACTTCGGTCTTGCCGCTGCCGGTAACGCCGTCGAGCAGAAAAGTCTGAAAACGGTCGAAGGCCGCGCTCACGGCCGCGACAGCCGCCTGCTGGGCATCGTTGAGCTGCGGCGCTGTGATCACGGCGGTCGCCGCGATCAGTGGTGTTGGAATAAAATTGCGCTCTTCAATCCAGCCTTTTGCACCACATGCCCGTAGCGCCACACGGCAGGCGTCGGGTTCAGTGACCAGCATTTCCGGCAGTACACCCTGCGGGTGGCGACGCAGCAACGCCAGCAACGCCGCCTGCCGCGGCGCGCGGGCCAGCGTTGCGGGATCGACGGCCGTCCCGGTGCCGGTCAAATGCCAACTGCGCAAGTTCTCAAGGCGCGCCGCCTGGCCCTGCCGCAGCAACGCCGGCAACATGGCCGCCAGCACTTCGCCGATCGGGTAGTGATAATACTGGCTGGCCCATTGCGCGAGCTCCAATTGCTCGGCCGCCAGCAACGGCGTGTCATCGAGCACTTCGATAGCCGCCTTGAGGCGCGACGTTGGCCAAAGGCTGTCCGCGCCCAGGGCCAACAGAATACCGATGCTGCGACTGCGTCCGAACGGTACGCGCACCCGCACACCCGGCCTGAGTTGGTCCGGAGTGCACTGCGGTGGCGGCAGATAGTCAAAGGTTTGCGACAGTGGCGAGGGAACGGCGATACGCAGAATGAGTGACGACATGCGGCTACTCTAGCATCTGTACTCAACGACGGCAGTGGCGGGCAGGGCAGTATAGGGATTTGACAAATCCCCGGAGAACGGCCGATCCCGATAGCACTTGTTAGCCGCATGCCTTGAGAACTTTCCTTAACTCTATTGAGGTAACTCCATCACTTGGTTTTGAAAACATCCTTTATCCACAAATCCTGTGGATAACTTTGTGCATGAATTGGGGTCAACCCCGCTAAGGCCGCGTCGCGGCTTACTGGTGGTTAGAATGGTCACAATTTGTTCACATTTTTATTATAAATATTATCAATGTATTACAAAATATATCAGGTCTTTCCCGGGGTCCTATGTCGGCGCTGGAATGGATTCTTGACGCTTGCGCTTCGATTGTGCATAAGCAGACAGCAAAGACTTGACAAGCTGACCCCTCATTGACAACGACCCTGTGTAAAACCGGCCCGGCACCGATCGCTTGACAACCGGAAAATCACCTTCTGCCGGCCGGCTTGATGAAATTTTTCGGTTTCTGGCCAGCCACATCGACGAGCTGTCACGGCAGCCATGATAGCCGGGCGGCGCGTCCGCGCATCCGAATCGTTTTATTACAATGACGGTGAAGCTGGCGGTCGCTGCTCGACGATCCACTCCGGCGCAGCTGGTTGGCTGCATAACGGGGAAAATGGTAAGCTCTTTCCGCCTTGCGCCGGAACAGAACACACAGGTCAAGTTGGCGCGACGACCACAGAGGGTCCTTTTGTGTACGCGCTGAATCAGCAGGTATTGCGCACCGACGCGGCCGGCATGCCGCTCGAGTGGGTCAACTATCAAGATGCCGTGCGGCTCTACCATCTCGGACAAGTCGCGTATGACTGCGGCACTTTGCTGTACCGTGTACATGGCGGACACAACGCACTGACCGGCCTGCACAGCATCATCGAAGTCAACTCGATCATCGCCACCTATGGCAATAATCACGCCCTCGCCAAGGCACGCGCGCATTACGTTCCACCGCTCAACAACAGCGCGCTGTTCCGTCGTGACGCCGATATCTGTCTGTACTGCGGTCAGCATTTCACCATCCATGATCTGTCGCGCGATCACATCACACCACTCAGCTGTGGCGGCGCCGATGTCTGGAACAATGTGGTCACAGCCTGCAAGCGCTGCAACAACCACAAGGCCGGTCGCAGCCCCGAACAGGCCAGCATGGAACTGCTCGCCATACCCTTTACGCCCACTCACGCGGAATACATCTATCTGCAGAGCCGGCGTGTACTCGCGGATCAGATGGAATTTTTACGCGCGCATTTCCCGCGCACCAGTCCATTGCACCAGCGCCTGCAGGCACATAAGCTGTAAGTCAGTCCGGCAGCAACCACCTTACTGCACGCCGCGCGATTGCAAGCGCGCGCACCACCCTGCTCCTTGACCCTCATGCACACAATACTCCGGTCCCGCATCGCAACCGCTATCACTCAAGCCACCGGTGCGCCCTTCAACGCACGTCGCGAGCAGTCTGTCGGTGGCGGCTGCATCAATACCGCGCACGTTCTCGAAGACGGGGATCGGCGCTACTTTGTCAAACTGAACACTGCCGCCAGACTTGATATGTTCGCGGCCGAGGCGCAAGGGCTGGAAGAGATAATCCGCACCGGGACCATCAAGGCGCCCGCCCCGGTCTGTTACGGGGTCGCGTGCGATCAGGCTTATCTGGTACTGGAGTTCATCGCGCCGGGACGCGGCAGTCATGCCAGCCAGGAACAGCTCGGGCAGCAACTGGCAGCCATGCACCGCGTCACGCGGCCACGCTACGGCTGGGCTCGTGACAACACCATCGGTGCCACGCCACAATACAACGCCGAGAGCGATGACTGGGTGGCATTCTGGCGCACGCAGCGCCTGGGCTTTCAATTGCAACTGGCGGCCGGCAGCGGTTATGGCGGACGCTTGCAGACCCGGGGCGAGCGGTTGCTGGTGGAATTACCGGCACTGCTTGCCGGCCACAAACCACCCGCCGCGCTGTTGCACGGCGATCTGTGGTCGGGGAATTACAGCATCGATACGAAGGGAGCACCGGTAATCTTCGATCCCGCGCTTTACTACGGCGACCGCGAGACGGATCTGGCCATGACGGAATTATTCGGTGGCTTCAGCACGCGTTTCTATCAGGCTTACCACGAAGCCTATCCGCTGCCCGAGGGCTACCAACTGCGCAGGTCACTCTACAATCTCTACCATGTCCTGAACCATCTCAATCTGTTCGGCGGCGGTTATCTGGCACAGGCCGAACAGCTGACTGACGGGCTCTTGCACGAATTGCACTAGGCATGACGCTCGAAGCAGAGGCTACGACACGGCAGAGTCAACCGTGATAGGCGGCGCTGAGCGTATGCACCGCTTCGACCATCGCACCGGCATGCATCGGATCGATGCCGGGCAGGATACCGTGACCTAGATTGAACACATGGCCGTTCCCGGCACCGTAACTTGCCAATACCGCGGCGACTTCGACACGAATCCGTTCGGGCGAGGCGAACAACACCATGGGATCGAGATTGCCCTGCAGCGCCACTCGTTCACCGACGCGCGCCCGAGCCGCGCCGATGTCGGTAGTCCAGTCCAACCCGACGGCATCGCAACCGCTGTCGGCAATCGCCTCCAGCCATTGTCCGCCACCCTTGGTGAACAACACTACAGGCACCCGCCGGCCGTCACACTCACGCCGCAGCTGCGCCACGACCTGCGTAAGATAGTGCAACGAAAATTCGTGATACGCGGCATGCGACAGCGCACCGCCCCAGGTGTCGAAGAGCATCACGGCCTGGGCGCCCGCCGCGATTTGCGCGTTGAGATATTGCGCAACGGTGTGCGCCAGCTTGCCCAGTAACATGTGCAACAAAGCCGGCTGGTCATACAGCATGGTCTTAATCAGCGCGAACTCACGATTGGTGCCACCCTCGACCATATAGGTCGCCAGGGTCCAGGGGCTGCCTGAAAAACCGATCAATGGCACACGGCCATTGAGTTCGCGCCGGATCAAGCGCACCGCATCCATCACGTAACGCAACTCTGTTTCCGGATCGGGAAGAGGTAGGGACTGAATGTCCGCGGCACTGCGCAACGGCCGCTCGAAGCGCGGGCCCTCACCCTCATTGAAGGACAGGCCCAAGCCCATGGCGTCGGGAATGGTGAGAATGTCAGAAAACAATATCGCTGCATCGAGCGGAAAACGTTCCAGTGGTTGCAAGGTTACTTCGCAGGCCAGTTCCGGCGTGGTGCATAACTGCATGAAACTGCCGGCACGTTCCCGCGTGGCGCGATATTCCGGCAGATAGCGCCCGGCCTGGCGCATCATCCACACCGGTGTGACATCCACGGGCTGGCGCAGTAGGGCGCGCAGAAAGCGGTCGTTCTTTAATTCAGTCATAAGGATTTTGAACCGTCAAGGAGCAACATAAAAATAACAGTGGCATATCCCGTTACTCGTGCAGAAAAGTCCCCTCTCCCACAGGAAAGGGGACTTGCTCTATAGACGTCAGCTTAATTTATTACCTGGGCAGATCCGACGCGCCCATCAGGAATTCGTCGACGGCGCGCGCGCACTGGCGGCCTTCGCGGATCGCCCACACCACCAGCGATTGACCGCGGCGCATGTCACCGGCAGCGAACACTTTCGGGATCGAGGTCTGATAGCGTTCCGTGTTGGCGCGGGCATTGCCACGTTCGTCGAGCGCGATGCCGAGTTGCTTGAGCATGCCCTCGTGCACGGGATGCAGGTAACCCATGGCAAGCAACACCAGGTCGGCCTTGAGTTCGAATTCGCTGCCGGCGATCTCGTTCATCTTCCAGGTACCCTTAGCGTCTTTCTGCCAGTCGAGACGGATGCCCTGCAATGTCTTAACAGCACCTTTGCTACCCGTGAAGGATTTTGTTGCGACGCTCCACATGCGCTCGCAACCTTCTTCCTGCGAGGATGAGGTGCGCATCTTGTTCGGCCAGTTCGGCCAGGTGAGCGGCTTGTTTTCGACTTCAGGCGGCTTGGGCAGCAGCTCCAATTGAGTGACCGATTTCGCGCGATGGCGGATCGAGGTACCAATACAGTCAGAGCCGGTATCGCCGCCGCCGATTACGACGACATGCTTGCCCGTGGCAACGATGCTGTCATCGACGGGAATGATGTCACCGGCCACACGCTTGTTCTGCTGCGGCAGGAACTGCATGGCGAAGTACACGCCTTCGAGTTCGCGGCCTGGCACTGGCAGGTCGCGCGGTTGTTCGGAACCACCTGTCAATGCAATGGCATCGAATTCAGTCAGCAGCTCTGGCGCAGGCTGTGTCACACCGATGTGGACATTGGTGCGGAACTCCACACCTTCGGCGCGCATCTGCTCCACGCGCCGGTCAATGTTCGATTTTTCCATCTTGAAATCGGGAATACCGTACCGCATCAGGCCCCCGATGCGGTCGTTCTTCTCGAACAGCACCACATTATGACCGATGCGCGCCAGTTGCTGGGCGCAGGCCATGCCAGCCGGACCGGAGCCGATCACGGCGATTCGCTTGCCGGTCTTGTGCGTGGCCGGCTGTGGTTTGACCCAGTTTTCACTCCAACCCTTGTCGATGATGGCGTGTTCGATGTTCTTGATTGTCACCGCATCGTCGTTAATGTTGAGCGTACATGCCGCCTCACAGGGCGCCGGGCAGATGCGGCCGGTAAAGTCCGGAAAATTATTGGTGGAGTGCAACACTTCCAACGCCTCGCGCCAGCGGTCCTTGTACACCAGATCGTTCCAGTCCGGGATAATGTTGTTGATCGGGCAGCCGGACTGACAGAATGGAATGCCGCAGTCCATGCAGCGCGCGCCTTGCCGGCTCATCTCGCTGTCGGAAAGATTCGGCAGAAACTCTTTATAAAAGTGGATGCGCTCCTGCACCGGCAGTGGCGTCGGTTCCTGCCGCTTGAACTCCATGAACCCGGTCGGCTTATCCATGCAACGCGTGCTCCACTTTGTCAGCCTCGACCTGTTGCGTGCTCTCGGCCAGTTTTTCCAGCGCACGGCGATATTCGGTCGGCATGATCTTTACGAACTTCGGCAGGTAGACACTCCAGTCGTCGAGTATTTGTTTGGCGCGCGTGCTGCCGGTAAAACGCAGGTGATTTTCTATCAAGGTGCGTAACTGACGTTCGTCACCCTGCACGAGATGATTGACGTTGACGCGACCGTGCGATTCCAGCTCGTCGCCTTTCATATCCAGCAAGGCCTGTACTTCTTCCGGAACCGGCTCCAATTCCACCATCGCCATGTTGCAACGCTTTTCAAAATCACCGTCCTCGTCGAGTACGAAGGCGATGCCACCGCTCATGCCGGCGGCAAAATTGCGCCCGGCACAACCCAACACTACGACCATGCCGCCCGTCATGTACTCGCAGCCGTGATCGCCAACACCCTCCACGACGGCGACGGCACCGGAGTTACGCACGGCGAAACGTTCGCCCGCGACACCTCGGAAATAGCACTCCCCGGCGATGGCGCCATAGAGCACGGTGTTGCCGACGATGATGTTGTCCTCGGGTACGATCGGACAATCACTGGGCGGATAGATTACGACGCGGCCGCCGGACAAGCCCTTGCCGACGTAATCATTGGCCTCACCCTCCAACTCAATGGTGATGCCGTGCGCCAGAAACGCACCGAAACTTTGTCCGGCGGTGCCCTGCGCCTTGATGTAAATCGTATCGTTAGGCAAACCGGCATGACCGTAACGCTTGGCCAGTACACCGGACAGCATTGCACCTACCGTGCGCTGCGTGTTCTTCACGGCCGTTTCGATGCGTACCGGTTGGCGCGATTCCAGTGCCGGTTGTGCCTGCGCGATCAATTGATGATCAAGCGCGTGCTGCAGACCGTGGTCCTGGTCTTCGCAATGATGCACCGTGACGCCGGCCGCCACCTCGGGACGATAAAAGATGCGCGAGAAGTCCAGACCCCTGGCTTTCCAGTGCTCGATGCCCTTGCGGGTATCGAGACAATCGACACGACCGATCATTTCATTGAAGGTACGAAAACCGAGCAGTGCCATGTACTCGCGCACTTCTTCGGCGATGAAGAAGAAGAAATTCACTACATGCTCGGGCTGACCGGAAAATTTCTTGCGCAGCTTGGGGTCCTGCGTGGCCACGCCCACCGGGCAGGTGTTGAGATGACACTTGCGCATCATGATGCAGCCTTCCACTACCAGCGGCGCGGTGGCGAAGCCACATTCGTCGGCGCCGAGCAGCGCGGCAATCACCACATCACGGCCGGTCTTCATCTGGCCGTCGGCCTGGACGATGATACGGCTGCGCAGTTGGTTCAGCACCAGTGTCTGCTGTGTTTCGGCAAGACCCAGTTCCCAGGGCGTGCCGGCGTGCATAATCGATGAGAGCGGGCTCGCACCGGTACCACCGTCGTGACCGGAGATAGTGACATGATCGGACTTCGCCTTGGCCACACCGGCGGCCACCGTACCGACACCGATTTCGGACACCAGCTTCACGGAAATGGACGCACTTGGATTGACGTTTTTCAGATCGT
>JBBQDK010000002.1:0-52214 GCA_038319625.1 Gammaproteobacteria bacterium
TCTCAGCCCCAGGCTTTGATAGAGCTCCGAGAAATTTGGATGGCCCGGCGATTCGATGATCGAAAACAGCGTTACGGTTGGCATGGCATCAGCCCGATGATATCGGCATGTATATTCAAGGTATACATGCAGTATACCTGCTAAGGAAACTCCGATTATTGAGTATTACACGACCGCACGACAGGGTTTTATCGATGCCGAAACATCCCCACCCTCTCCCCAACCCTTGCCCGCCCCGGCGGGAGAGGGGCGCGTGAGTGTCAGTCGAATCGGCTACGTTCCGGTGCGACATGATGAGCAAGCGTTGGATCGCGCAGTATTGATTCGCAGTGTCTGCTTCAAGCACAGATATCCTCCTGTGTCGCCTTCCAGCGTTTGAGATAATCCGGCACGTCGCGTTTTGCGACTCGCCCGAGATTTCGCGTCAGCGCAAAAGGTATCCGCGCAATGCGGTGCCGCTGGGTGATTTCATCGAGCATGGCCAGCCACAGATGCGCAGTCATCTCCGCGTCCGCCAGTGCGCGATGGAAGGTGCCGTCACTGGGCAGTTGCTTGTAGCTGACCAGCGTTCCCAGTTTGTGATTGGGCGCTTCGGGGTAGAGGCGCCGCGCCAGCAACATGGAACAGGCGAACTCTGCGGCGCAGGGGTGGCGGATGTGCTGTAACTCCGCCAACAGAAAGCGCCGGTCGAAGGCGGCATTGTGAGCAACCAGATCGTAGCCGGCACTGAACTCCGCAAACTGTGCCATCACCGTCGCGCAAGGGGGCGCGTTGCGCAACATGCCGTTGGTGATACCGGTGAGGCTCTCGATGAACGGGCTGATGCGCTGACTTGGATTCATCAATCCCTGAAAGCGCTCGGTGATCCGTCCGCCATCGATGCGCACTGCGCCGATTTCGATGACGCGGTCGCCGAGTTCCGGGGACATGCCGGTAGTCTCGAAATCGAGCACGATAACAGTATCCGCATTGCCTTGGCGCGTCTGGTTCATGGTATGCAGTAGCGCTCGCTGCCGAGCCGGAATGATCAAGGTGCGGGCAACTATAACGCGACGCCCGGCGTGGCGATAGACCGGCCGCCATGTAGTATGTGTATGCACAAACGCAGGCTGTGCCGGCAAATACCCGATCAGTCCGTCAGTCGATACCGCGTCCAAAGCCCGCCATGTGACGGCCATATCGATACTGCGGCGGAAAACCGGTTACAATGACTGCAGATGATCGAATCAGCAACATCACCGGGCCGGTCGTTTCGCGCCCTGCCCCGGCCGCAATGCGCCGTCGCGCTGCGCAGTTCCAGGTTCCGAAGCACACGTCCGCATTCCGCCGCTACTCTGCACGCCGTCTTGCTGTGCGGGTTCCTGTCCGTGTGTCCCGACGTGTACGCGGACGCACCACCGGCTGCCGACGCATTTGCAACACCCGCCAGCGTGACACTGCCGTGGTTGAACAACATCCAGGCACCGGTCCTCAGCGGCGAATCCCTCTTGTCATGGACAAGTCTGCGGTCCTTCTACAGCCGCCGTCAAAATCGGCCGGCATGGCTGTCCGGCAACAGACCGACACGAAATGCCACGCGTTTGCTCGACGTATTGCGCAGCGCCGACAAAGAGGGCCTCAATCCAGCCGATTATCATATCCCCGTCATGACGACGGCACGGCTGCCGGCGAACGAACTGGAACTGCTGCTTACCGATGCCGCATTGCGTTATGCCCACGATCAACTCACCGGCCATTTCGTACCGCAACAGATGGATCCGCAATGGTTCATCACAACGCCGGTCGTACCGGATATCGCCGCGTCACTGCAAGCGGCGCTGGACAACAATCAGCTGGTGCAGTGGCTCAACGCATTGCCGCCGCCACATCCAGCCTATGCGCAACTGCGCGCGGCCCTGGCCCGGTATCGCGTTCTTGCCGCGCAAGGCCCGCGACCGACCATCGAGGCGGGCCCCAATCTCAAACCGGGCGAAGACGACAGCCGCGTTCCGGCCTTACGGCAACGTCTAGCGGGCAACGACGCCGTCGCTCATGGCAGCGCCGAGGCTGCCACGCTCTACGATGACGCACTGGCGACAGCCATGCGCCACTTCCAGGCCACCCACGGATTGGAACCGGACGGTATCGTCGGCACATCGACACGTACCGCACTCAATATCTCCCTGCCACAGCGCATCGACCAGTTGCAGGTGAACATGGAACGCTGGCGCTGGCTGCCGCGGCAATTCGCAACGCCTCATATCCGCGTCAACATGGCCGGATTCGAACTGCAGGTCGAGGAGAATGACCATCCGGTGCTGCGCATGCACGTCATCGTCGGCAAGCAACTGCTCAGCACGCCGGAATTCAACAGCCGCCTGACACACATCGTCTTCAATCCTTACTGGACCGTGCCGCAAAGTATCGCCAGCAAGGAGATCCTGCCGATTCTGAAGAAGAACCCGGCGTATCTGGCCAAAGAGAATCTGCAGGTCTTCGACAGCTGGGCGGCGGATGCCCAACCCATCGATCCCGCCGGCATAGACTGGTCGCAATATACGCAGAAGCACTTCCCGTTCCGGTTGCGGCAGTTGCCAGGACCGCACAATTCCCTGGGTCAGATGAAATTCCTGCTGCCCAACGGCTACGATATCTACTTGCACGACACGCCGAGCCGGAGCCTGTTCAACAAGAGCGTGCGCGCGCTGAGTCACGGCTGCATCCGCCTGCAGAAACCTACCGAGTTGGCCGAATACTTGCTGGGAAATAGCGTGAAATGGAATCTCGGGACAATTGCCGCCGCCATCGCCAGGCAGGAAACCCTCACGGTTACGCTGCCGCGGCCGATACCGATTTACATGTTGTATTTCACGGCCTGGGTCGATTCCGAGGGCAATGTGCAATTCCGTGACGACGTCTACAAACGCAACATGAAACTGGCGCAGGCCTTCGAGAATGTGAACTGAGTCGATTGCAAAGGCCTACTATTTGTGTACAATGCGCTCAACCTATTGATTCGTATACAACCTATTCAGGGGACGCCATGACCTCAAAGCGCTCACCCAGTACCGCTGTAAAACCGACCTGTCCGCAGCGTCGCAATTTTCTCAAACTGACCGCCTTCGCTGCCGCCGGCATGGTGGCGGGACCGGCCTTCGCCAAGATCGGCCCGCTGAAGCAACGGCCGCTGTCGTTCTACAACACCCATACCGGTGAATCGCTGCGTACCGACTATTGGGAGCACGGCCATTATGTGCCCGAGGGACTGGCGGAGATCAACCACATTCTGCGCGATCACCGCACCAATGAAGTCAAGGCCATCGACCCGCGCCTGCTTGACTTGCTCTACGCCCTGCAACTCACGCTCGGCTCACGACAGGCATTTCACATCATCTCGGGTTATCGTTCACCGGCCACCAATGCCTACCTGCATGCCCACAGCAGCGGCGTCGCGAAACACAGTCTGCACATGGACGGCATGGCCGCCGATATCTTCCTGCCCGATCGACCATTGATCTCACTACGGCAGGCCGCCTTGTCGCTCGAGCGTGGCGGCGTCGGCTATTACCCGGAATCGAATTTCGTACACGTTGATGTGGGACGCGTTCGGCACTGGTGATGTTGAACGGCGGGGCACGTCACACACGCACCCGACTCGTCTGCACACTCTGAAATAAAGCCATTAACCGCCAAGAACGCCAAGATTTTTCCTCTTGGATTTCAAAACAGACTTTCTTGGCGTCCTTGGCGGCTCAAGTAATAAATCAGTTTTCTTATTTCAAATAACGAATAAATCAGAACACCTTTGACTCTCGCCCTGCGAACGACGCCTGATAGGCGCTCTATAATTCCGTATTCTTTCCTGTCTGCAATTCCGTAGCCGTCACCTGCGGCAGCACCGGCATGTGCAATACCAGCGAAACACGGCGATTGCGCGCCCGACCCTGCACTGAGTCGTTATCGGCACGCGGCCGAGTGTCGGCATAACCGATGGCGCGTAACCGCGCGGCGGCGATGCCGTGCGCGATCAGATAGCGCGTGACGTTGGTGGCGCGGGTGGCCGACAATTCCCAGTTCGACGCGAATCGGGCATTGGCAAACGGGACATTGTCACTGTGACCTTCGACGGAAACCGTGCAATCCTGCTTGGTCAGCAAGCCCGCCAATTCATCCAGCAGTTGCTCGCCGTGCTGTTTCAGCGTCGCGCTGCCGGGATCGAACAGAATGTTGTCGCTGATCTCGAGATTGATATTCTCCTGATCGGCAGTCAGTTCGATATGCTGACCCAGCGCGCTGCTACGCACCGACTCCAGCAGTTTTTCACGCGCCGCGACCGCCGCAGGCACGGCGGGTTCCGGGACGTCTGGCGCCTGGCGCAGTGGTACGACATTCGGCGCCGCCGGCCGCAGCGGCGGGATGATGACATCCGCCTGCGCAACGACCGCCAAGGCAGCGTTAATCAGTGATGTGGGCGTGGCAAGTTTGCTGATGGCTTTTTCCACCGGTGGCGTACGCGGCGTTACCGATGCGGTAGGCACTGGCGGCGTGACCGCTGTACGAGCAATGACCGGTGTCGCACCGACCGGTGCAGCCTTCATGATCGGCGCCACGCTGTGTGCCGGGGTCTGCTCCGACTTGC
This sequence comes from Gammaproteobacteria bacterium, assembly GCA_038319625.1. Lineage (GTDB taxonomy): Bacteria > Pseudomonadota > Gammaproteobacteria > JBBQDK01 > JBBQDK01 > JBBQDK01. The sequence goes on from JBBQDK010000002.1 coordinate 4,619, forward strand.
TCTTGACCGTCAGGTGCTTTGTCGACAGATGCGCCGGCGTGGCCGGTATCGGCTTCGGTGTGATCCGGGCAAAGGCCAACAACAACACGAACAGCGTCAGTAGCAGTGTCATGATGTCCATATAACTGATCATCCATATTTCATCGTCGCTAGCCTGCGGGTGCACGTTCTCCATGACAGCCATGACATCGACGAGGGCGCGCCGGTCGATGAAACCATTCGTCTGGCGCGGCGCGCGCGATGACTGCCGGCTCCAATCGGTTGATGCGGACGTGAAGGGTCGCAGCACCGCTGCCATGTCAGGCGGCCTTCACAAGGGTCATCGGCAGCGTCGTATAGGAAGCTTCCGTCTGGTGATTCAGATAGGCATCGAGGGTTTCACGGATCAGCATCGGATGACGCCGCTCGTACAACAGCAGGATGCCTTCCTGCAGCATGTTCATCAGCACCAGGCGACGTTGTGTGCGCCGTTCCATCTTGATGGCGAGTGGCTTGAGCACCAGATTCGCAGAGAGTATGCCGTACAGCGTCGCTGACATGGCAAAGGCCATGGTCGCGCCGATTTCCTGCAGGCCACTGTGACCCAGGCCGGACAGCATCTGCACCAGACCGAACAAGGTGCCGAGCATGCCGAAGGCCGGCGCCAGTGCGGCCATGGTGCGCAGGATCTGCGAGTCGGCATGCTCGCGCATGCGCACACCGGCACTGCGCCATTGCAGAACCTTTATCAGATCCGGCAAGGGTGCCGCATCGAACACCATGCGGATGCCGCCGTGCAAATATGAATTGTGGATCTTTTCCAGCTCCTGCTCGGCCATGAACAACTTGCCGCGTCGATACCACTCGGCCACCTGCAGCAGCTGCCGAATTTCGACCTCGGCCGAAGCCGTCTCGTCCTTGACCAGCTCCGGCAGACCGCCCAGCACGCGCATGACATCGGTGATCGGTCGACTCACCACGGTCGCCGCCAATGTGCCGCCGAACACTACCAATAGTCCGGGGATGTTGAAGAACACGCCGATGTGGGCCGGCACCAGCAGCATCATGCCGAGCACCAGTCCGGCGCCGGCGCACAGCCCGATGAGGCTGGACTTGTTCATACATGGCAATCGGATTCGCATCGCAGCACCTCGGGTCACACCTGATATTCCGTGTCGTTAGCAGGTCTCAGGCAAGATTCGTTCCGTGTGCCCTACAGGCCGGGGCCAGTGTGTAAGCCCTTGTCACAGTTGAGTGTCCAAGGATCGGCAGGGTGCCACTCCGGCAACAACTTGCCGCCGGCAACGCTGGATTGCTGGCAGGCGTTAGCGGCGGGGTGAAATTACGTCCGGATCGTGGGAAACCCGGTAGGATGATGGGTTGGACTCCTCTCTTTCTGCTTAACTGGAAACTTCATCACCAGTTTGGCACTTTACGATGCCGATATTGAGAGGGAGGAGTCCATACCATCATCCTACCGGGCTGAAAGGTTCATTTGACGCTTAAAAATATCTCCGGATTCAACCCATCCAAGCTTCCCTCAATTCCGCGGTCAAGTTCTAGCACAACGTCAAGTCCCTGCGATGGATCAGGCGCTAATCGTACAAAGTACCGTTTGGCAAAGAATGGGAGATGCCAGACTTTTGATGTAGGAGTAACGATAGTCATGATGGTGCCTACTGGCACTTCACCTTGAAATGCAACCCAGGACGAATCGTAGTAGCGTGTGGTATGCAAGTAAGCACGCGCAGTCTCTCTGCTTATTTGCCTGTTGTTGATGCTGTTATATGTGGCCATCAAGTACACCGGCCGAATAATTTTGTATCGATGCCCTGATTGTGGCGATTCACTTGCGTAACCTACCCGGCAAAGTGTTGCGCTCATCACGAACAGGGTAAATAGAAGCCAAGAGCGCAGCATTGGATGGAGTTTGCTCATTTGCAAGCTTCCAGAGGCTTCGCCTGCGGAAGAACTCCAAGACTTCTCAAGACTTCAGTGACTACCGCAACCTTGTACAAAGTGATCATTGAAGGAATATTCGCCAGCCAATCTGGAATTCCTGCTTTGGTTGCGCCACCCACGAAATTATCATGCATCTCACCGAATGTGTAACCTGCCGGCACCTTTTGCTCAATAAGCTCACTAATTGGGCCACCTGGTAATTCGGGGTCAGAGTAAAGATTCCGTCGAATAAGCCCAATCCGAACGCACATGCTTGTCTCGGGCATGTTTGGGTCCAGGCTTCATCTGAGTAACACGTCGACCGGTTAATACCTCCACCTGTTGCTTGAAGCGGTCATTGCCAAGCGCTAAGCCCTTGTTGGTTGATTCCCGAATCTCGTCCAACATGACGTCATCAATATAGCCTGTAAACAATGCCTGGTAAGCGGCTTGACGTTCTTGCCCGGATTTCCCCAATGCGAGGTAAACGGAATGTGGTGTCCAAAGCTTTGCCGGTGCCTCCAGTCCATTGGAATGATAGCTTGACCAGTGGTAATCCGCAGGACTATTCACCATGCCAGCCCTGACCGGGTTCAACTCTATGTAGCGTTGACAAACGAGCAGGTAGTCGTCCGCATCAACGACGCAGGACTTAAAGCGGCCTTCCCACAATGTCCCCGAACGTCGGTAACTCTTGTTGAAATAGCGTACATAATAACGACCAAGCTTCTGCATCATCAGTGAGATGCCATGCTGAACCTGCGGCGTCGCCAGAATATGCACATGGTTGGTCATGAAGACCCATGCATGAATCGCCACACCATACTCCTTGGCGGACTCACGCAACCAATGTGCATAGGTAACAAAGTCCTCGTCGTTCGCGAAACATACTTGCCGGTTGTTTCCGCGTTGAATGACGTGTTGCGGGATGCCCGGTGGGCATATGCGTATTAAACGTGCCATCAGATCATCCTTGAGCCGTGACGGGTTGTTATAGTCTAACTTGGCAGGCCGCTGCCTTGGGTGTTTTTACTCTGACCCCGAATTCCGGAATTCCGAATTCCGAGCTTACTCATAAGTCAGAAATATAGGCCACACTCGGATGTTTGAAAAACGAGCGAACCAGTTTGGGATTCTGCGCGATTTCGGCGAGTTGCGCCGCTATTCGCGGCCCCAGTTTCTCGCCCTTTTGCAATGGACGACGTGCATTGCCAGTCCGTTTGGCGTGGCTCCAGACCAGTTCATCCGGATTCAACTCGGGCGCATAGCCCGGCAGAAAGTGCAATGTCAGCCGCCCCTGAGTGGAGGCCACATAGGTCTTCACCCCTTTCGTCTTGTGGGCAGGCAAGCCATCGAGCACCAAGTGGAGCGGCTTCCTGCGCCAGCGCATCAGTTGCTTGAGCAAGGCCACAAACGACTCGCCCTTGAGTCCGCCTTGATAGGTGGCAAACCAGAATGCCCCCTTGGCACTGACCGCCGAGGCCGCACTGATACTTTGGCGTTGTCCCGGGACGTGGACCACCGGCGTTTCGCCTTTCTTGCCCCAGGTCTTGCCCTGAACCGCATCGGCTCGAAAGCCGGATTCGTCCCAAAAGTAGATGTCGGCCTGCTCGGCCTTGGCGCGTCGTGCAATGGCCGGGTAGGTGTCTCGCTGCCAGCGCTCAATCGCTTCCGGATCACGCTGGTAGGCGCGTTGCAGGGGCTTTTGCGCCGTCAGACCCAAGCGCGCCAGCAGCGCACCCACCGAGGCGAGGCTCAAGAGGATGTCGAATTTCATTGCCACCAGTTCGCGCACAATCTGCCGCGTCCACAGCCCAAAGTCGAACCCGTATTGCATCGGATTCTTGCCGTTGATCCAGCGAAATACCTGCCGCTCCTGCGCGGGCGTAAGCTTGCGGGGGCGCCCTGTCCCCTTGCGCGCGGCCAACGCTTTGATACCCCTGCCGCGCCCATTCGCCGTCTTCAACCAGCGGTAAATCACGCAGCGATGAAACCCGTAACTGGAAATCACCGCACTTGGCCGTTCGCCTTCGCGCACCCGCTCCACCGCCATCTTCCGGATTTCCTCCAGCGTGCGATGATCCAACTTGCGTCCGTCTCGTTTCATGCTGGATATGATCATGATGGCCGTACAAAGTTCAATAAATGTTGTCTATATTACTGACCTATGAGTAACTAAGTGCCAATCGAGTCTGACCCACTGCTGTCCCACAAACTCCCTCTCCCTCCGGGAGAGGTTTGGGGTCAGGGGGGTCAATAGCACCAAACAGGATGTTTTTAGATCCCCTCATCCTGGCCTTCTCCCTGAGGGAGAAGGAATAGCTTGTTTTGACAACGGTGATGAGTTTCATGTCTCACAGCTTCGTGAGACAAACTTGAATCTACTTAATTCAGTGTCCTATTGAAGTAGGAGCGCCATTATGAGGGACAGTAGTGAGTCTGACCCCATTGGTTAACTGTAAATTATAAAGTGCCACCCAGCATCAGATGAAGCTTGGTCATTGAGAATACTAAAAGAATAAATCCCACCATCGATGCTGCAATAGGTGTTGTAACTGCAATTAATGTCTTCATCTCGCCGAAATCATTATTTCTTACAATACGCCATGTCACATACGCCGACAGTAAAGGGAAGGATAGGAGGAAATAGAACGCCGACGTCGCAATGTTAACAGCAGTATTGGAACCATAGATTACTATCAAGTCGCGTATAGTGAAAAGCACGAAATAAACAGCCAGAAGCGAGAAATTCGCCAAGAAAAGAATTCTCCCACCAGCTCTCATTTGCGGTCACCTAATGGGGCTTATTAACCAGAATGCTATTGTATTCCTGAAGTAACTGGCTAGCGTAATCTTGACAATTATTGAGCAACAAATTGTATTTGCTGGCGGGAAATGATTTATCTACTTTTTCCTGCGCCTGCCTCATTGTGTTGTCATCATAATGTTCTGAGGAGCAGCTATATTTACCGGCGTTCCCAGCCGAATCCTTATGAACGCCATTTGGAAAATAGCCCACGTTATCTCCTGTATTGTCGTCATAAAACCCTTGTTCATGAAGAACGCCAAGATTGAAGCTTTCTGGATACAAACTAAGCGTTATAGGGGAGCCATTAAGTGGGCGCGTGCAGAAGTGAAATAGCCCGATGGGATCGATATAGTTAATTGGATTGTCGTCAACATACGCATACGTGTTAGTTCCACCAAGTAACCCTATCGGATCACTCTCAACATACCGCCCCGTCCTTGGATCATAATCCCTAAAGTAGTTGTAATGCAGCCCCGTCTCACTATCAAAGTACTGTCCCGCGAACCGCACATTCATCTCCACCACCGCTCCCGGTGCAACCGTTGCCAACCCGAACGGATCATAACTCCCGCGCCATGCCACTGCACCTGTCTCATCTGTCAGCACTTGCGGGGTGCCGAGTTGATCGGTGTGGACATAATAGATCTTCCCGCCAGGTGTGGCGGCCTCGGCGGGGCTGATCAGGGCGGCGAGCAGTTGCCGGGTATTGTTGTGGAGGGTCGCTTCCGCGCGGTCCAGCGATGCGAGCAGTGTCCGATAGCCGGGCAGTCTGCCCAGCAGATCGTTGAGCGCCAGTCCCAAGGCCTTGCGCTCCAGTTTCAGCAGGTCGGGTGTGTTGATCACACCATCCTGGTTCATGTCACCGTGCACCAGTTGCACGCTGGTCGGGGTGCGCGTGCCCAGCACGATCTGCATCTCCAGCACCAAATCGCCGGCATCGACTGTGCCGTCCTGGTTGAGATCGCCGTCGCCGGGATATTGGCTGCTGTTCAGCGGGTCGGTGCCTTTGCTGACTTCCTGGCCGTCGCTGACACCGTCGCCGTCCGTGTCGGCCTGGTTCGCGTTGGTGCCGGTGACGAACCACTCAGTGGTATTGCTGAGACCATCACCGTCGTAGTCGGCGGTCGTGGGGTTGGTGCCTGCGGCATCTTCCTGCGCGTTGGTCAGCCCGTTGCCGTTATCGTCCGGCTGGTTGATCGCGAGCAGCGTGCCGTCGAGGTAGAGGTATTCCGTCAGGACAGTGCCGCCCTGGTCGGCTTCGGCCAGCAGTTCACCGTTTTGTCCGTACAGGAACACCCGGCCCTTGCCGTTCGGCAGGGTCTTCTGGATGCGCTGGCCCAGGCCATTGTAGCTGTAGCTGCCGACGATGGTGCCGTTCTGCTTGGCGTCCTTCAGGCGGTTGTGGGCGGTATAGCTGTAGCTCCATACGCCATTGCTCAGGGTGTTGCCGTTAGGATCACTCAGTACGTCGCTGCTGCCGAGCTTGATCAGGCGGTTGTTCTGCGTGCCCGTGCCGAGTGGTTCGTAGTCGTAGGCGGTGATTGCGCCGTTGTTGAGCTGGGTGCGGTTGCCGTTCTTGTCATAGCCGTAACTGCGGCTGCCGAACGCACCGCTCGCGGTGTCGAGGCGGTCCAGGGCGTCATAGCCGAAGTTGCCGGTGGCGGGCGTGGCGAAGCTGTCGCTGCGCTGGGTGAGGTTGCCATTACCATCGTACTGCGGATAGCCCAGGTTGAGGGCGCTTTGGACTTGCTGTGTTTGCAGACGATACGCGCTGTCGAGGGTCTGCGTGAGGGTCTTGCCATTGCCATAGCTCAGCGCCGTGACCGGGCCGAACGGGGCGTGGGCGATAGCGCCGGCCAGGGTCGTGAGCGTGCCGTTGCGGTTCAGTTGCACACTGTTCACTTGTCCGGCCGCATCGTAGCCGTAACTCAGCACCGCCCCTGACGGATACGTGAGGGTCTGTACCCGGCCGGCGGCATCGTAATGGTAGGCCATACCTGCGCTGGTCGCGATCTCGCCGAAGGCGGTGTAACGATAGAACACGCTGTTGCCCGGCGTGCTCAGTTGACAGAGATGGCCAAGCCCGTTGGCGCAGCTGTCGTAGCTGACAGTGATGTCGTCGTTGCTGCCGGGCGCATCGATCAGCGTGAGGCGGTTGGCGGCATCGTAGCTATAGTGGAACACCTGGCCCTTGGCATCGGTGCGACTCGCGAGGTTGCCGGCACCGTCTGCGCCGTACTGGGTGGTGCCGGTGTCGGGACTGGTCTGGCTGATCAGATTACCAAGATCGTCATAAGCGTAGCTGGTCGCGTTGCCGTCGGGGTCGGTAACCCGCGTCAGGGCATCCTGGCTGTTGTACTGATACTGGGTCAGTGCATCCTGCGTGGCAGGATTGGTGCCGCCCAGATCCTGGGTGGTACTGATCAAACGCTTCAGGGCATCGTAGCTGTACTGCGTGGTACTGCTGCGGCCATCGACCACACTGCCCAGAGTGCCGTCCGGATTCACCGCGGTGGTGAGGGTCTCATTGGCCTGGCTGCGGGTGTGCAGGTGGTTGTAGTCGTCGAAGGTCTGGGTAATCGCCTTCTTCAGTGCGCCGTTACTGTCGTAGGTCTGCTCGCCGATCCGGTTGCCTTCGGTGTCGAGCGTGTACTGGATGGAGTTACCGAGGCCATCGGTGATCCGGGTCAGGCGGCGGCCGGCGTCGTAGCCGAAGCTGAGCGTGGTGGCGGCCGGGCTGCCGTCGCCGCGCGTCAGGCCGGCCACTTCGCCGGTCGGCAGATAGGTCCAGCGCGTGGTACGGCTCACCGCAGCGGCGGTCTCGGTTACCGTTTGCAGGCGGTCGTTACCAGTGTAATGGGTATAGGTCAGTGACACAGCGTTGGGGTGTGACTCACTCAGTACCTTGCCGGTGGCACTGTACTGGAGGGCATCACGCAGTAACAGACCGTTCTGGTCGGTGATGCGCTGCAGCCGGGCGCGGTTGTTGCCCTGCGTCGGATCGTCCGGGTAATAGCTGAAGGCCGTCAGGTCCTGCAGGTCCGTGCGCGGACCGTCGATCTGCGAAAGCTGGTGCAGAGGACCGGCGTAGGTGTAGGTGCTGGTGCGCGAGACTGGCGCGCCGGTCGGTGTGAAACCGGTGATAGTGACGCCGGTCAGGTTGCCGTAGGCGTCGTAAGTGTTGATGGTGAGCTTGGTGGATCCGCTGCGGACCGACGGCTCGCTGATCGTTGCCACCTTGCTGTGGAAGCGCGGGTCGTAGGTGTAGTCGATGCGCCGCGCGTTCGGCGAGGCGGCCGCATCGAAGGTGCAGACGCCGGTGCTGGTGTCGGCGGTCGACACGCCCTCGACCACACAACCGGGGTTGCCGTTGGCGTCGTAGTTGCCGTAGCGCGTGACATGGTTGTTGTTGGCCTTACTGATGAGGTTGTTGGCGGCATCGTACTGGTAGCTTGCGTTGCTCGCCCCGCAGGAAGAGCAGCCCGGGCCGCTGATGCCCGTGACCAGCGCCACGCCGAGTTGCGTCGTGGTAGTGTAGGTGCTCCCACTCCTGCCTTTAGCCGAATCCCGGCTGTTCTTCACCACACGCATACCATCGGAATTAAATGTTATCGAAATACCATTGATCCGATCGCCAAGCGCTGAAGTCTGCGGACCATGATAGCTCGCGGTCGCCCTGCCCTGATCGTCATACTCGTACGTTGCGTATCGTATTCCACGTTCATCCGTAATGCCGGTCAGCGCATTCGGAAAGCGCTTGTCCTCATAATGATAGATACGGAGCGTTCCATCCGGCTTTCTTACGGCAGTTAAGTTGTTTGCGCCAGCAAGACCAGTGATTCCATCGTATTCATACCGGAAGATCCCAATTCCAGGGACGTCCATTTGACTGATTCGGTTTTGGTTGTCGCTTGCAAAGTTTATCTGCTGTCCATCATTGATGGTTATACACATGAGGTGTCCCACGATAAATGGGGAAAGAGTACCGTCAATGCCTTTGCACGCAGGGGCAAGGTAACCGCTCGGACTCACTAATTGACCATAAAGGATTCCACCTGCTCCGTCACTATATGAATACTGCTCTGTGAGGCCATTCAGGCGCCTGACTCGCAATAGGCGACCCAGAGCGTCGTACTCCTCAGTGGCATCGTTCGCTGCGGAAATGTATCTCCATCCTATTCTCGCACCATAGGGATCACTAAGTTCTTCCAATCGTGACCGAATTTCCTGACTCGCCATCCATCTGGATGAAGTGGAATCCCAAACAAATACATAAACGGCTCCTGCGGGTCGATAGACGTATACGGCACTTCCGGAAAAGCTAGACACCGGCACCAGAGAAGCTTCGAAATTACTACGCCATCCCGTTCCAAATGCCGCAGCATCATTTGGATGTCGAGTGGCATTGTAGTAGCGGTGGATTTGCCAGCCTGTAAAATTCACACCTTCATAATCGACCTCCGCTTGGAACTTATTACCCATCGCAATGCTGACTGGATTACCACCGTATCCCTTCTCAGAACAAGTAACAGGAACATTTGGGAGGTTTTTGCTAGGTTGTAGTTGCGAATTAGCTATGGAGCAAGTTCCCGACGCAATATCCACTGTAAACGAGCTATCTGGACAGCTTGTCTTTCGAGTACCCTCTCCGGCATCTCTGCACACGCCTCCACCTGGCTCTCGTCCCATCGTTCTCCAAAAATCCACCCCATCCGGCCTGAAACCACAGTATGGCCAAGGTGTGTCAGGAGACACAACTTGCACATTCCTGCATTGTATGTCGTCAATGGTCATGCTAGTGAGATCCGCATAGGGCGCTCCCTTACTGATGTCATGTTGGTAGTTGCCGTACGCATTCGTTCCAGGGCTGCACCAATATGAATAGTAAGCAGACAGTGCTGGAATGCTTTCCGCATAAGCAGGTAACCAGCACACCATCGCAGACGTAATCGATAGAAAAAGCCGCGCGCATGAACGAACATTAAGGGGACGGAGGGAAGGCAACCAAGTGGTCAGAGTACTTGATCGGATCATTCGGTGAATGGAATGAGTTAATAAAACCCCGGATTGATCTCCTACACCCTGACCCTCTCCCACAGGGAGAGGGGACTCGTATTCTGAGCGATGAATGAATAGCGCTTCCAGGAATGATAAAAAGGTGTTGATGGTGACTCCTCCGTGAGTCCTGTATTGTTTTCTTTGCGACTTATCGCACTACGCTGCGTAGGTCTTTCTTTCCATTCGCACACTTGTTTGTGAAGACGTTAATACAGGTCCTGCATTCGGTCAAGAATATTTCCGCGATCAGGCGAGACGAGGCGGTTCGATGTGTGTCCGAACTGATACAGGTGCGGGAATCATGGGGTTTGAGTACTTGATCCCCTTATATTCATCCGTGTCAGCTATTGTTACAGCGATGGGTTACGCTGCGCTGCAACCATCCTACGGAATACCGCTTGCCTACTCCGGCCGTTTGACCCGATACCATGCGGCATACAGCGCCGGCACGAACAACAGTGTCTGCACGGTGGCGATGAACAGGCCGCCCATGATGGCGAAGGCCATGGGTGCCCAGAGCACGCTTTTGGTGAGCGGGATCATGGCCAGGATGGCGGCGGCGGCGGTGAGCAGGATGGGACGCAGGCGGCGTACGGCAGATTCGCGGATGGCGATCCACAGCGGGTGGCCGGCCTGGATATCCTGCCGGATCTGATCGATGAGGATGACGGAGTTGCGCATGATCATGCCGGACAGCGCGATGGTGCCGAGCAGCGCGACGAAGCCGAAGGGCTGGTGAAACAGCAGCAGCGCCAAGGCCACGCCGACGATGCCGAGTGGCGCGGTGAGCGCGACCATGAAGGTCAGCGAAAATTTCTGCAGTTGCAACATGAGCAGGGTCAGCGTCAGCGAGATCATCAGCGGATAGCCGCTGTTGATCGAGACCTGCGCCTTGGAGTTTTCCTCCCAGGCACCGCCGACGTCGATGCGATAACCGGGCGGTAGCTTGGCGCGGATCGCATCGAGGTGCGGATTGATCGCCATGGACACGTCAGGCGCCTGCACACCATCGACGATGTCGCAGCGCGCGGTCACCGTGAGTTCGCGGCTGCGTCGCCAGATGATCGGCTCTTCGAATACTTGTTCGACCTTGCCGATCTGCGCCAGCGGCACGTACTGTCCACTGGCCGTGGGGACATTGATCTCGCCGAGCGCGGACAGATCGTGACGTTCGGATGCGACGCCGCGTACGTCGATATCGATCAGCCGGTCATTATCGCGGTACTGCCCGATGGTCAGTCCGGACAATACCGCCTGCAGCGCCTGCGAAACGCTTTGCGTGCTGACGCCGAGGGCGCGCGCCTTGTCCTGATCGATCTGCACCTGCAGCGCCGGTACGCGCTCGCCCCAGTCGACATTGACATCGAGTGTATGCGGGTCCTTGCGCATGACGGCGGCGACCTGATCGGCGATGGCCTTGAGTGGCTGGATCTGCGGGCCGGTGACGCGGAACTGCACGGGGTAATTCACCGGTGGTCCGAGCGGCACGCGTTCCACCCGGCCGCGGATGCCGGGGAACTCACTGGCCAGCGCCTTGCGCAACGCCTGCACCACGCGTTCGCGCGCGGCGAGGTTCTTGGTCAGCACGATGGTCTGGTCGAAATTGGTCCGATACAGCTTCTGGTCCATCGACAGAAAGAAGCGCGGTGAACCGTTGCCGACGTAACTCACGTAAGTGGCGATATCCGGATTTTTTTCCAGGATAGTCTCCAGGTGCTTCACCTGTGTTTCAGTGGCGGCGAGGCTGGAGCCTTCCGGCAACCACAGCTCGACCATCAGTTCGATGCGGTTCGATGAAGGAAAGAACTGCTTCTCGGTAAGCCCCATGCCGGCACCACCGAGCAGAAACGCGATCAATGTCACGACGATTACGCGTTTGCGGTGCTCGATGCACCAATCCACCAGATTGCGGAAACCCCTGTAGAACCGGGTGTCGTACGCATCGCGACTGGAATCTACGCCTTTGTGCTCCTTGAGAAAGCTGTAGCCGAGAAATGGCGTGATGATCACGGCAGCCACCCAGGACGACAACAGCGCAATGGCGACCACGGCGAAGATGGCGAAGGTATATTCGCCGGTGGCGGATTTCGCGGTGGCGATCGGCAGGAACCCGGCGACGGTGATCAGGGTACCGGTGAGCATCGGCATCGCTGTCGATTTGAAGGCGAATGTCGCGGCGGCAAATCGGTCGTAGCCCTCCTCCAGTTTGCGTGCCATCATTTCGATGGCGATCATGGCATCGTCGACCAGCAGACCGAGGGCGATGATCAGCGCGCCGGTGGAGATGCGGTGCAGATCGATGCCGAAGTACAGCATGAACAGAAAGGTCGCGGCCAGCACGAACGGAATGGTCACCGCCACCACCAGACCGGCGCGCAGCCGCAGCGCGACGAAACTCACCAGCAGCACGATGGCCACTGCCTCGCCCAGAGCGGTCATGAACTCCGCCACCGATTCTTTCACGACATGCGGCTGGTCTGAGACCTGTGCGAATTCGATGCCGAGCGGCAACTCGGCCTTGATTTCCTGCATGCTGCGCTTGAGGTCTTCGCCAAGCTTGAGCACGTCGCCGTCTTTGACCATGGACACGGCGAGGCCGATGGCCTCCTTGCCGCGATAGCGCATGATCTGTTCGGGCGGGTCGGTGTAACCGCGGTAGACGCGGGCGATGTCGCCGATCTTGAGGGTTCTGCCGTTGGCACGCAGCGGTGTCGCCGCAATGGCGGCAACCGAAGTGTATTGGCCCGCGACCTGCACCGGCACGCTGAATACAGAGGTTGTCAGGGTGCCGGCGCTCTGCATGGCGTTCTGACCCTGCAAGGCGTTGGCGATCGCGGCGACGCCGATGCCGAGCTGCGCCAGTTTCTTGTCCGACACTTCGATATAGACCTTGTCAGGACGCACGCCAACCAGTTCGATCTTGGCCACGTTCGGCAGCGAGATCAGGCGCTGACGCACGGTCTCGACATAATCGCGCAGTTCACTGTGTGTGAAGCCATCGGCGGTGAAGGCGTAGATCGACCCGAACACATCACCGAATTCGTCGTTGAAGAACGGCCCGATGACCTCGGGCGGCAATGTGTTGCGGATATCACCGATGTGCTTGCGCACCTGATACCAGGCGTCGGCGACGGCCTTGGGCAGCGCGCTCTCCTTGACCTGCAGAATGATCAGCGACTCGCCGCGCTTGGAGTAACTGGTGGTGATATAGAAATACGGCGTCTCCTCCAGCTTGCGTTCCAGTCGATCGGTGACCTCGCGATCGACTTGTACGGCACTGGCGCCCGGCCAGAGGGTGCGGATCACCATGTAGCGGATGGTGAAGTCCGGATCTTCGCGCTGACCGAGCTGGAAATAGGCGAGCGTGCCGCCGATGGCGATGAGCAGGAAAAAGAACAGTGTCAGTTGCCGGTGGCGCAGCGCCAGGGCGGAAAGATTGAAGCGATCCGTGAACCCGTTGCCCGGTTCCCGCTCACCACCACTCACGGCCCGTGTTCCGCCAGCTTCACCACTTGTCCCGGTACCAGCAGATTGGCGCCCGCGCTGACGACGATGTCACCGGTATGCAGGCCCGAGCGGATGATGACCTGATCGCCCGTGAGACCGGCGGTCGTCACCGGCACCAGTTTCACGACGCGCGTGCCGGGATCGACGATCCAGACATTGGGCTGGGCATTCTTGGTGTACAGCACCGACAAGGGCAGGACGATCTGACCGTTCTCCAATGGCAGATCGATGTGCGCTTCCGCCGTCATGCCCAGTTGCAGATCGGCATCCGCGTCGGTCACTGCGATTTTCACCGCGTAGGTGCGGGTGACAGGATCGGCGCTGGGCGCGATCTCGCGCAGCTTGCCGGTGTAGAGGTGATCGGGCTTCGACCAGAGCCTGATCCGGATAGCCTGTGCGCTGCGCACAGCTGCTACTTGCTGCTCCGGCACGCTGATCGACACTTCGCGAGCGCCGCTCCGGTCCAGATGCAACACCGGCTGGCCCGCGGCGACGACCTGGCCGACCTCCACGTCGATGGCCGAAACGACGCCATCCGCATCGGCGTGCAGGGTGGCGTAGCGGGTCTGGTTCTGCGCCTGCACAAGGCGCGACTGTGCGGCGGCGGCCCGTTCCGTGGCGGCTTTGAGCTGCGTCTGCAGGCGATCATAGTCGGCCTGACTGACCAGACCCTTCGTGCGCAGATCACTGAAGCGCTGGAAGTTCAGCGCGGCAAGCTTGCGATCGGCCGCGGCGCTGTTGAGGTCAGCCTGCGCAGCCTTGGCATTCAACTCGAAATCGCTGGCATCGAGTCGCGCCAGCACCTGCCCCGGCCGTACGTGCGTTCCGACATCGACCGCGCGGCTGACCAGTTTGCCGCCGACCCGAAACCCGAGCGTGGTTGCATACCGCGATTCAACTTGACCGGGAAAATTCAACTGCCGTGTCACCGCCGCGGTGCCGACCGTGACCGTACGCACCAGGCGGACCGGTTCGTGCTTCTCCGAATCCGACTTGCTGCAGCCGCCGACAAGCGCCAAGCCGATGAGCGTAATCAGCAGCATCCCGCCAGTGCACCGGGATTGTGAAGTGATATTCTGGTGGTGTGCAGTTGGCAAGATGAAATTCTTATGATTTGTTTCTGTCAGCCACTACGAGGCGGCCTGTTGCAGCAAATTATGGACGAATTGTTGTGCCGACGATAGTGCGGACCGGGCCCATCCGCCATGAATCAAACGAACCGCAAACGGGGCCACTTGGATCACACACCCTTATGCCATCCATTGCTGCCGGGTCCGGGCTGGGTCGACGCCTCCAAGAGACCTTTTACCCTGTCGGCAGGCACAGGCTTACTGAACAGATAGCCCTGCATGACATCACAGCCGCAGGTACGTAGAAAGTCGAGTTGTTGCTTGGTCTCCACGCCTTCCGCTATTACATCCAATCTGAGGTTGTGCGCCATGGCGACGATAGTGCTGACGATAGCCGCGTCATCGGCATCCTCCGGGATATCGCGGACGAAGGTCCGGTCGATTTTCAGGACGTTGATCGGAAAACGCTTGAGATAGGACAACGATGAATAGCCCGTGCCGAAATCATCGATCGCGACCCGGCAGCCCATTGCGGCAAGCTGCCTGAGCGTCTCCTCGGTCGTCGCGGCGTTATGCATCAGCACGCTTTCGGTGATTTCAAGTTCAAGACGATCGGCACCGCCGTCCAGCAGCGCGAGGTTGCCTTTCACTACTCTCGCCAACGCTGCCGAATGGAATTGGCGCGCGGAAAGATTCACCGCCACACGCAAGCCGGTCCATCCGGCATCATGCCAGGCACGCAACTGCGTGCAGGCGGATTTCAGCACCCATTCACCCACCGGTACGATAATGCCGGTTTCTTCGAGCAACGCCATGAAATCCGACGGCATGACCATGCCGAATTCCGGATGTTGCCAGCGCAGCAGCGCCTCGACACCGATGATCGAACCATCGGAGATTGCCAGCTGCGGCTGATAGTGGAGCTGGAACTCGCCGCGATCCAATGCATGCCTCAGGCTCGACTCGAGCGTCAGCCTTTCGAAAGCCCGCGCGCTCATATCGGCTGAATAGAACTGATAGGTATTCTTGCCGAGATCCTTGGCGCGATACATGGCAACATCGGCATGCTTGAGCAGTGCGCTGGAATCCTCGCCATCATCCGGGTACAGGCTCACACCAATGCTGGCGGTGATGTACAACTCCTGATGATCGATCAGGAATGGCGGCGACAATGCATTGAGCACCTTCTGCGCGATCTCGCGAACATCGTTCTCGCTGCCGACATCGTCGAGCAGAATCACGAACTCGTCGCCGCCAAAACGCGCCACCGTGTCATCACTGCTGCGGACAGCCTGCGTGAAGCGTTCCGACAACTGCTGCAGTATTTTGTCGCCCGCTTCGTGTCCGAGGCTGTCATTGATGTTCTTGAAACGGTCAAGATCGATGAACAGTACCGCAACCAGACGCCCGTGCCGACGGGCGCGCGCCAGCGCCCGCTTGAGGATATCGAACAACAATACACGATTCGGCAGATCGGTAAGCGCATCGTGCTGTGCAATGTACTGAAGGCGCTCCTGGATCTGCAAGCGCTCGGTAACATCTTTACCGGTAGACACGAAGTGAGTCAAACGGCCATTGTCATCCTTGATCGGCGTAATGGTCTTCTCCTCGAAGTACAGCTCACCATTCTTGCGCCGGTTGATAAAGACATCGCAGAATGTGTCGCCGGCCAGAATGGTCTGCCACATTTTCTGATAAAAGTCCTGCCCCTGCTTGCCAGAGTTCAGCAATTGCGGCGTCCGTCCCACGCATTCTTCGAGTGCGTATCCGGTGGTGCGCTCGAAAGCCGGGTTGACGTACTCGATCACGCCGTCCGGATTGGTGATGGTCACGGTGTCGGCGATCTCTTCGACGGCGCTGGAGAGCTTGCGCATCTGCACCTCGGCGCGGCGACGCTCACTGATGTCCTGCAGCAGCACCAGCCCGCCCGGTAAACCTTCCCAGATGGTCGTGGTTGCTGTCAGCTCCACCGGAAGCGGCGCGCCGCTCCTGGTTTGCAGTACTGTCTCGTAGGCATTCGGAATATCATCACCGGCCAGACGCGCGAGATAGCGCATCGAGACCTTTGCGTACTCATCCGGATGAACGATGTCCTTCAGGGTCGTGCGACGGAACTCTTCCAGGGTATACCCCAGCATCTCCAGCAACCGTGGATTGGCGAACACATGCTTGCCCCGGTAATGGACCAGAATACCGACATTGGCATTTTCGGTCAGGGCACGAAAGTTGCCCTCGCTGTGGATCAGTGCACGTTCGGCCCGCTTGCGCTCGGTAATATCAGCGAAGGTCGTCACTACGCCATAGGGCAGTGTTTCACCGGACCGTATGAGCGGCTGTGAGTTGATCGATACCCATATATCCGTGCCATCAGGGCGACGTACGCCCATGATCACTCTTGTCAGCGATTGCCCGGTGCTCAGGGTCACGGCGGCCGGGTGGGTTTCGCCCGGAAACGGTGAACCATCTTCATGGATCATCTGCCAGAATGGATCAACCAAGGTACGGCCCACGATCTGATCCTCGGCAAGACCCAATATGCGTTGCGCGCCCGGGTTACAGGCGACAATGCTCAGATCCTGACGATGGATAACGACACCATCCATCATGGCCGTAATCACCGAACGGTAACGCTCTTCACTGTCCTTCAGTGCCAACTCCGTGCGGCGTCGCTCGGTAATATCGGAAATCATCGCGAAAGCGCCCGCGTATTCGCCCTGCGGGTCGAGCAGGGGATTGGTATTCAATCGTACCCAGACTTCGTTGCCGTCCTTGCGGATAAACTTGAAATCATGCTGTTCTGTAATTCCCTGTCGACGCCGTTCGACATTACGCGTCGCAATTTTCTTTCCGTGCTCATCCATGAAGTCAAAAAGCGATCGGCCGAGCATATCGGTAACTGAATAACCGAGCATCTCTGCCATTTTTGTGTTGACGAAGGTGGTGCGGCTGTCCGCATTGATCCGCCAGATGCCTTCCTGTGACATCTCGACAAGATTGCGGTATGCGACCTCGCTGCTGCGCAGCGCCTCCTCGACATGCTTGCGTGAGGTGATGTCGGTGATGGTACCTATGTAGCCCACAACTGTGCCGTTCGCATCGGTTTGCGCCGTCACCTGGGTGAGCGCCCAGGTGATGCTGCCATTCGGCCGGAGAAAACGGTATTCCAGATGGAATGACTGCCCATGATGTATCGTGTCATACCATGCGGATATCACGCGCTTGCTGTCCTCGGGATGCAATGCCTGCATCCAGCCTTCTTCACGCAGATTATCGACCGATAGACCGGTGATCTCACAGGCACGTTCGTTCACATAAATAGCTTTCCCGTCCGGGCCGGTACGGAAGATACCCACCGGCGAGAGCGCCATCAGCGCGCTCAGGCTGGCTTCACTGGCCGACAATCGGGCATTGCTCGCGCGCGCCTCGCCCTCCGAGCGAACCAATCGCCGTACCAGTGGCATGACCAGCCAGCGCAGCAACAGCGCGCCGCAGATCAGCAGGCCCAGCAACAGCGGCACGATAAATTTGAGTTGGCCTTGTATAGGTTGGAACAATTCCGCGCTGTCGACCTTCAGGACCATACCCAAACCGAACTTGGCTATCGGGCTGTACGCGGCCACAACTTCCTGCCCGCGGTAATCATGCGCGATAACTTCACCCTGATGGCCGTTCAGTGCATAGTCCATCGGCAATGCTTCACCGGACTGCTGGTGGCGAGCGAGTCGGCCGATGACCTGCCGGGTGAGTCGCGTATGAAAGCAGTTCATGTCCTGCTGCCGTGGTGCGCAGAGGGCAAGTTCTCCGCTTTTGCCGA
The DNA here is from genome assembly GCA_038319625.1 of Gammaproteobacteria bacterium. Taxonomy (GTDB): domain Bacteria; phylum Pseudomonadota; class Gammaproteobacteria; order JBBQDK01; family JBBQDK01; genus JBBQDK01. Next base: position 22,797 of record JBBQDK010000002.1, read on the forward strand.
GGCTGCCCACCTCTTCGAACATAACATCGATTACCGGCAGGCTGGTCTCTGTTCGCAAACGACCGATGCGCCGTCCACCCACGACAATATCGGCATCGACTCGCAACCGCATCGTCCTGTCGCGCAGCAGGATGGCGGTTGTCGATGGAATCGATGTGACAAGCGGGACACTGAGTTCGGGATTGGCGCTGAATTGTCCGAGCTGCAACACCTTGTTGCCGTGCCGGTCGTAAAGCGCCAATGCGGAGAATTCTTCCGGTACGAGTGACTGCGCGGTACGCAGGAGAGTGGCCTGAGGGTCCCCGCTCCGGGTCGCGTCATCGAGCTCTTGCAGTGCAAGGATGAAATTGGGATGGGTAACGATTGCCGAGGCGCTGGCAATACTGCGTTCGAGCGTATCGTCGAGCCGCTCCACGCGGACCTGCAAGGCGAGCGCCAGACTCTTGGCCAGAACGGTCTCGGCCTGGCGTTGCATCACGATGAACACCGCGACACCGGCTGCCAACGTGAGTGCCACCATGATCAATATACCGGCAAGACTGATCCGGCGGTCATCTCTGAAGGTGTACACGCTGCCCTCGCCTGCCGGTGCGACTTGCTGCCCAGATGCAGAATGGTAACAAGGTCAGAGAAAAATGACAGCCCTAAATCGGCAAGGACCTTGCGAAGTATTTTCAGACCAAACCGGCAGCGCTAACCGGACAGTCACTGCCACCGGGCAGGAGCCGCTATTTCGGCTCTTCCACAGAATTCGTGGGCAACACTCACTGTAGTTGCGATGATATAGTTGAATTCATATCGCGTAGATAGTGGCTACGTATTATTTCGGGGTAATACTGCGAACCGGATGATAAGCAAAGTCTCATAGTGACAATTCCCTCTCCCTCAGGGTGAGGGGACTTGATTGCAGTTGACCCACAAATTCTGCGGCAGAGCCCGTCAACCGCCAAGGACGCCAAGAGCGCCAAAATATTTGCTCTTGAATTTCAAAACAGATTTTCTTGGCGTCCTTGGCGGTTCAAGTAATAAATAAGGGGTTCCTTAGGTTAAATTCGCGAAGGAACCTGGTTTAATCATCACACCATCAGGTTAGGTCCCCTCTCCCGCTTGCGGGAGAGGGACAGGGAGAGGGAATTCGCTGAGAAAATAGTATATTCACCTCAGCACCTTCTCTCCCAACTCCTCTCCCTGAGTGAGAGGGGCTTTATTACAGCTGACCCAAACATGCTGCGGAGGGGCCGCTATTTCTTCTTTTCCTTCTTGGCCGCCCGCTTCTCTTTCAACGTCTTGGCCGGTTCTTTTTTGGTCTGTTTCTTACTGTCCATACCTTTACTCATGATACTGTCTCCTGCAATGTGTGAAGTAGGAAGGGAAAAGTCGCGCAAAGTATCGGCCATCGGCGTAAAGACCACAAGATCGACAAGCAACGTGATAAAGGACAAGGATTCCCGGTTACGCCGCAACACCAACCGGGATACTCTTACCGCTCACGCCACCGCGCCGAACGGCTCCCGCAACAGACACTCTGCGATGCAGACGACCGCCCTGATCTTACTGCGCCACGATCTGCGCCTGCACGACAACCCCGCTTTGCTGGCGGCGCTCGATGCGGGGCAGATACCAGTGCCTGTCTATATACATGATGAAGCACACAGTGACTGGCCGTTGGGTGCGGCGAGCGCCTGGTGGCTGCATCACAGCCTCAGCGCACTGCGCGCCGATTTGCGCCGGCACGGCAGCGATCTGCTGATTTTCCGTGGCGAAACTGTAGTGCTGGTGACACGGATCGCAAACGTATTCAGCGCCGCACACGTGCACTGGAACCGGAGTTACGAACCACTCCGCATCGAACGCGACATCGCTGTCGAACTGGGCTTGCACGCGCTCGGTCTGCAGGTTCACAGCCACACGGGTAATCTGCTGCGCGAACCGTCGCAACTGCTGAAGCGGGATGGCACGCCTTATCGCGTCTTCACACCGTTCTGGAAAAATCTGCAAAAGACAGGGCCCTTGTCCGTCACGGGCAACTGCCCGTCTGCACTGCCACCACTGCCGAATGCGCGACTGCCAAGCCTGGCACCGGCACAACTCGAATTGTTGCCGCGGATCCGTTGGGACAAGGATTTTCCAAGTTGCTGGCAGCCCGGCGAAGCCGGCGCCCATATCGCGCTGGCGCGCTTGTGCGACGATGCATTACTCGCTTATCCCCGGGATCGGGATCGCCCTGATCGGCCCGGTACTGCACGGCTGTCAGCGCATCTGCACTTCGGCGAACTCAGCCCACGGCAGGTCTGGCAGCAGGTATTCCAGCAGACCGTAGCTGCAGCGGCGCGCGACATGCTGCCGGCGGCCGAGGCCTTCATGCGGCAATTGGCCTGGCGTGAGTTCGCTCAACATCTGCTGTTTCACTTTCCGCATACCGCCAACCAAGCGCTGGACGCGCGCTTCGCCGCCATGCCCTGGCGCGGCGACTACGCGGCCGACCTGCGTCGCTGGCAACAGGGCAACACCGGCATACCGATTGTCGATGCCGGCATGCGCGAGCTCAAGGCAACGGGCTGGATGCACAACCGGGTGCGCATGATCGTCGCCTCGCTGCTTACCAAGAATCTGCTGATTCCCTGGCAGGAAGGCGCGCGCTGGTTCTGGGACACGCTGGTCGATGCCGATCTCGCCAACAACAGCATGGGCTGGCAATGGGTCGCGGGCTGCGGCGCGGATGCCGCACCGTATTTCCGCATCTTCAATCCCGTGCTGCAAGGCCAGCGCTTCGATCCGGAAGGTGGTTATGTGCGGCGCTGGGTTCCTGAAATCGGGCGCGTGCCGGTGCCGTGGCTGCACCAACCATGGCGCGCACCCGCCACCGTGCTGGCAGATGCACAGCTGCGCCTGGGCGTGGACTATCCCGAGCCCATCGTCGATCTGGCGCAAAGCCGCGAGAGAGCGCTCGATATCTGGGATAGCCTGAAACACCAGTCGCGATAGTGTCATCACACCAAGTGGATCAGTGCTCCGACACACCGCCATCCCGCGCCTCATGAGCTTTACCTTCACCCCGCCGCGCATTGCGTTGCCGCGGCTCACGCGCCTGCTCCCGAGGTGCCGACGCACGTTCGTGTGGTGCTGCCCGACGTTCCGCACGTGGTATCGGCGCCGGTATCGCCGCCTGCTGCTGTGGCATTGCCGCCGGCACCGGTGCCGCACTGCCGCGCTCACGGCGTACTTCGGTACCCATTTCCTTCTGGTTATGTCGGCGCGCTGGTCGTTCCTGCGCACGGTCTGGTTCGACCGGACTGGTGTCACGCCGGCCCGGTGCATGCTCGACGCCATCCCGTTCGGCATTGCGTTCGTGCGGCGGTGTGAAGCGCCGCGTGGTTTCCCGGGATGGCGGCGCCGGGCTGTCAGGTGCCTGCGGCGGACCGTTCACCCGCACACGCGGCCGCGCTTGGTCGCGTGTCGGGACTGGCTGAAGATCATTGAAGCGGCGCCGGTCATGGTCCGTCGACGCACGGCCATCGTTACGCTCGATGGCCCGCAGGCGTGCGGCAGGCACTGGCGGCGCGGCATCGCGACTGCTCCGGTCATGCGCCGGCGGTTCTCTGTTCAGCTGCGGACGGTTGGCCGCGACCGGGCGGGGATGCACGAAGTCCTTGCCCGATGCCCTGGTGACGGCCGCCGGATTGTGGCGGTAGGCAGAGTCGTCATCGCGCCCCGCGCGGCCATGCTCATAGGCTTCATAACTGCCACCGACATGATTACGGTCGAGCAGACGGGAGTTGCCGGTATTAATGCGCGTGTAGTAACCGCGACTGACGCTGTACGGCGGCCGGTAAATATCACGTGGACCGAGCGGATACCAGCCGACTGGCGCTGTGCCGCGCGCATGGCCACCGGACCAGCTACCCCCGCCGATAAATACTACCAGTGCCGGCGCGTACACAGGACGCTGCGCGATCGGCCCCGGCAGCCAACCCCAGCGGTTGCCGACGTACACCCAGCGGCCGTAGTGAAACGGCGCAAAACCCCACGGCGCATTGTCCACCCAGGTCCATCCCCAGGGATCGATCCAGGCCCAATGACCGTCGCGGTACGGCGCCCAGCCGGAAGCGACACGCGTCGGGTACCAGATCGGGCCGTACTCCGTACCGTCATTCCAGGCGCCGTAGTCATCGAGACCGGCGCCGCCGACCACCCCGTCCGGCAGGTAACGGCGCGACTGCGAGCTGTCATAGCGATCATCGCGCGCAAAGCACCAGTTGTCGAAAGCATCGGGGCGCGCCAGATCCTCTACGGCGACAGCGCGCAACCGGCTGTCGTCGAAGCGGTAGGACTGACGCGGAGAGACGCGATAGCGCGTGCCGGCATCACCGAAGACCTCACCGGCGCCGTCGAACAGCGTCACGCGCGTGCTCGCGCCATTCGCCTCGATGTCGATACGGTATTCACCGGGCTGACTAACGACGAATACCAGCGTCGGTGTGTCCACTTCGATGCGCTGTTCGTCGGACAGATCATGCACGCGCAGGTTGACAGTGCCCTGGGTCAGTTCGAGTTGGACATTGCGATCATCAAGAGCGCGCAAGCCGAAGCTGCTGCGCTCATCCAGGCGCACGGTCGCCATACCGAGATCAAGTTCGGCACGCGCGCCACTGTCGGTGTCGAGTCGGTCGCCACTGGTCAAGGGACGATTGAGATTCGCCGCGTACCAACTGTCTTCGCCCGCCGGTGCAAAACTGACATCGCCGTGCAGCACACTGAGGCGCGCGACACGCGATGGCGGATCGGCGCTGACCACACCGGTGCAGACAGTCAAGGCCAACAGCAACAGCAGTGGCCAGGTGCGCGACCAGTAAGGGAACAATGTCATCATGGCTACTCTCCAGTCCTGTGTGAGAGGGAGAGTAGGTCCTGGTGACTGAATAGCGGCTGAACGAAGGGAAGTGGTTGCAGGGAAGTTGCGGGACGCGCGGTGGCCGCGCGCCCGCATTGGCTGGGCCGGAGTGTCAGTGACTGACGCGGGTGTTGCCGTCGACGCTGAGTACGCGCACCCGGTCGCCGACCTTGAAGGTTTCGTCCTTGGCGGCGGCCTGGACGATGGCGACGGACTGGCCGTTGTCGTAGCGCACCGTCACCTCCACGCCCTGTTCGCGGGTCAGACCTTCTTCGGTGGCCGCGCCCAACAGACCACCGGCCACGGCACCCACCGCGGCCGCAACCGCGCTACCGCGACCGCCACCGGCCGTACTGCCGGCCACACCACCGATGACCGCACCGGCGCCCGCGCCGATCGGCGTCTTGGTGCCTTCGATCTTCACCGGTCGCACCTGCTCGACGGTCGCGAACTGAACCTGCTGCGGCACGCGCGCCTCGGCACGGGAATAGGATTCGCCGGAAAGATTGGAGGCACAGCCGCCCAACGCGACGACGGCCGACAGGACCAGCAGCAATGTGGTGTGTTGTTTCATGAAACGATTCCTCTACTTGGCAATGAAGTGGACAGGCCGGCAACGCTGCAACAGGACTCGGCACCAGCGCAATCTGTGACCATGCCGCCATCCGGGAGTTCAGTCACGGTGGGCGGGTCTGACAGCGATTATGTCATGGCGGCGCGAGGAATAGGCAAGCGAAATGTGACCTGTCTGTAAAAGCTTTGCACAGACCGTCGCGGCCGCCGGGGGAATATCAGAATAACGGCGTGCCGTTGTCCCGATGCCATTGGAGAATACCTTGCCAGGCCTCCTCGGCGGTCTCGGCGTACCAGAACAAATCGGCATCCTCCCTATCGATCACGCCCTCGTCGACGAGAAATTGCAGATCGAAAGCCTTGGACCAGAAGGCTTCGCCCACCAGCACAACCGGCAGCGGCTGGATCTTGCGGGTCTGCACCAGTGTCAGGGTTTCGAACAGCTCATCGAAGGTCCCGTAACCACCGGGAAACGCCACCAGCGCCTTGGCTCGCAGCAGGAAATGCAGTTTGCGTATGGCGAAATAATGAAACCGGAAACACAGATCAGGAGTGATATAAGGGTTGGGGTATTGCTCGCGCGGCAAGGTGACATTCAGGCCGATATTCATGGCCTCGGCATCGAACGCCCCGCGATTGGCCGCCTCCATCAGGCCCGGCCCGCCACCGGTCATGAGCATCACGCGCGCATCCGCCGGGCCCGTGCCGGACGCACCGACCAGACGGCCGAATTCACGCGCCACATCGTAATACCGGCTTTTCTCCAGCAGCCTTTCGGCCACGCTCAACCGCGACCGCAACGACGTATCGTCCGGCGCGCCGTCCACGGCAGCGCGCAGCGCGGCGACTTTGCGCTGTGCAGCTGCCGGCTCGACAATACGCGTGCTGCCGAAGGTCACGATGGTGTGCTGCACACCATGCTGTGCCAGCAGCGTTTCCGGCTTGAGATAATCGAGTAGCAGGCGCACACCGCGCACCGAGTCGCAATTGAGGAATTCTACATCCTGATCCGCCTCCCGATAACTCGGGCTGTCGAGGATGGCCTGGATCCGCTGATGCGACAGCGGATCCTCAGCGGTGGTTTTCGGTTGCTCCCAGGGCAGCGGCACGCGGCGCTCACGCGGATGCGCCGGTACCGGCATGCCTTTGGGTTTGACGCGGTCAGTCATAATGTAGAGATACTCATCGGAAAAGAAGAAGGCATGGAAGCGAATGGTACTGACCTAAGAAAGCTGTGATTAATTTGTCACTCAAAATGATTGCCGCCGTAACTATGACTCCCTCTCCCTCCGGGAGAGGGTTGGGGTGAGGGAATCAAATTCGCGCATTGATTTTAATCCCCTCAGCCTCGGCAACTGCTCCTGGCGTTACCCTACCTCCTGCATCCCTGCAGTCGTGGCCTTCGCCCTGAGGGAAGAGCGCGTAGCGCGAAGGGTGCAGGGACTTTCTTTTCGCTCACCGTGCTATTCGTTACGCTTCTTCCTTTACTACCGAACGCCGTAACTATGACTCCCTCTCCCTCCGGGAGAGGGTTGGGGTGAGGGGAGTAATTCTGGCCCCAATACCATGAGAGAGGGAACAGTCACTTTGAGACGTTCCTCGTCGTCCGGCACACCGATTTACCATTTGCGCTGTCGTCAATCCGGATGAGGACTCCCAATCCAAGCCTTCCTTGCTTGCGCGTCAATACTCTGTGTACTTCTTGGCGCTACCGCGCACCTGTTCGGCCGGATATTTATGCGCGTTGTGTTCAATTTTCTTTTTCACCGCATCGATAAGGTCGATGTTGAGCTTGTCGGCGGTGCGGATCAGGTAGATGAAGATGTCGGCAAGTTCGGCCTCGACTTCGGCAAGCTTGTCCGGTTTGAGCTGGGCGCTCTGCGCTTCGGTCAGCCATTGAAAATGTTCGACCAGCTCGGCGGCCTCGGCGATCAGCGCCATGGACAGATTTTTGGGGGAATGGTACTGGTCCCAGTCGCGCACGGCGGCGAATTCGCGCAGGCGCAGTTTCAATGCTTCGATATCTCTACTCATGGCAGCCTCGTGATGCGTTGTTTGTTGTCGTGACGCCGCCTTGGCCCCATTCCCGGTCAGCTTGACTCACAAGCACCATATTACAACTTTCACGGCACTGGGGCGAACCACTGAGCGCAGGTCCTCATGGTACATTTTTCATGCAGACATGTTCCTGCAATGCTTTCAGAAAGCTCCGCACAATTGTCAGTCCCTACCGACTTCTCATTCCCTTCCGCTCAGCCACACTGTGAATCACAGGCCTCATTTATTTCTTATCTCCAAAAATATCATCAGGTATAAAAGTATAGAAATTTGGCACGTAAGTTAAAACGGCACCTTGGAACACACCAAGATTTCTCCATGTATCAGCAAGTTGTGACAAGAGTAATTCGTTGCATAAGTCTTGCTTCAACGCTTCTAATATTGATATTAAAGGCTTTATACTCGGATCCTTGACGTATTTATTCAACATCTCAATTGCGTTATCAATATCTGCGACATCTATGTTGTCTGTAGCACTTTTCATATTTCTTTTTTATCCGTCTTGATTAAAGGCCAAGAGGAGCAGCCCCCTTTTATCTTTGCTTTTCTTCTATTACACCTAACGCTTGTGTTCGACGGCGGGCAGCGAAGCTGCATAACCGCTGCAATATATTGTTAGCCGTCTGATCTTGAACTGCCTCATGTGCTAGAAAAGCAGCCTTTTCTGAAAATGACCGGCACACTTTAGATACCATGCCTGCGGCAGTGACTGCTCTTCCATTAATCTCCTGCTTTTTTGGCTTGGTGAGGTGCACACTGGAGATGGCGTCCACTAATACTTTTCCGAATACCTCGCGCCCATGTTCTAACTGCTGCCAGTCGTCGAGCATTGCCGGTGCATAGAATTCCATCAGAATTTTAAGGCGGTCAAATGGTATGCGTTCGCCAGACTGGTCAAGCGGCTTATCGGTCTCAACCTTGAGTATGACTTCCCCCATGAGCTTGTTGAAGTGGTGCTGAATTTGATCAAGAAGCTCAGAAATTTCTTCAAGCTTTTCTTGGCGCAGCCGCACTTGCTGCCATTTCATCTCAAACTTTGCTAAGGCAGTTGAGTTCCAGTGCGTCAAAAATCCACCAACCAAGCCTCCAAGTAGAGTTCCCATTACACCAACTACTGCGGTATCCATAAATGTACCTCTTAAAGGCTAACGCCTCAAATTAGCCGGCCAAAAAAACGCGCAGCGTTTTTTGGCTCGGCTGGATTTGATTGTTAGGCAATTCTGCTATGCGAATCTTGCCGCAGCTATTTTCTGCCATGTCTTTCCATCCGTTGTCGCCATAAACTTTCGCCCATCTTTAAGATAACAGGCAAAGGCAACCTCTTTCTTATTGCCTCCCAATAGCATTCCTCCAATTGCACCCAGAGGGCCGAGCAGAACAGCACCGGCTATTCCCCACCCTGCCGTCCCTGCTAGCTTCTTGACCTTTTCTTCATTCAACTGCTCAATATTCTCAGCCTCAGTTTTTAGATTAATTGATTCGCCTTTCCATAGGCTTTTCGTTGTGCTAGCACGGGTCATCGTTGCTGCCCCAAACATACCAACAAACTGCCATGACCCTTTATCAAGATCACCTGCCATTACTTTGATGGTGGACATGCGTTGTTCCTTTCTTATGTCTAACAGTACAATAGTCCGCTTACGCAGTATTGAGTGATAGACGGCGGCCACCTATTGTGCGAATGACGGAATCGATTCAGCAATGAGTGGGTTCGCATGGCTCTGATTCTCTAGACTGTTCTTATTCGATTTAGCTTCGCCCAAGCTACTCTGAAATGCAATATGCCGCCAAATATAAATATCATGTATCTGGCAAAAAGCCATTTTGCGTCGGGTCACGCTGCAGGAAAGACACTGATACGACATGCCGTGACCGTCCACTCCCAGTAGTAAGCAGCCAGTCGCAGGCGACGCGTAGCGCTCGGCACACCGATGTGTCGCCAGCACCAATTTACGACTATATGAAGCTCTGACTTATTCACCGAATCACAGTGGAGAGTTCGGCTTCGTCCCCTCGCTTCGCTCTCCCCACAAGCGGGAGAGGGGAGCAAAGGAATTAATCAGGACTCCTTTTTTCTTGATGACTCAGCCAGTCCACGACCTGTGTCTGCAATTGTTGATACTCCGGATCGCTCGATGCGGCCTGTTGCCAGTCCGGATTCTGCCGCAGTACGGTGATGAGCTTGGACCAGCGTTTGGGAAGCGTGTGGTCGGTCGCGTTGCCGGTGAGTTGCAAGGTGTTTCGGGCCGCATGGCCGCGTTGTGTCAGTGTCTGCAGCAATTGCCGTTGCCGGAGGTAGAGCAGGCTGAGCGTGTTGTCATCAATGCACAGCCATTTGTTGCCGCGCCAAGCGGCCTTCAACTCTTGCTCATAACGCCGCGCCGTGGCCCAGCCCGCACCCAGTGCCGCGCCCAGCAGGCTGGCCGCACCGAGACTCAGGCCGCCGGTCATCAGGTCGATGCCGGCGCCGACGGCGGCGCCTTTCAAGGCGGTCGCGCCTGCGTTCAGGCCGAAGACCTTCATGGCGCGGGGCGAGAAGATATCCAGCTCCCATTGCCCGTCGCGCACCGGTAATTGTTGCAAGTCGACATCCAGCTGCGTAAACGCGAAGATCGCCAGCAGATCCCGCAAGGCGTGCTGTTCCGCGTTGCGCACGAAGTCCTGCATGGCCGCAACATCGGCGTCGGCGATGCCGCCCTTGCCGCCCACTTCGCGGCGGTAACAGGCGACCTCAGCGAGCAGCCGAAAGATACGTTGTGCCGCGGCATGCAGCAGATTTTCCCAAACCTCCTGGCGATAGTCGATGAGTGCCTGCAGGGCATCGTAGCGCTTTTCATGCAGGCTTTGCAGCTTCTGGTAGAGGCGCTTCTCGGCCTCGAAATCGAAGGCCACGGTATCGAATTCCAGCGCCGCGTGCAGATTGAAATGCGCCATCTGTTCGCGCCAGCGCACCAGTGCGTCGCTGTGGCCGGCGATGAAATTGAACACCGGGATGATCGGTTTGCCGGCCTTGCTAAGGATCTCGACCTCGTCGCGGTACTTGCCCAACAAGGGCTCACGCACATCGATGATGTACAGCAGCACATCGCTGTTGAGCGCCTGGCGCAGCACCTTGGTTTCCTGTGCGAATTCGGGATAGTCGGCGGCCCGCGCGATAAATTCGCGCAACAACTCCGCCGGTGCTTTGGCCTGAATGGTTTTCTCCAGTGCTTCCAGCGTTTGCAGCAAGGCACTGGAATCTTCGAAGCCGGGCGTATCAAACAGATTCAAAACCGCAACGTTGCCGGCATAAATCGCCGAGCTTTCCACATGCCGCGTCGTGCCCGCCGCGTCATCGATCTCGCCGAAGCGATCGTCGCGCAGCAGTGTCCGGATCAAGGATGTCTTGCCGGTATTGGTGTGGCCGACTACGGCCAGCCTGACGGGTTGGACGCTGACCTCGCGTGGCGGGTTCGGCATCGTCTTAATCCACGCTCATGCTGATGACGTGATCCGCCGGCACTTTGCAGGCCTCGGCCAGGCGGTACCAGGCCGCCAGCCGCGTGGTGGAGATCGCGCCCTGTTCACGACTGTGCAGCAGCACCAGCCAGGCTTGCGCGCTGTCCGCAATCAAGTCGGCGATGGTGCGTTGCACACCGCGATCCGGCGAGCGGGCGGCGGCTACCGCGACGGCAAGCAGCGGATCGTTATCGGTCTGCAGGCGCTGCTGAATACGCATCTGTGAATCGCGATCGACGATCTGGCCAAGATCATTGCCGGCGCCGACAAACGTCGGTGGCCAATGGATGTCGTCGCCGAGTTCGACCGACACCCAATGCGCCGCAGCCGGCAGTTGGTGCGGTACGGGATCAATGGCCGGCGTTGCGGCAGCAGCGGGCGGTGCCGTGTCGGCATCGACGATCCGACCGTGGCCGGCCAGTGGCAGCAACTGCTGGCGCAGGCCGATGTAATAAGGCAGGTAATGATCGAGCGCGAAGCGGCGCCGGGCAAGGCCGCGCATCAGCACTGCCCAGCACCAGAGCAGCAAGCGTGGCACGATGCCAAAACACAGCAGCGCGCCCAACAGGAATTGCGCCCAGGCGTAGCGATGCGCGGCGGTCAATGTCTGCAGCGCACCGATGCGCGTTTCTGCAACCTGTTGCGGCGTTGGCGTGGTCAGGCCCAGCGCGTGCAGCGGTGTGCCTAACACCTCGGTCAGTTTCACGAAGGCCGTATCGGACAACAGCGTTGTGCCCCAGACGAAATCGTACTGGCGCGCCATCAGCACCAGCACCAGCACCGTCAGCCCGGCGAGCATGTACGCCAGCCAGAGTTGATGCACCATTGTGCTGATCTGCCACTTGCCGGGCTTGCCGCTGAAATGACAGGTCAACCAGGCGCGGTCCGCGCGGGTGCCGACGTTGCTTTCAGTCTGCAACTGGCTGGGCAGCCAACTGGCCAGTTTGGCGAACACGCCCTCGATCAGGCCTTCCAGATTCATGCTGATGCCCACCAGCCACAGCAGCATGGACAGCAGATTGAAACCGAGCAGGACCAGCAACAACCAGTAGATATTGATGGCTTGGCCGGCATTGACCGCATAACCGGTCGCCAGCGCACCGGACAGCACCGCCACGATCAGCGTGATGGTAGTGACGCGGCGCGACAGGACGGCGGCACGTCCCAGCTCGGGCCACAACGCATTGCGCTCCGCGAGGCGCTGCGCCCGTTGCCACAGCCGCGCATCGAAATCACTGTGCGCGGGGATCTCTTCGGACAGTCCCGCCGTGTCATCGGCAAGCACCTGCCCCGCCTCGATAGCACGCACTTGCTCGATCAGCACCCGCTTGTCAAAATCAGAAATTGTCACGGCTCGATTCTTCGGTTCATTGCATTAATGAAGCTCTGCTTTATCCGATTCGGGCCACAGAGGCGCAGAGAACACAGAGGAAAATTCATGATACACAACCTGAATGATCTCTGTGTTCTCTGCGCCTCTGCGGCAAACATAATTAATCAGACCTTCCTTAACTATCGGCGACTCGGTCATTGCCGCTGTCTTCGAGTATGCCCTGCTCGCCCTGCAGTTTGGCGATCACGACGGCGCCGCAGGAATCGCTGAATACATTGGTTGCCGTCCTGCACATATCGAGAATACGGTCGACCGCCATGATCATCGCGAGACCGTCGGCGGGCAGGCCGATGGCGGCGAGAATCACGCTGATCGCGACCAGGCTGGCGGACGGAATGGCCGCGACGCCTATCGATGTCAGTAATGCGATCAGGACCACGGTGAACTGCACGGTGAACGGCAGCGCCAGCCCATAGGCCTGGGCGATGAACATGGCCGCGACGCATTCGTACAGCGCAGTACCGTCCATATTGACGGTGGCGCCCAACGGCAGCACGAAGCTGGCGGTGCGGTTGGAGACACCGGCGTTCTTCTCCACGCATTCCATCGTCACCGGCAAGGTGGAGGCCGATGACGACGAGGAAAAGGCCATCAGCAACGCCGGCGCCATGGCCTTGTAATGGCGCAAGGGATTGACGCCGGCAACGTAGCGCAGAATCAACGGCAGGATGATGAAGAAATGAACTGCCAGCGCCAGCATGACCGTCAGGAAAAACACACCGACGGTTTGCGCGAGTTCATCGAGTCGTGAGGTTGCGGTATCGGCCACCACCTTGGCGACCAGACCGAACACACCAATCGGCGCGAATTTGATGATCAGGTCGGTGATCTTCATCATGACCTGGTTCAGACCGGACCAGAAGTTGTACAGCGCCTCCGCATAGGGCTCGTCGATGCGGGTCATGAAATAACCCATCAACAGCGAGAAGACGATCAGCCCCAGCAACTGGCCGTTGCTGCTGGCCGCGGCGATGATATTGGGCGGGAACAATTGCAGAAAGATGCCCGCGAGGTCACTGGCGCCTTTGCCCTGCACGTGCGACAGCATATCGCTGACGGTTTGGTCATTCAGCTGCCCGAGCACTTCACGGGCCGGATGACCGTCGATGATGCCCGGCGTGAACAGATTGACCATCAGCAGGCCGACCAGAATCGCCAGCAGGCTGGTGCTGAGATAATACAGCAGGGTCTTGCCGCCCAGGCGCCCCAGCGCGCCTGAGGAGCCGATGCCGGCGATACCGACGATAATGGACGACACCACCAGCGGCACGATGATCATCTTCAACGCATTCAGGAACAGCGCGCCGATAAACGCGAACATGGCATAAAACGATATGCCGAACAGCGCCGCATCCTTGCCGCTGACAATACCGGCCAGCACGGCCAGCACCAGCGCGATCATAATTTGCCAGTGAAGTTTCAGTTTCATGCCTGATCCAGGTCAGCGCCCTGCTGTGCAGCCCGGGTTTGCAATAACCATGGACCGGTTGGCGTCAGCGGATATCAATGAATATCCCGTTTATTTTTTACCTTTGTACGCGGGTCAGTATAAGTCAGTGAGCCGGTTTATCAAGAAACCTCGTTCATCCGTCACGCTCGCACTGCGCGTGATAGCAGCGGACAGGAAATAGCAAAAGAAACTCCGATTGAATTTCGATCACTCATCTCTCCCACTCATGGGAGAGGAGTGAGGGGCGACGTAGAGCGCGCGTGATTGTCGAAGCGATTCGCCTCTCTCTCTTTTCAATTGACGAATAACGCAGAGCCTGCCAACGACTCTTTGTCCTGAAACCCGCCGTCCATTGCCTGGATTCACAGCCGTGGCATCTTGCTTGGCGCGGCTTGCACGCATGCGGATTCGCTGCACACCGACACTTGCTTTCGTGACCGGCAGGGCGCCTGCGTGACCGGCAAAGAAGAGGCAGGGGCTTGTCTTGCATGGAGTATTTCTCGTCTCGCAATCTTGCCTTGTAAGTTCTCCAAAAGTTCTCTATGCTGTTTTCATGCCCTGGAGACCCGCCATGCTCACAACCCTGGAAAGCCGTATCCTGGATTTTGTCCGCGCTCATCTTGACCACCACGAACACGGGCCGACGCTCACCGAAATCGGCGCGGCGGTGGGCGTGCAATCCAAGGGCACGGTGCATCGCTACATTCAGTCGCTGACCGACAAGGGCTATGTGCAACGGCAGCGCGGCTGGCGCGGCATCGGCCTGGCAACGCCGCCCGCAGCGGATGCTCTACCCCTGCTCGGCCGCATCGCGGCGGGCCGGCCGATCGAGGCGATTGCCGATCAGCAGTCGCTGGATCTCAACGCCATGTTCAACGGACCGAAGCGTTTCGTGTTGCAGGTGAGCGGCGAGTCGATGATCGAGGCGGGCATACTCGATGGCGATCTGGTAGTCATCGAGCGACGCGACGCAGCGCGCGACGGCGAGATCGTGGTGGCGCTGATCGACAACGACGAAGTGACATTGAAAAGCATCAAGCAACACCGCGACGGCCAGATCGAACTGATTCCCGCCAACCACACCATGACCTCGCTGCGCTACCCGGCCGAGCGTGTGCAGATACAGGGCGTGCTGGTCGGACAGATGCGCAGCTATGAATAAGCCTGCCATGAATACCGCGCATCCCGACATCTGGCCGCGCGCCATCATCCTCGTCGACATGAACGCCTTCTTCGCGTCCATCGAACAGCGCGACCGCCCCGAATGGCGCGGCCGGCCGGTGGCCGTGACCAACGGCCTGCAGGGCACCTGCATCATTACCTGCTCGTACGAAGCGCGCGCCTATGGCATCAAGACCGGCATGCGCCTCAAGGAAGCGCGGCGGCTGTGCCCCGATCTCATTCAGTGCCCGGCGCGGCCGCAGCGTTATGCGGCGGTGTCCACCGCCATCATGGATGCACTGCAGAGCATCACGCCGGATATCGAAGTGTTCTCGGTCGATGAAGCGTTTCTCGACGTGACGCGTTGCCAAAGCCTGCTGGGCACACCGGCGGAGATCGCGCAGCAAGTCAAGGAAGTGGTGTTCGCCGCCTCCGGCGTGTTGTGTTCGATCGGCGTGAGCGGCGACAAGACCACGGCCAAGTACGCCGCCAAACTCAACAAGCCCAACGGGCTGACGATCATTCCGCCGTGGGAGGCGCGCGCGCGACTGAGCACAGCGCGCGTCACCGAGTTGTGCGGCATCGCCGAGGGCATCGGCGGCTTTCTCGCCAAACACGGCGTCTACACCTGCGGTGATATGGCGAAGCTGCCGATCAGCGTGCTGGCGCAACGCTTCGGCAATCCCGGCCGACGCATCTGGCATATGTGCCTGGGCCAGGATCCGGAGCCGATGCACATCAATGTGCCGGCGCCCAAATCCATCGGCCACGGTAAGGTGGTACCGCCCGATACGCGGACGCGCGAAGTACTGACTACTTATCTTCTGCACATGAGTGAGAAGGTCGCCGCACGGCTGCGCCGTCACGGCATGCAGGCAAACCGCTTCTTCATCGGCCTGCGCTGCAACGACGGCTGGATCGGCGGCAAATTCAAAACCGCGCTGCCCTGCGCCGACAGTCACGCCATCATGACGCTGTGTGAAGAGGTGCTCGATCACTACTGGCAGGGCCGCGGCATCCATCAGGTACAGGTCACCGCGCTTGGCCCGTGTCCCGCCGATCAGCAACGCGAACTGTTCGACGACTCGCCGAGCAACAGCAGCGCGGTGCATGCGGTAATGGATCGCATCAACCAGCGTTACGGCGAATTCACCCTGGCGCCCGCGCGCCTGCTGAACCGCTCATCCATGCCCAACGTCATCGCCCCGGCATGGAAACCGTACGGCCACCGACAAACGATTTAATCCCGGGAAAAGCATTTAAACCGCCAAGGACACCAAGAGCGCCAAGAAAATTTGATATATGTGTCCCGTCGCCCACTCACCCGGCCCGTGACAAGGTGACAGCGTCGGATATTTGCCTTCCTTGGCGTCCTTGGCGGTTCAACAGATTTTTTATGTTTTAAGAAAGCGCTACCCTCCAAGGTGCCTTCCGCAAGCACCCTCTCCCTGTGCGCGGGGAGAGGGGATGCAGGTAAAACATCGCCATCCCTTTCAAGAGAGGACATGAGACATCTCTCCTCTCCCGGCTGGGGGAGAGGGACTCAAGTTACTTGCCGCACTTGAGCTTCGCC
This sequence comes from Gammaproteobacteria bacterium, assembly GCA_038319625.1. Classification (GTDB taxonomy): domain Bacteria; phylum Pseudomonadota; class Gammaproteobacteria; order JBBQDK01; family JBBQDK01; genus JBBQDK01. The sequence continues at coordinate 39,394 of JBBQDK010000002.1, forward strand.
CTCTCCCTAACCCCCTCCGGGGACAGTTCGTTGGTAAGGATCGAGATGAGAGAAGCATATCCACTCCCCTCGCCCGCTTGTGGGAGAGGGGCCGGGGGAGAGGGAGATGGACAGAGAGAGAGAGAGAGAGAGAAAGGAAATATGCTACACCACGCAAAAGCTATGCGCAGTAACTCAACTGTGGCCGAGCAACGCTTGTGGTATCACCTACGGGCGCATCGCTTTATGGGCGTTAAATTCAAGCGACAAAAGCCCATAGGCCGCTACATCGTCGATTTTGTCTGTGTGGAGCGACGGCTGATCATTGAACTCGACGGTGGGCAGCATGACGCGCAGGCAGACTATGATCGCTGTCGCGATACCTGGTTGCGTGGGCATGGTTATCGCCTATTGCGGTTCTGGAATAACGAGTTGATGCTGGCGATGGAATCCGTGCTGGAGAGAATACGCCTCGTGCTCATGCGCCCGCAGTGCATACAGGGCGAAGGCGATGAGATGAAGGAATAAAGCCTGTGCTGCATGCGCATTCCCCCTCTCCCTAACCCTCTCCCTCCGGGAGAGGGGACAGAGAGGCGGTAAGTGTTGCGGCACTAACGAAACAGTATTCACCAGCAGGTAGCGACATGTGTGGCGGTGTGTATTACACATATCAGGGTGCGGACATCCGCGTCTATTTTCCCAATCCCAAGGCGGCGCTGCCGGTGCACGCGAAGGACGGGCATGTCGAACTATTGCCCTGGGGACGGCGCAGGGAGCAGGCAGGCCAACTGCCGCTCGGCGGCTGGGCGCGGCTCGATTCGATCTACGCGGGCCGCTGGGACAAGTGGTTTCCGATCCCGGTGAAGATCCCCGTCAAGTGTTTCATGGAGAAGGATCTCGAAGGTCATTCACATTGGTACGACCTGACCAAGGGACAATGGATTCAAGGGCTGGTCGCGCGCGATACGCACGAACGGCGGATCTATGTGGTGACGGTGGAACCCGGGATGGCCGATGCGGTACATGACCGCTGGCCACGCATCATGAGTGGGTGATGATTTTGAATATTCATATGCTCCGCATGTGTAGCGGATATCCGGCCTGGGCATGACCACGAGCTCACCGGCAAGGTGGAGCGTCTGGAGCAGGCGATCACCGAGCAGGACAAGGCGTCTGGTTCGGTGTAATGTTCCGCTCCGGTCAGCCACCCGCCTCATCGGCATTGGCCGGCTGCAGCAGTTGCCGGCTGCGCGCGGCACTGGGCCGCGCCGCCACCCGCGCAAACCACGGCCCCACATTCGGCAAGCTGCGATCGAACGGCTGATTAACCGTCAATGCAAAATCCAGCCACACATACAGCCAGATATCGGCCACACTGAAGCGCTCGCCACACAGATACGGACCGGCCCCGAACATGCCGTCCAGCCAGCGCAGGCGATCCTGCGCAATAGCCTTCAGGCCAGCCGCCGCCGCCGGCAACACCGGAATGCGTGATTCGAATCGCGCCAGCCCTTCGTCATAGTGATAGGCATTGTGGATGAACTCGGTGATATTGAACTCTACCCGGCGCCACCACTGCCGCGTCTGCGCACGCTGCTCCGACGTACTGCCAATCAACGTCGGTACGGGATGCAACTCTTCCAGATACTCGGCAATGGCCACCGCTTCGCCGAGGGTGCTGCCGTCGTCGCAGCGCAGTGCCGGTGTCTGTCCCGCCGGATTGATGGCCAGAAACGCCGGCTGGCGGTTTTCACCGACAAATACATCGACCGTCACGGCCGGCAGCACCAACTGCTTTTCCAGCAGAAACATCCGCAAACAGCGCGGCGCAGGACTTATCGCGTCATAGATCAGCACGGGTCAGCTTCCCTCCTGTGTTTGTACGCCAGCGCATAGCTTCGCCAGGACCGCGTCAATGGCCCAGAGAGTCGCCGCATCGGTCAAACCGTGACGCTGTTTGAGCCACAGTATGCTGTTGCAGGCAATCCTGACCTGCCCCTGCTCATCCTCCCACGCCAGCGCCTTCATCGGCAGGTCGATGGCTGCCAGCTGACGATCCTGCATCAGTCGCGTGCCAATTTCAGGATTGCCGAACAGGATCAGCTCGGTGGGCCGCAGCTCCAGGCCTTTTTTGCGGGCGAGTTCGGCATGATCGATGCGGGCAAAAAGATGCCAGCCCTGTGCTTCGATGATCGCGATCATGCGATCGATGGTTTCTTTTACCGGGAACTCGCTGGTAGCAGTATTCAAACCATTCATGATCGATACCTTCCATTAAATCACGCGTTAATCCGCACCGTTTCTCTGCGCCCACAACCGGTGTGTTTCACCTTGGTGGTGTCACTCTAGCCCAACGATCACCCGGACAGCAACGCGCCACCTCAACAATCGATCATGGGTGCAGCATCGATTGAGCGGGGATGTCCGGATGCTGTGGGCACGTGCATGCCGTTGTCACATCACCACGCGTTACGCGGCGGTCAGCGGGTAGTTCACATCGAAGCGGTTTAGTGCGATCAGTGGTGTGCTCCGTAACTCCTGGAACTTGATTCAAGCACCGAGAATCGCCATGCACCCGATCATGAAGTATCCCGGCGAAAGTATCTCCTTCTCCCGAAGGAAGCAGGGGAATTCTTCCAAACCTCGGTGCTTAGCGAGACTGCGGCATAAGTTCCAAACAGAATGCAGCACACCACTAGTTCGCCGATAGGCGCGGTTCGTCCGATGGCTGGCCAGCGTGATGGTCTGCCGCCAGCAGCATATAGAATGCCGGCACTACGAACAGGGTAAACATGGTGCCGATGGCCAGACCGGTAGAGATCACCAGGCCCATATTGAAGCGGCCCGCTGCACCGGCGCCGGCGGCGATCACCAGCGGCATCACGCCCAGCACCATCGCCGCGGTAGTCATCAGGATCGGGCGCAGGCGTACCGCCGCGGCGTGTTCGATCGCCTCGCGCTTAGCCATGCCGGCGCGTTGCGAGTCGTTGGCGAACTGCACAATCAGAATGCCGTGCTTGCTGATCAGGCCCATCAGGGTGACCAGGCCGACCTCGGTATAGATGTTGAGACTGGTGAACAGATTAACGAAGATCAGCGCACCGAACAGGGCCAGTGGCACCGAGACCAGGATCACGATCGGATCGCGCAGGCTGTTGAACTGTGCCGCCAGCGCCAGGAACACAATGATCACCGCGAACAGCAACGTCGTGCCGAAGCCGCCGGATTCCTGCACGAACTGGCGCGACTGTCCGGCGTAGTCCACGTTGTAGCCACTCGGCGCGACCTCTTGCACCAGGTCGCGCAGATAGGTCAATGCGTCACCCTGCGACATGCCGGACACGCCGGAGATCGTGGCCGAGTTCAACTGCTGGAAGCGGTTCAACGATTGCGGCACCACCTGGTGGGTGATCTTGGCCACGGTGGATGCCTGGATTACAGAGCCGTCCGGCACGCGCAGGTAGTAGTTCAGCACTTGGTCCGGATTCAATCGGTCGACCTGCAATACCTGCGGAATGACCCGGTAGGAACGCCCGGAGATCGAGAAGTAGTTGACGTAACCGCCACCCAGTGCCGCCCCGAGCGCGGCACCGACATCCTGCTGAGTCAGACCCAGCGTGGTGATCAGGTTACGGTCCAGGCTTACCGTGGCCTGCGGCTTGTCGACCTTGAGATCGGAGTCGATGAAATAAAACTTGCCGCTGGCCTGGGCCTTCTTCAGCACCTCGCTGGCGACCTCGTCGAGATTGTCGAACGGCTCGGTGGTGCTGATCACCACCTGGATTGGCAGCCCCTGTGCGCCGGGCAGCGGCGGGAACTGGAAAGCGGCGACGCGCACGCCGGCAATCTTGTTCCATTGCTGTTGCAGAACCTGCTGCAGCTCGTGCGCGCTGCGATGGCGCTGGTCCCACGGTTTGAACAACACGCCGCCGATGCCCTGGTTCACGTTCGGTACGCCGGTCATCTGGAACATCTGCTCGTATTCCGGCAGATCCCTGGACAGGCTGAACATCTGCTTTGCGTATACGTTCATCTGCTGCGCCGTCGCATTCGGCGCGCCGACCATCTGGCCGACCACTATGCCCTGATCTTCCTCCGGTGCCAGCTCGGACTTCGAGGTAAGGCCAAGCGCAAAGGTGGCCAGCAACAACAAGCCGGCCATCACGATCACCACCACCCAGGTCGACAGCACGTTGCGCAGTGCACGCTGGTAGCCGTGGTGCACGCGATCGAACTGGCGGTCGATGAACTGCACGAAGCGCCCGCTTTTCTGCTCACTGCGGAAGAACTTTGCAGTGAGCATCGGCGACAGTGTCAGCGCGACAATCGCCGAGATGGTCACTGCGCCGGCGAGAGTGAACGCGAACTCGGTGAACAGTGCACCGGTCAGGCCCTTCTGGAAACCGATCGGCGCGTACACCGCGATCAGCACCACGGTCATCGCCAGGATTGGCCCGCCCAGCTCGCGCGCCGCCAGCAGCGCGGCCTGCAACGGGGACTTGCCTTCCTCCTTCATGTGACGGTCGACGTTCTCCACCACGATGATCGCGTCGTCCACTACCAGACCGATAGCCAGCACCAGCGCCAGCAGGGTCAGCAGGTTGATCGAGTAGCCCAGCACCAGCATCACAAAAAACGCGCCGATCAACGACAGCGGCATCGCGATAACCGGAATGATCACCGCGCGCAGACTGCCCAGGAACAGGAAGATCACCAAGGTGACGATCAGCAGTGCCTCGATCAGTGTCTTGACCACCTCATTGATCGAACTGTTCACAAACTTGGTACCGTCGTAGACGATCTGTCCGGTCAGGCCGCCGGGCAGCTGGTGCTGGATATCCGGAAAGACATCGCGTACGCGCTTGGCCACGTCGAGCACATTCGCGTCGGGGGCGACCTTGATGCCGATGAATACCGAGCGATTGCCGCTGAAGGCCACGTTGAAGTTGTAATTTTCCGAGCCCAGCGTCACCGTGGCCACGTCCTGGAGACGCACGATGGCCCCGTGCGCCTGCCGGATCGCCAGTTGCTTGAATTCGTCGACGGTGTGCAGGCTGCTGTCGGTGGTCAGATCCACCGTCACCGCCTGGCCCTTACTCGACCCGACCGCGGCCAGGTAGTTGTTGGTCGCCAGCGCTGCATTCACGTCACTGGCGGTCACGCCATGGGCCGCCATCCTGGCCGGGTCCAGCCACGCGCGCAGCGCGAACTGGCGTGCCCCAAGCAACTCGGCGGTCTGCACGCCCTCGATAGCATCAAGCTTGGGCTTGACCACGCGCGCCAGAAAATCGGTGATGTTGTTGGTCGGCAGCAGGTCGCTGTAGAAACCGAGGTACATCGCATCCACGGTTTCGCCGGTCTGCACGTTCAACACCGGCTGCTGCGCCTGCGGCGGCAGCTGGTTCTTGACCGAGTTGACCTGAGTGGTGATCTCGGTCAGCGCGCGGTTGGCGTCGTAGTTGAGGCGCAGCGTCGCGGTGATCGTGGATACGCCGGACACGCTGCTGGAGGACAGGTAATCGATGCCTTGCGCCTGCGAAATCGCTTGCTCCAGTGGCTGAGTGATGAAGCCGGCCATGGTCTGCGCGTCGGCGCCGTAATAGGCGGTGATGACGGTGACCGTGGCGTTCTCAGTCTTCGGATACTGGCGCACGCTGAGGCTGGTAACCGCCTTCAGGCCCAGCACCAGGATCAGCAGGCTGACGACAATCGCCAGCACCGGCTTGTTGATGAACAGGTCGGTAAATTTCATGACAGTGGCTCAATGCTCCTGCGGCGCAGGGTGCGCGCTGTCAGCCGGCTGCACGCTGTTGTCGATCGCGATCGGCGCATCGTTCTTCAGCTTGACCTGGCCGCTGGTCACCACCTGGGTGCCGGACTTGATGCCCTTGAGAATCGCCACCTGATCGCCACGCGTCTCGCCGAGGGTGACAAACGTCTGCTGCACGGTCGGCGGCAGTGGATGGCCCTGATCATCCTTGCCCTTGGAAGCGTGCACCACGTACACCGTGTCGCCGTACGGATTGTAGATGATCGCCGCCTGCGGCAGGGTCAGCCGTTGCTGCTCGCTGCCGACATCGACCTCGAGCTTGGCGAACATGCCCGGCGTCAGCGCCTTGTCGTGGTTCGGCACACTGGCTTCCACTTGCACGTTGCGAGTGCCGGCGTCGACCTTGGGGCTGATCGCGCCCAGCTTGCCGCTGAACCGGCGCCCGGCATATGCATCCAGCGTGAGGTTAACCGTCTGGCCGACTTGCAACCGGCCCAGTTCGCTTTGCGGCACGTAGAAATCGACGAACAGCGGATCAAGCTGCTGCAGTGTCACCAGCGTGCTGCCGGCGCTGACATAGTCGCCCGGGCTGATCGAGATGATGCCGGCGCGGCCGGCGAACGGCGCACGCAGTTGCTTCTTCTCCACCACTGCTTGTTGCTGCGCAACGGCGGCCTGCTTCGCCTTCAGGTCGGCGGCGGCGCTGTCGTAGTCGGTCTGGCTGACCGCCTGTACCGCCAACTGCTTGCCCGCCCGCGCGAAGATGAGCTGGGACAATTGAGCGGCGGCTTCCAGCTGGTGCAACTGGGCGACGTCGTCGCCATCGCGCAACTGCAGCAGCAGCTGGCCCTGCTTCACGTCCTGGCCGGATTTCAGATTTACGACGGTGACCAGGCCGGCGGCATCCATTGCCAGGTCCGCGCCATTGGCCGCGCGCAGCGTGCCAACCGCGCTCAGCGACGGCTGCCACAGCTGTTCGCGAGCGGTGGTGGTACTCACCGTGAACGGCGCCGGCTTGGGCATGCTGTGGATCATGCGCATCACCAGTAGCGCCTTGATGCCGACGATTACTGCGATCAGCAGCAATACGCCCCCGATCATCCAGAACATGCGTTTGGTAGTGCTGGGCTTCTTGTCGACGCGCGTGGACATGCACAGGGCTCCTGTGGTTTGTGGATTTATTCCTGCGATCATCCCTGATCACGAAGCTGAGGCTAGTGATTCTGTTTGGTAGCTTGCTTGTGTTGCCAACCGCCGCCAAGAGCGGCGTACAGTGCCGCGGTGTCGGCCAGTCGGGCGGCGCGCGCCTGGACCAGCGCAATATGCGCCTGCTGATAGCTGCGCTCGGCGTTGAGCAGATCGAGGAAGCCGGTCGCGCCGAACTGATATTGCCGGCGCGCCAGCAGCAGTTGCTGCGAAGCCGCGCTTTCTGCGCTGGCCTGTGCGGCCAGCCCCTGCGCGTCGTACTCAAGCGCTTGCAACGCATCGGCGACATTCTGGAAGGCGACCAGTACAGTTTGCTGCCAGTCCGCCAGCGCCTTGTCCAGGCCTGCCTGAGCAGCGCGCTTGCGATGCTGCAATTCGCCGCCGTGGAACAACGGCTGGGTCAGTCCCAGCCCCAGCGACCAAGCGCGGTTGCCGGTGGAAAACAGGTCGCCGGCGTGCAGCGCCTGTGAACCGGCACTGCCGGACAGCACGATCTGCGGCAACATCGCTGCAGTGGTCACACCAATCTGGGCGGTGGCCGCGTGCAATTGCGCGGAGGCGGCGCGGATGTCAGGGCGCTGCTCGACCAGGACCGAAGGCAGGCTAACCGGGATGTCTTGCGGCAGTGTGATCGCAGCCAAGCTTAGCGGTGTCAGCTCCAGTTGGGCCGGCGTGGTGCCGAGATAGGTCGCGAGCTGATTGCGGGTGGCGGCAAGCCGCGCGCGCAATGGCGGCAAACCGGCTTCGGTCGCCGCCAGTTGGGTGCGCACGGCCAACGTGTCGGCCAGCGACTTCGTACCGATGTGCTGCTGCTGCTCGGCGATGTGCAGACTCTTGCGCTGGCTGTCGAGGATCGCTTTGGTGGCGTGCAACTGTTCGCGCAACGAGGCTTCCTGCAGCGAGGCCGTGACCACGTTGGCAGCCAGCGCCAGATAGGTCGCATCGGTCTGCGCCTGCTGCACATCGGCCAGCGCCGCCTGCGCCTCGATCCCGCGCCGGGTGCCGCCGAACAAATCGATGCCGTAGTCAACCTTGACCGAGGCATTGTATACGGTAAGCGGTGGAAAGGTGAACGCGCCGCCGAACGCGGCGGCGGCCTGCTGTTCACGGGTGACACCCGCACTGGCATCCACCGATGGGAAGTTGGCCGCGCCGGCCGCGCGGGCATTTTCCTGTGCCTGGCGCAAGGCCGCCTGTGCCGAGGCAATCGACGGGCTGTGGTGCAGTGCCGTGTTCACCCGGCGGGTCAGTTCGGCATTATCGAACGTGGCCCACCAGCGCGCCGGTACCTCGTGATTCTGCAGGAAGCGCTGGGCGTCGCCGCCGGCGGTCTGTGCCGCAGCGGTGTCTGCCGGCAACGGTTGCGACGTGTAGCGATCCACGGCCGGCGCGTCGGGGCGATGATAGTCGGGACCGACGACGCAACCGGCAAGGACCAGCCCGGCGGCCAAGGCGCAGACGCGCGCGGCTCGCGCGCGCAGGATCGATGGGGGACGGCACAAGTCGATGAGCAAGGAAATAGCCTGAACAAAGTCGAGTCTGTCTGGAACAATAGCACACCGAAGAGTTCATATATAGAATCCTCGTCACCCTCCGTGGCATTCCAGACAGTGGTGCACGCGCCATACGCCGGTCTGCGTTTGATGCACCAGCATCACTCGTCCAGTTTTTTGCCGTTCTACAGTCAGTCGGCATGGCAACGATTGAAAAATAGAAAGCGGTGGTCATGTCAGTGACAGCACGTCTCAACATCAACACTGAATGCCCGCTTAAGGCGAATGGCATTTACTTAAGGAACCTCTGATTTATTCACTTCAAGCCGCAGAGACGCAGAGGGCACAGAGGGCACAGAGGGCACAGAGGAAAATTAATGCTATTCAACAAGAATAAATCTCTGCGTTCTCTGCGCCTCTGCGGCAAATACAATTAATCAGCATCCTTAAGCTCAAACAAGGGTGGGCTAGCGTTTTTTGCGTAACCCACCAGGCGTTGCGAAGCAACACAAAACGTTTTTTAGGGGGTGCCGACGGCACAGCCGATGGGTTACGGCGCAAACAACGCGCCTAACCCATCCTACATTTGGTTAAATTAGCTAAAGTAAGTGCCATTGGTGCTAGTCCACGAACTCGCGTTGCACATACTCCGACAACACCGCGTCCTGTGCCGCCAGATGCGACACGAACGCGGAGTAGTATCCTGAACGAGTTGGTAAAGAAGGGTTCGTTTTGGATGCTACTGCGTGTAATGAGGCGCATCAACGCCCGGATTGGCGCCCTTGGCATCCTTGGTGGTTCCAGTAATGAATCAGGGTGTCCTTTATATGTAGTAGCCGCGACTACTACACATTAACTATAATGCTTAACAGTTCATCTTTTAGATGTAACCTTTCTTTTTTCAGATTTTCTGTAAATACATCTGATGGCGTTTCGCGGCCTCCTTCAATTCTTATTATCTGATCGTTGACATTATGATATTTGTCGTATAAATGCTGAAAATGTTTGTCGCTAATTTTAAGTTCGTGAATACGCTCCTTGTGCTCAGGGAACTCATGGACCAAGTCGTGATTCTCACCTAACATTTTCTATGCCTCCAGTTGCTCAGTCACAGGGTACAGTATTTGATCGTAGCAGTATTGATCCTGCTCAACACAGCAAGATTGATCTTACCTGAATGGCACTTTTTTAAGCGGAATTGAATTAAGGAACCTGATTTATTCATCACACCATCAAGGTAGGCCCCTCTCCAGCAAGCGGGAGAGGGGAGTGAAACGAATAAATAAGAGAGACTCTGATTAATTGTATTTGCCGCAGAGACACAGAGAACGCAGAAATTTATTCTTGATGGAAATCATTACTATTCCTCTGTGTCCTCTGCGTCTCTGTGGCTTAAAGTTAATATATCAGTGGCTCCTGAGAACTTCCTTAATCTAATGCAGGATGAGTCAGGTACGCTCATTGCGCCGTAACCCATCGGCTGTGCCGACAGACACGTACTAAAAAATGTTGCCCCGTCAGCAGAATCTATGGATAGATCCTGGCGTTCGTATAACCGCTTCGGGCTGCCTGTCGACGAAGTTGCTGAGAATGGCCGCTGCAGATCTGCATAGCAGCTGTTTTCTATGTCGAGTGGTGATGAGTTTCTGAAGGCATCGCAGCGGTATAAACGAGGTGTTTATCCCCGACTTTGATAACACGGAACATTTATGCCGCTCTGAGCCTCCCCTCCGTGAACGGCCTGCAATGGCGTACCACAATGTCGGCAGATATACGCGCTGCCCCGCTGCTGCCGGTTGTGGCGGGTACTGGTGAGTTCGTGGGTACGGCAGGCACAGTGGTAGGCATGGCGCTGCTGACGTCGCACCGGAACGCCATGCAGCGGGTAACGGCCGGTTGCTTTAGGTTCGGCACCGGAGTCCTGCATCACGCGTCGCCATTCCGCACCGTGCGGTCGGACTCGCGCGCCGTGCAGGCAATAGACTATATAGTGTGCGACTTCATGCATCACGGTATCGAGGAGATGGTGCTCGAAATCGGCGGCGAACACCCACGGGTTGTAGCGAATCACGCACTGCCGGCTGCGCGCCGTCCAGCGGAACTGGCCGGCGGCCTGGCCACCCAGGTCGAACAGTACTTCCACCGGCGGCAGTTTGCGACCGTACCGGATGGTCGCACGCGCCAGACAGGCCTGTGTGCAGGCGATGACACGCTGCTGTTGCCCGGTATCGATGGGGCGGAGCCCTGCCACGACCGGCAGCGCAGACCCGCCCGGCGCCCGGCGGTCAGCCACGAAACGCCTCTTCGGACTCCAGATAAGCGAGTTCTGCGGCGCTGCTGGCGCGGCCCAGCACGGCATTGCGATGCGGAAAGCGACCAAAACGTTGCACGATGTCGCGATGGTGTCGCGCCCATTTGAGTGCGTCTTCCATGCCCGACTGCGCGAACAACCGCACCGAGTACTCTTGGTCGACGAGCGCTTCACTGTGCATGAAGGGCAGATACAAAAAAGAGCGCCGGCTGTTGTCGAGCGCCGTATCGAAGCCAAGTGTGATGGCGCGCCGCGCCACCTCGCGCGAGGCGGCCTCGGTGGAGAAGGATTCGGGGCGGCCGCGATATATATTGAGCGGAAACTGATCGAGCACGATCACCAGCGCCAGCGCGCCGTTTGCGGAACCTTCCCACGCGCCGAGTTCACCGCGCTGCGCCGCCTGCCAGGTGTTCGCGAAGCGCTCGCGCAGCTCGGCATCGAATTCGGGTGTGGACTTGAACCACAGTGGACGGACCCGCTCCGAGAACCAGAAGTCGAGGATGCTGTCCGGGCTGGATAACGCGGATGTGTCGGGCAACTGGCTGTCGGGCATGATTCATCCACCAAGGCAGGAGGGGTGGCCGGGACAAAAAAAATCCCGCCCCCGGGGGTCCGGAGACGGGTTCCAAGTTTACCACCAGGAGCAGGAGAATCGAGTACTGTGACCGGCCCGCCGGACAGAAGTTCCCCGATTCGCCACGACCGGGTCAATCCACCTTGCCGCAATCAGTCGCCAGCCAGTGGCCCGTTATCTGATTATTTACGGCGCCGCTGGGCAGATTCATTTTGAACGCGCCCTTGATACGCTCGCGCGACAGCGCCTCGATGCGCGACTCGCCGCTGCTGGGCGTGGAGCCTGTGCAGTGGATCTTGTATTCCTGCACAGTGCGCGTTGCCTTCAAGACCGTGTTGGTACATTTCATGTCCTCACTGTCTTCCTGTTTCTCGAATGCACGGTTGAGATCCTTCTGCGTCAGACAGGACTTGGTGGTGTGGCTCTGCGGTGCCTGTTCCTGACGTTTTTTCATGGCAGCCTCGACGCGCGCGCGTTGCTCGGGGGGCATCTCCTTAAGGACAGATTCCGGCATGATTGAGCCGGACATCTGCGTTGTGTAAGTAATTTCCCAGAGACCGAGCTTCACATCCAGCGGGTCGGCATGGACCGGCAGCGTTGACAGCAACAGTGTGCAGATAAACCCGGTCACAGCGTGTTTATTATTCATGGTGGCACTCCTTGAGAAGGGTCATGACATCGGTCGGAGACGGACAGGCATCGCGCAGTATATCGAAAAGCCGGTCACGCGTTCTCACATCGCAGTCCGCGGGAAATCACGCCGAAGCCGGCTCGCTACCGACGGAATACCGTCACCCGGCCACCACCCGGCTCACCGGCGCCGATGTTCATCCTTTAAAGTCATTGACATAGGAAATATACTAGAACTGGCTTGGATGTTGCTGGCCGTTACTTACACCCGGCGTAATGCGAGGATGTGGACAGTGGCGATACCGGACCGGATACAAAGCTACCTGCATCACCGCAGCGTTGATCATAGCGTGCTCACGCATCTGCCGACCGCAACATTACAGCAGGCGGCACAGGCTATTGGCATTGCGCCCGGACAGCTGGCCCGCGCCGTGGTGCTGCTGGATGGCAAGGGCCTGATCATGGCCGTGCTGCCGTCAGACCATCTACTCGATTTCACCGCGTTAAGCGCCCTCCTCAACAGGGAGCTTGAACCGATCCCGCTGAGCCGACTGAGCGACATTCTCGATGACTGCGAGCCCGGCACCTGTCCACCACTGGGCGCGCTGTATCGCCTCGAAGAAGTAGTCGACAGCGCACTGCTGGAACTACCCGAAGTGTATTTCGAGGCCGGTACGCACACGGAGCTGGTACGACTGTCAGGCGCAGCATTCCGCGCACTCAAGCAGGATAGTTGCATCGGCAATTTTTCCAGGCCGCACGAAGAACTGCGCCAGACATTCGCACTGTCTCCCGATGCGACGGACCCGTCACAGTTGCAGCACACCATCAATCAGTTCACGCCGGCTCACATCAGGC
>JBBQDK010000003.1:0-47776 GCA_038319625.1 Gammaproteobacteria bacterium
CACACTGCCGCCCGGTTTCAATACCCGCAACATGGAACGCAACGCGCCCTCCTTATCGGTAACGTTGCGCAGGCCGAAGGCGATGGTGATGCAATCGAAGCTGTTATTCGGGAACGGCAGACATTCGGCATTGACCTGGGCGTAGCGCACATTGGCGACGATGCCGCGATCGATCATGCGCCGGCGTCCCTGTTCCAGCATATGTGCATTGATATCGGCGAGTACCACTTCACCGGTTGCGCCGACCAGAGCGGCGAAGCGCGTGGCCAGATCGCCGCTGCCGCCGGCCAGATCCAGCACCCGCTGTCCCGGCCGCACCCCGGCGAGTTCCACGGCGAAACGCTTCCATAGCCGATGCACGCCCAGCGACATCAGGTCGTTCATGATGTCGTAGCGCTCGGCGACGGAATCGAACACGTCGGCGACGCGTCGCGCCTTCTCCTTGCGCGGCACTTCCTGGAAACCGAAATGGGTGGTGTCGGGTTTGTCCATCAGTCGTGCCCAAGTGGATATATTAAAAAACTTGAACCGCCAAGGACGCCAATGACGCCAAGACGTACTGTAGTTTGGGGTAAGCGTAGCGAGCCCGAACATTCATCGCAATCTGTCGCCGGGGTAGAGTACGTCACCCTGGGCCGCATGTCTCAAGGCATTCCCAGATATGTGGATGTTACCTTGGTGCCCTTAACGGCTCTGGATCTAAAACTTCACATCCTTGCGCTTATGTCCGGCCGCTTCCAGGCGCGCCAGGTAATCGGCCCAGTATTTGGCGTGGTTTTTGCCCAGGTCGTAGAGCGTGTCCCAGGAGTAGATGCCGGTGTTATGACTGTCGTCGAAGTGCAGGCAGACTGCATAATGGCCGACCGGCTCAATCTGCATGATGTTGACCTCTTCCTTGCCCTTTTGCAGCACTTCCTGGCCGGGACCGTGCCCGCGCACTTCGGCGGAGGGCGAGAAACAGCGCAGGTACTCGCAGGACAACTGGAAATGCTCGCCGTCTTCGAAGGCCAGCTCCAGCATGTGGGTGCGCTGGTTGAGGTTAATCTCGGTGGGTACGTGATTATTTGACATGATTCTCTCTTTTGAAAATACAGTAGCGAGTGTCTAGTAGCGAGTGTCGAGTGGCAAGCGGTTACTCGCTACTCGCAACTCGTCACTCGCCACTGCCGTTATAGTATATACCGCGACAAATCCTCGTTTTTCGCCAGTTCGGCGACGTGCTCGTCGACATAGGCGGCATCGACCAGGACGGTCTGGCCGGAGCGGTCGGCGGCTTCATAGGAGATGTTTTCCAGCAGCCGCTCCAGCACCGTATGCAGACGCCGCGCACCGATGTTCTCGGTACGCTCGTTGACTTCCCAGGACACTTCGGCGATGCGCCGCACGCCGGCAGCATCGAAATCGACTGTGACGCCCTCGGTGGCCAGCAGCGCGCGGTATTGCTCGGTGAGCGAGGCGTCCGGCTCGGTGAGGATACGCACGAAATCTTCCACACCCAACGCATCCAGCTCAACACGGATTGGCAGGCGGCCTTGCAGTTCCGGTATAAGATCGGAGGGCTTGGCGAGGTGAAAGGCACCGGAGGCGATGAACAGGATATGGTCAGTCTTGACCATGCCATGCTTGGTGCTGACCGTGCAACCTTCGACCAGCGGCAGCAGATCGCGCTGCACACCCTCGCGGGAGACGTCCGGACCAGAGCTTTCACCACGCTTGGCTACCTTGTCGAGTTCATCAATGAAGACGATGCCGTTTTGCTCGACATTCTGCAATGCATGCAGTTTGAGATCCTCCTCGTTGATCATCTTCAACGCCTCTTCATCGCGCAGCAGCTTGATGGCGTCTTTGACGCGCAATTTCCGGGTGCGAGTACGATTCGCGCCCATATTCTGGAACAGGCCCTGCAACTGGCTGGTCATCTCCTCCATGCCGGGCGGCGCCATGATCTCCACGCCCACTGACACCGCTGACAGCTCGATTTCCACCTCGCGTTCGTCGAGATCGCCCTCGCGCAGCTTCTTGCGCAGTTTCTGGCGCGTGGTGTCGGACTCCTCGTTTGCGTCGTCGGTGCCGAAACCCATGCTGCGCGGGCGCGGCAGCAACGCATCGAGCAGGCGCTCTTCGGCGGCGTCATCGGCGCGCGGCCGCACCTTGTCCATCTCCTGTTCGCGCGCCATCTTGATGGCGGCATCGACCAGGTCGCGGATTATCGAATCGACATCGCGCCCGACATAGCCGACTTCGGTGAACTTGGTGGCCTCGATCTTGATGAACGGCGCATTGGCGAGGCGTGCCAGGCGCCGCGCAATCTCGGTCTTGCCGACGCCGGTTGGACCGATCATCAGGATGTTCTTGGGTGTGATCTCGTTGCGCAATGCGGGATCGACCTGCATACGCCGCCAGCGGTTGCGCAACGCGATCGCCACGGCGCGCTTGGCGGCATCCTGGCCAATGATGTGTTTGTCCAGTTCCTGGACGATTTCGCGGGGGGTCATTTCGGACATATAAATGCAGGGGAAAGGGACTAGGGCAAAGAGAAATGTACAGCTGAGTCGGGCTTTTCTCTTTTATCTTTGCTCATTTATCTCGTTTCCAGTTCCTCAATGGTCAGGTTGGTGTTGGTAAACACGCAGATGCCGGCGGCGATCAGCAGAGATTTTTCGACGATGTCGCGCGCGCCTAGTTCGGTATTCTCCAATAGCCCACGCGCCGCAGCCTGGGCGTAGGGCCCGCCGGAGCCGATCGCCATCAGTGAGTTCTCGGGCTCGATGACATCGCCGTTGCCGGAGATGATCAGTGAGGTCTCTTTGTCGGCCACGGCCAGCAATGCTTCGAGACGGCGCAGCATGCGGTCGGTACGCCAGTCCTTGGCCAGTTCGACGGCAGCGCGCGCCAGGTTGCCGCGGTGCTGCTCGAGCTTGCCTTCGAAGCGCTCGAACAGTGTGAAGGCGTCGGCCGTGCCGCCGGCGAAACCGGCAATCACCTGCTCATGATAGAGCCGGCGCACCTTACGCGCATTGCCCTTCATGACGGTATTGCCCAATGAGACCTGTCCATCACCGCCGATCACTACGCTGTTGCCGCGGCGCACCGACAGGATGGTCGTTCCGTGCATCTGTTCCACGCGGATTATTCCTGCTGAATGGGCGTCAGATTCTACCCTATGCGGGAGTGATTAAGAACGCCGCTGGCCGTAATAGGGCGGTCAATAGCGGCTTGCGCCTTGCAAACTGTGTTTCACAGGGCTGCGCGTGCTCCGCTGTTGTGGTATAGAATGCAAAAAATCCGATGCGGGAGAACGCCTTGAATATGCGATGGGGATTGGTTGCAGTGCTGCTGCTGAGTGCCTGGCTGGCGGGCTGTGACAAGCGGCCGGCAGCTACCGCGGACACGGCGCTGGTTCGCATCGGCCAAGCCTCCCCGTTGACCGGCCCGCAGGCGCATCTGGGCAAGGATAATGACAACGGCGCGCGTATGGCGGTGGACGAGATCAATGCCGCCGGACTGACCTTGGGGGGTAAAAAGGTCCGCATCGAGCTAGTCAGCGAAGACGACCAGGCCGATCCGCGCACCGCCACCATCGTTGCGCAGAAGTTCGTCGATGAACATGTCGCCGGCGTCATCGGTCATCTCAATTCCGGCGCCACCATTCCGGCTTCGAAGATCTATCACGATGCCGGCATTCCGCAGATCTCGCCCTCGGCCACAGCTATCGCCTACACCGCACAAGGTTTTGATACGGCGTTCCGGGTGATGACCAATGACGAACAACAGGGCAAGGTACTGGGACAGTTTGCAGTTACCAAGCTGGGGGCGCGACGCATTGCAATTATCGATGATCGCACCGCCTACGGGCAGGGCCTCGCGGAGCAATTCGAAAAGTCCGCCAAGGCCGCCGGTGCCGAGATCGTAGCGCACGAATACACCTCCGATCGCTCCACCGATTTCATGGCCATACTGACCTCGATCAAGGGCAAGAATCCTCAACTGGTCTTCTTTGGTGGCATGGATGCGCAAGGCGGACCGATGGCCAAACAGATGAAACAGCTGGGGCTCGATGCGCAGCTGCTGGGTGGCGACGGGATGAATACCGCTGAGTTTCTCAAGCTGGCAGGTGCGGACGCCGAAGGTGTGGTTGCGTCCTCACCGGGTCTGCCGCTCTCGGAAATGCCGGGAGGCCAAGCTTTCAAGGACAAATTTACCGCGCGCTACGGGCAGATTCAGAACTACGCGCCCTATGCCTACGACGCCACCCAGGTACTGGTCGCCGCGATGCGGCGCGCCGATTCCGCCGATCCCAAAAAATACCTGCCCGAGATCGCCAAGACCGATTATCAGGGAGTCACCGGCCATATCCGCTTCGATGCCAAAGGCGACATCGCCGGTGGCAGCGTAACGCTGTATAAGGTGAAAAACGGGGCCTGGCAGGTGTTGGAGACGGTGCGCAGCGGGGATTGATTTCAGGCTGGGTGGATTGGAGCGGAGACGGGAAGCACATTGAATAACCAGGAATGTAAGTGCGTAGCCATTTTTCGAATGCCACGGTTGCTTACAAATAATATGGATTTGAATCTGAATTTTTCTTTAGGCGAACAATACAAGAGTGCGGCCCGAAAGGCCCATGTCATATCTGAAGGATGGGTCGAAATAAATGCATTCTATTGTTCATGTGGTAGAACCCCGGTGCGTGTACAAAACAACGCGTGCGTGCTCGACCTCACATGCGCACAGTGTCAAAACGATTTTGAGCTGAAGAGTACACATGGGAAATTCTCCAGTAAGCTGTCAGACGGAGAATTTAACACAAAGATGATGGCCCGATTTAGTGATGCCTCGCGTACCATATATCTGCTCGGTAATATCGGCTAGATTTTCCGCGTACTCCAGGAAAGTACCGTGCGCCTCTTGCCAAAACGTACGGTGATTTGGGCGCTAGTTTTACCATGGACCGACACCTGCCCCTGGAATTTCGGTAAAGTTCGATTTATTCACACCCTGCATCCATCTCTTGTATCCTTGGTGACCATCGTATCTTTGCGGTTCAACGCCATTTGATTCATGGATATCTTCGCGCAGCAGCTCATCAACGGTCTGGTACTGGGCAGCGTCTACGCACTGGTAGCACTTGGCTATACCATGGTGTACGGCATCATCGAGTTGATCAACTTTGCGCATGGTGAGATCACCATGATGGGTGCGATGGTGGCCCTGGCGGTGATCGGTGCGTTGGTCGGCGCACATGTTGACCTGCCCGGCATCGTCATTGTCGGCATCGGGCTGCTGGCGGCCATCCCGGCCTGCATGCTGCTGGGTTATGCCATCGAGCGTATCGCCTATCGCCCGTTGCGCAATGCACCGCGGCTGGCGCCGTTGATCACCGCCATCGGCATGTCCATTATTTTGCAGAATGCCGCCATGCTGATCTGGGGGCGGCGGTATATTTCTTTTCCGCCGATTCTGCCACAGGGCCGGCATGAGGTCTTCGGCGCGACCATTTCCGACGTGCAGATCGCCATACTGGTGGTTTCCACAGTATTGATGACGGCGCTCGTATTGCTGGTGAAGCGAACCCGTCTCGGCCGCGCCATGCGCGCCACCGCGCAGGCGCCGCAGATCGCCGGCCTCATGGGCGTGAATGTCAACACCATTATCTCACTGACCTTTATCATCGGTTCGGCGCTGGCCGCCGTGGCGGGTGTGATGGTCAGCGCCTACTACGGCCTCGCACACTATTATATGGGTTTCCTGCTGGGGCTGAAGGCCTTCTCCGCGGCGGTGCTTGGCGGCATCGGCAATATCGCAGGTGCAATGCTCGGTGGCCTGTTGCTGGGCGTGATCGAAAGTCTGGGCGCCGGCTACATCGGCGATCTCACAGGCGGTTTTCTCGGCAGCAATTACCAGGATGTATTTGCCTTCTTCGTGCTTATCCTGGTACTGGTGCTGCGCCCGTCGGGACTGCTCGGGGAGCGTGTCGTTGAACGTGCATAGCGGCATGCTCAAAACCGGTCGACGGAAGGCCTGGATAAGTTTCCTGTTGTTGGCCGTATTACTGCTTGCGCTGCCATTTCTTGCCGACGCCGGCCTGGGTCGTTCCTGGGTGCGGGTGCTCGATTACACGCTGCTGTACATCATCCTCGCCCTTGGCCTCAACATCGTGGTCGGTTATGCCGGACTACTGGATCTCGGCTACATCGCTTTCTATGCTGTCGGCGCGTATCTCTATGCACTGCTCGCCTCGCCGCACTTCGGTTTGCATCTGCCATTCTGGCTGCTGCTGCCGCTGGGCGCGATGACGGCGGGATTGTTCGGTGTGCTGCTCGGCGCGCCGACCCTGCGGCTGCGCGGCGATTACCTTGCCATTGTCACCCTCGGCTTCGGCGAGATCATCCGCATCTTTCTCAACAATCTCGATGCACCGGTCAACATCACCAACGGCCCGCAGGGCGTCAATCTCATCGACCCGATCAGCTTCGGCAGTTTCTCGCTGGGCAAGACCCACACACTATTCGGTGCCACCTTCAGTGACGCACATCAATACTATTACCTGTTTCTGCTGCTGACGCTGGCGGTGATTTTCATCTCGTTGCGCCTGCAGGACTCGCGCATCGGCCGTGCCTGGGTGGCGATTCGTGAAGATGAAGTTGCTGCTGAAGCCATCGGTATCAACACCCGCAATATCAAGCTGCTGGCCTTCGCCATGGGCGCGACCTTTGGCGGTGTAGCAGGCGGATTGTTCGCCGGCTTTCAAGGTTTCATCAGTCCGGAGAGTTTCAATCTCATGGAGTCGATCATGATCCTGTGCATGATCGTGCTGGGCGGCATGGGCAATATTCCCGGCGTGATTCTCGGCGCGGTTCTGCTCACCGTGCTACCGGAGGCATTGCGTTATATCGGAGATCTGCAGCGCGCCACCCTGGGCCATGTCGTGGTGGATCCTTCTAATCTGCGCATGCTGCTGTTCGGCATTGCGTTGCTGCTGATCATGCTGTATCGGCCGGCCGGTCTGCTGCCATCGCGCGTGCGCCGCCGCGAGTTGGCGGCGGAGGCGGACATCGCGGAGCAGGAGCAGGCCTCGGTGTATGACGCGCATCGATGATTAATTTTTCAGGGTTCGCATAAATGCCGGCACCGTTACTGGCCGTCGATAAGGTCGACAAGCGTTTCGGTGGCATTACCGCCCTCGACGGCGTGTCGCTGACCGTCGAAACAGGAGAGATCTATGGCCTGATCGGTCCCAACGGCGCCGGCAAGACCACTTTGTTCAATGTGTTGACCGGCCTGTATACGCCCAGTGACGGCACCATCAGCTTCAATGGTCAATTACTGGGTGGTATGAAGCCCAATCAGGTCCTGGGGATGGGATTGGCGCGCACTTTCCAAAACATCCGCCTGTTCGCCAATATGACCGCCCTGGAAAATGTCATGGTCGGCCGGCATGCTCGCACGCAGGCCGGTGTGTTCGGCGCCATCTTCCGCGGGCGGCACACGCGTGACGAGGAGGCCGCGATCAAGGCGCGCGCCGGCGAGCTGTTGGAACTGGTCGGTATCGGCACGCTGCGCCATATGCTGGCGAAAAATCTCGCCTACGGCGACCAGCGCCGTCTGGAAATCGCCCGCGCGCTGGCGACCGATCCACTGGCGCTGGCCCTGGATGAACCCGCCGCCGGCATGAATCCCGTCGAGCGCCAGGAGCTGACGCAGCTGATCCGGCGCTTGCGCGACGAGCTGCAACTCACCGTGCTGCTGATCGAGCATGACGTGAAGCTGGTGATGGGCTTGTGCGATCGCATCGCGGTGCTGGATTTCGGGGCAAAGATTGCCGAGGGCACGCCGCGTGCTGTGCAAAACAATCCGCGCGTCATCGCCGCCTATCTCGGGGGCGAGACGGCGTGAAGCAGTTGCAGGTGCACAAGCTGTCGGTCGCCTACGGCAACATTCATGCGGTACGTGATGTCAGCCTGGCTTTGGAACAAGGCGAGCAGGTGTGCCTGATCGGTGCCAACGGCGCGGGCAAGACCACGCTGCTCAAGGCCATTGCCGGCCTGCTGCCCTGTGCGACCGGTACGGTGCATTTCGAAAACACCGCGCTGACCAGTCTGCCGGCCTTTGAGATCGTGCGCCGCGGAATCGCGCTGACACCGGAAGGTCGCGGTATCTTCGGTCGTCTGACAGTGGCCGAGAATCTTGCCATGGGCGCTTATATACGTCGCGATCACGCCCTGGTGCGTACCGACACAGCGATGGTCTATGAATTGTTTCCGCGCCTGGCCGAACGCAGCGACCAGCAAGCCGGGCTGCTCTCCGGCGGCGAGCAGCAGATGCTCGCCATCGGCCGCGCACTGATGAGTCGGCCACGCCTGATGCTGCTGGACGAGCCCAGCATGGGCCTCGCCCCGCTGCTGGTGCAGCGCATTTTCGAAACCATCCGGATTATCGCTGCGCGCGGCGTGAGTCTGCTGCTGGTAGAGCAGAATGCCCGTCTGGCCCTGCAGACGTGCAGTCGTGGTTACGTCATGGAGAGCGGCGCGATCACGCTCAGCGACAGCGCCGGTAAGCTGCTCGAAAACCCGAAGGTGCGGCAGGCGTATCTGGGGGAGTGATCATAAGGGGCGTCGTTAACAGCATCTTCGGATACCCTTCCACTTGCGATCCTGTTCCGTTCTGAAGAAGGTCTTGCGATCCAACGGTCCTGCTTCGTCGGCATGATGCGTCTGCCAGTGTTGCAAATAACGTTCGTAGGCGTCATCGCCGCTGACGCGACGCACGGCATCGATGAGTATGCGTAACCAATTGCGCATATGTCTGTCCTGTTTGAGCTTGCCGTTCAATCCCGTACCCAGTCTTCCACCAACCGGCTCGGGATATGCGCCGATTCAGTCAGCGGCGGGCAGGCGCGGCCGCGCACCACGCGCAGGGAGATGCGGATCGTTTCGAACACCATCACCCAGCTGATCAGCATGAAGATTGCAGCCAATAGTGCATCGAGACGGTTGTTGAAGATGATATGCGTTGCCTGCAGCGCTTTGTCAGGCGTCAGCACACCGGCGGCAAGCTTGCCGGCGAGATCGTTGGCGTGCGCGATGAAACCGATGCGCAGGTCCGGGCTGAACAGTTTCTGCCAGGCGGCGGTACTGGTGATGATCACCAGCCAGAGCAGTGGCGCGGCGGTGACCCAGGCGTAGCGCAGCTTGCCGGATTTGATCAGGATAGTCGTACCCACACACAGTGCGATCGCCGCCAGCATCTGGTTCGAGATGCCGAACAGCGGCCACAGACTGTTGATGCCGCCGAGCGGATCGATGGTGCCCATGTACAGAAAATAACCCCAGGTCGCAACGACGAGACCGCTGGTGAGTAGCACGCCGGGATACCAGCTGGTACGACCCAACGGCCTGTAGAGGTTGCCGAGCATGTCCTGCAGCATGAAGCGCGCGACGCGGGTACCGGCATCGAGCGTTGTGAGAATGAACAAGGCCTCGAACATGATGGCGAAGTGATACCACATGGCCAGCAGCCCGGTCCCGAATGCGCTGGCGAGCAGGGTCGCCATGCCGACGGCCAGTGAGGGTGCGCCGCCGGTGCGGGCGAACAGCGTGGCCTCGCCCATCTGCTGCGCGAGGGCATGCATCTGGTCGACTGTCACCGGAAAGCCCCAGGCGGTGATCTTCGCCACGGCGTCGACAGCTTGTGCACCGACCGCACCGGCCGGGCTGTTAATGGCAAAGAACACGCCGGGATCGAGTACGGTGGCGGCGATCATGGCCATGATGGCGACGAAGGACTCCATTATCATGCCGCCGTAACCGATCATGCGCATGTCGCGCTCGTTGGCGATCAGTTTCGGGGTGGTGCCCGAGGAGATCAGTGCGTGGAAACCGGAGATTGCGCCACAGGCGATGGTGATGAACACAAACGGAAAAAGTTTACCGCCGAAGATCGGGCCACTGCCGTCGATGAATTGCGTTAAGGCCGGCATCTTGATGTCCGGCCGCAGCAGCAGAATGGCAATCGCCAGGGCGATGATGGTGCCGAGTTTCATGAAGGTGGACAGGTAATCGCGCGGCGCCAGCAGCAGCCATACCGGCAACACAGCTGCGGCGAAACCGTAGCCGATAATCCAGTAAGCAAGGTGCGTAGCATCGAAATCGAAGAAGCCACGCAGGGTCTCATGATGATCGAGCCAGCCGCCACCGGCGACCGCGAACAGCAGCAGTGTCACGCCGATCAGCGAGGCTTCCAGTACACGGCCGGGGCGGATATTGCGCATGTACAGACCGACCAGCACGGCGATGGGAATGGTAGCGGCAATGGTCGAGGTGGCCCAGGGGCTGTGCTTCATGGCGTTGACCACCACCAGTCCCAGTACTGCGATCAGAATGATCATGATCATCATCACGCCGAGTAGCGCCGCCGCGCCGCCGATCGGACCGAGCTCGTCGCGTGCCATCTGGCCAAGCGAGCGACCATCGCGACGCGTCGAAAAGAACAGCGTAACGAAATCCTGCACGCAACCACCGAGTACGGCACCGATCAGAATCCACAAGGTGCCAGGCAGATAGCCGAATTGTGCGGCGAGCGTCGGGCCGATCAGCGGGCCGGGCCCGGCGATGGCCGCGAAATGATGGCCGAACACTACCCATTTATTGGTAGGCACAAAATCGCGGCCGTCATTGAAACGTTCGGCGGGTGTGGCGCGGGTCGGGTCGATGACCAGTACCTTGGCCGCGATGAAGGCACTGTAAAAGCGGTAGCCGATGGCGTAGACGCAGAGTGCCGCGACCAGCAACCAGGCGCTGTTGATGGCTTCGCCGCGATGCAGGGCGATGCCGCCAAGCGCGAAGGCGCCGATGCCGGCCACCAGCACCCAGAGCAGCACGCCGGACAGCGTGCGGATGGGAGCTTCGGATCGGGGTCGGGTGCTCATGCGGCTCTCCTCGTTTTTAGATTTGTGATACGCGCCACAGCGTCGCTATTAGCTACCATTTTAGGCTCGTAGCCGCTACCGGGGCGGTGCACCGGGCATAAATGTAACTTTTTCTGGCCAAAGTCCGGTGAATTTGCCATGATACCGGTGGCATCATGCTTCTAATGTGGCCAATGGTTTATACAACAAATCCTGTTTTCCCTCCAGATATGACAGCTGACGAGCGCCAGGCCTGCCGTACCGGTCGTGCGTACAGATATCGCCGGATGTACATCGGATGAACACTCCGCAGCGTCCGGCGCGCACCCATATCGAAGGTCTGATGCTGTTCAGCCAAGCGCTGACGGTCATCGCCAGCATCGCCGCAGCGCTGATTTTCGAAGGGACTGACACAATGGAGCTGCAGCAGGTACTGCTGCAAGGTCTGGTGCCGTTATTCGCACTGCTTTGGGTGCTGTGGGGCGGCATACGAATGCGGCGCCTTCTCGCACCGGTCTATACCGGCCTGTGCCATGCCAACCTGCCACCCTCGGCACACGGACCGTTGCGCCGCCGTCTGAACCGGTTCACACGTGTTTATTGGACCACCTTTCTGCTCTACGCTGTGTTGTTCCCCGCCTGTTACATCGCCGTGCGCGGCACCTTTGACAGCCAGGCGTACGCGAGTTTTGCCCTGGTGCAACTGGCGGTGGTGGTACTGATAGGCGTACCTGGCTATCTGCTGGCCCTGGAGCGCCTGGGACGGCTCTCCCCGCTACTTGGTATTTCGCGTGTCCAAGTCAGTTTGAAGACCAAGCTGATGCTGGTCGGTGGTCTCACTCCGCTGCTGTCCTATACCTTGCTGTTGCATCATCACTGGTTGCACAGTGCGGATGTATCACGCGACTTGTCGCTGCTGTGGGGCGCGTTGGCTCTTCTGACCCTGGCCAGCACCATGCTGGCGATTCGCAGCATGGCCGGCGCGCTGCGGCCGGTGCAGGAGGCGCTGCGCCGCAGCGGCGCCACGACATACGAGCAGTTGGCGCAATTGCAGGCCAATTCCAGCGATGAAATCGGTTACCTCACGCACATGCTGGGCAAGGTGTTCCGCCGTCTCGGCGACCAGGAATCACAGATGCGCGCCGTGGTTGATACGGCGGCGGAAGGCATCGTGGTGGTCAACGAGCACGGATCAATCGATACCTTCAACGCCGCGGCGGAGAAGCTGTTCGGGTATGCGGCGCAGGAAATCCGTGGCCGTCCACTGGGCTGGTTGCTGCCCGAGTGCGTCACCGGCAACGGGGCACCGCTGTCCGCGGCTCGCGAACTGGAAACCTACGGTGTGCGGCGCAGCGGCAAAACGGCGCCGATGGCGGTGCGCAGCAGTAAGTTGCACATTAGTGGACGGCGCATGACTACCCTGATGGTCGCCGATATCTCCGAGCGCAAGGCCGCCGAAGAAGAATTGCTCCGGGCCGAGAAGCGCTACCGCGATCTGGTGGAAACGGCCCACGATCTGGTCTGGATCGTCGATCCCGAAGGCCGTTGGAGTTATCTGAACAGTGCCAGTAAAAATATTTATGGCCTCGAACCGGAACAGATGATCGGTCGCTCCATCAGCGAGTTCCATGCGCCCGACTACGCGCAACGCGATGCCGAGATGTTCGCTGATATCCTGGCAGGCAAGGAGATGGTGCAGTACGATACGGTGCACCTGGACACCCAGGGCAAGCCGCATCATCTGAGCTTTAGCGCCAAGCGGCACCTCGACGGTGACGGACAGGTGACGCGCATCAGCGGTACGGCACGCGACATAACCGAGCAAAAGGCCTTCGAACGTCGCCTTGCCTATCAGGCCGAACACGATTCCCTGACTGGCCTGTTCAACCGCAATTACTTCCAGCAGGAACTCGAGCGCGTCGTGGCGCGTGTGGCGCGCAGCGGATCGCCCTGCGCGATCTTCTACATCGATCTCGATCAGTTCAAGTACATTAATGATACCCTCGGTCATGCCGCTGGCGACCGCCTGTTGATCGAGATCAGCTCGCTGCTGTCCAGCCACGTGCGCGAGAGCGATCTGTTGGCGCGCTTCGGCGGTGACGAGTTCACCGTGCTGCTCTACGACATCGATGTGGTGCGGGTCATGCAGGCCGCGGAAAACTTCCGCGCGTTCTTCGACCGTTACAAATTCTACGACTCCGGCAACGCCTTCAATGTCACATGCAGCATCGGTGCGGCGGTGGTCGACATCAATACGACTTCGGCGGATGAGGTCATGGCGCATGCCGATCTGGCCTGCAACATGGCCAAGGCGCACGGCCGCAACCGTACCAATCTGTACAACCCGGCCGATCGCGACAAGGCCGGCATGGCCGAGGACATGGGCTGGGCGGCACGTGTCCGTGACATGCTCGAGCAGGATCGCTTCAAGCTGGTATATCAGCCGATTTTCTCCGTGCACGATGGCCGCGTGTGTGAGTACGAGGCCTTGATGCGCATGGTCTGCGACGACGGCCAGATTATCCTGCCAGGCGGATTCATGCCGGCGGCGGAACGCTTCGGCTTGATTCACAGCGTCGACCGCTGGGTGGTGAAAAAAGCCATCACGCATCTGGCGGAACTGCGCAGCTCGGGTCACAAGGTCAGCTTCGCCATCAATCTGTCCGGGCGCGCATTCGAAGACGCCGAACTGCTGCCATTGATCCGCGCGCTGCTCAAGGACACGAGACTGGATCCGGAGCAGCTCACCTTCGAGATTACCGAAACAGCGGCCATTGCCAATCTGAACGCAGCTACCAAATTCATCCGCGCACTAAAGGATATCGGTTGCCATTTCGCACTCGACGACTTCGGTTCAGGCTTTTGTTCCTTTACCTATCTCAAGCATCTGCCCGTGGACAAGCTCAAGATCGACGGTTCGTTCGTCCAGAATCTCGCCACCACGCCGGTGGACCAGGCCATGGTGTTGTCGATGAACCAGATCGCACACGCACTGGGTAAAGTGACCATTGCCGAGTATGTCGAAAGCGCGCAGTCGCTGGAGATGCTGCGCGAATACGGCGTGGACTTCGCGCAAGGCAATTTCCTCGGTACTCCGCAGGACAACATCCCGCTACCGGGGCGTCCGTCGCTCAGTGTGGTGGGGCGTCCGCTCTAATTTAATAAAAAAGCGTTGTGAACCGCCAAGGACGCCAAGAGCGCCAAGCCAAACGGAATATACAGCAACAGAAATTCGCTCTATAACATACAGCATCAGCCAGTCTAAGGAACATCTGATTTATTCACTTTAAACCGCAGAGGCACAGAGGACACAGAGGAAAATTAATGATATTCAAAGAGAACAAATCTCTGCGTTCTCTGTGCCTCTGCGGCAAATACAATTAATCAGAACATCCCTAAATAATTTCTTGAACTAATTTCTTGTTTTTTTGGCGCTCTTGGCAGTTTAAATATTTTAATAAATATTCCGCCGGCACGCTGCCGCTGATCTGTTAAAATCCGCACATGGATGTTTCCCATCTGCTTGATCCTTTGAACGATGCCCAGCGCGAGGCAGTGACGGCGCCGCTCGTGCCGTTGCTGGTGTTGGCCGGTGCCGGTAGCGGCAAGACTCGCGTGCTCACGCACCGCATCGGCTGGTTGGTGCAGGTCGAGAATGTCTCGCCCTTCGGCATCCTCGCCGTAACCTTCACCAACAAGGCTGCCGGTGAGATGCGCTCGCGCATCGAACAGTTGCTGGCAATACCTGTTTCAGGGATGTGGGTCGGCACTTTCCATGGCCTGGCGCACCGTCTGCTGCGCGCCCACTGGCGCGAAGCGGATCTGCCGCAGACCTTCCAGATCCTCGATTCGGACGATCAGCTGCGTTTGGTCAAGCGTGTGCTCAGATCGCTGGAGATCGACGAGGCACGCTGGCCGCCCAAGCAGGCGCAATGGTTCATCAACGGTCAGAAGGATGAGGGTCGGCGTCCGGCGCATATCCAGGACAACGGCGATCCGCACCTCGGCCAGATGAAACGCATTTATCAGGCGTATGAAGAAACTTGCCGCCGTGGTGGTTTGGTCGACTTCGCCGAACTGCTGCTGCGCGCACACGAGTTGTGGCTGAACAATCCCGAGCTGCTGGAACATTACCGCACCCGCTTCGCGCATGTGCTGGTCGATGAGTTCCAGGACACTAACTCCTTGCAGTACGCCTGGCTGAAAATACTGGTGGGTGACGCCGGTCGTTTGTTCGTGGTTGGTGACGACGATCAATCCATCTATGGCTGGCGCGGCGCGCGCATCGAACACATCCAGCGCTTCAGCAAGGACTTCCCCGGCGCGCAGGTGCTGCGCCTGGAACAGAACTACCGTTCCACCGGCAATATCCTCGCCGCCGCCAATGCCTTGATCGCCAACAACAGCGGTCGACTCGGCAAAACACTGTGGACCAGCGGCGCACAGGGTGAAAAGATTCAGATCTATACGGCCTTCAATGACCTCGACGAGGCGCGTTTTATCGCCGAGCGTATCCGTGTCTGGACCGATCAGGGCCGCACGCGCCGCGAAGTGGCGCTGTTGTACCGCTCCAATGCCCAGTCGCGCGTGCTGGAAGAGGCGCTGATACAGCTCTCCATTCCCTACCGTGTCTACGGCGGCCTGCGCTTCTTCGAGCGTCAGGAAATCAAGGACGCGCTGGGCTATCTGCGCCTGGTCGTCAACCGTGACGATGATGCCTCGTTCGAGCGCGTGATAAATACACCGACGCGCGGCATTGGCGAGCGTAGCCTGGAGTCCATACGGGCGCATGCACGATCGCACAGCCTGTCGCTATGGCGGGCTGCGCAATACGTGGTGCAGGACGGTGTCGGCACGGCGCGCGGAACTGGTGCTGTCATGGCCTTTCTCGATCTGATCGAGCGGCTGGCACGGGAAGTTGCCGGCCTCACGCTCGGTGAACAGGTCGAGCATGTGTTGCCGCTCAGCGGGCTGCTTGAGCATTACCGCAAAGAGAAGGGTGAGAAAGGTCAGGCGCGCATCGAGAATCTGGAAGAACTGGTCAATGCTGCGCGCCAGTTCGAATACGAAGATCCGGACGGCACTCTCGATCCGGTCTCCGCTTTCCTCACACACGCCGCGCTGGAAGCCGGTGAGGGCCAGGCCGATCCCTGGGCGGATTGCGTGCAGTTGATGACACTGCATGCCGCCAAGGGTCTGGAATTTCCGCTGGTGTTTCTGTGTGGCATGGAAGAAGGCCTGTTTCCGCATTCGATGTCAGCCCACGATCCCGACCGGCTGGAAGAGGAACGGCGACTTTGTTACGTCGGCATGACCAGGGCGCGCGAGCATCTGATCCTCAGCAGCGCCGAACGCCGACGGCTGCACGGCAGCGAAACCTATTCGTTACCATCGCGGTTTATAGGCGAAATCCCCGATGAATTCCTGGTCGAGGTGCGACCGCGCGTACAGGTGTCGCGGCCAGTAATGAACACGGCACGCGTTGCACCCAGTCGGCCGGTGTTCGAGGATGTACCGCAGGGATTGCGACTGGGCCAACGAGTCAGCCACGCGAAATTCGGCGAAGGTGTCGTGCTCAGTCACGAAGGTGCCGGACCGCAAGCGCGCGTGCAGGTCAACTTTGAGCGCGCCGGGGCGAAATGGTTGGTACTGGCGTACGCGAATCTGCACACGATGTAATGGTTTGGTAAGTGACAAATAAAACCTGAACTGGAAATATTAAGGATATGATTACACCAATCGTCTTAGTCTGTTGGCGCGGGATTCAGAATGACCAATTAGCGGTAAATGTGCTGGCCTTGCGCTGACCCGTTAATCCACGCTCTTATGCGTGGCCACAACTAAACTCTGCTGGTCAATCCGAGACCAGCACGAACAGCCTAGAGGTCCACCTGCGTGTCGTCTGTAGGCGGCGTCGCGTCCAGTGACGCAACCTGTATGTTTTCTTTCGTCATAGCCATGTTGAAAAGCTCCCCTAATTCACCCGCACCAGGCCAGATTCCACTTCGTCGCGTTTGGCACGGCCTACGAGTTGTTCCACGAGCGCAAGCGCGAAGTCGATGGATGTACCTGGACCACGCGAAGTGACAATATTGCCGTCGGTAACGACTGCGTCTTCGTGATAGCGAACGCCATCGATCGCGACCTGGTCCCGGAACTTCGGATTGCTGGTCGCGTTCTTGCCGTCGAGGTAGCCGTAGGCTGCGAGGATCGACGGCGCAGCGCAGATCGCCGCCGTATAGCGGTCCTTTTGCGTGTAACGGTCGAGCAGGGTCTTGATGCGCGCGTCTTCGTGCAGGTGCTTGACGCCGGGCATGCCGCCCGGAAGCACCACCATGTTGAAGTCCTGGTCCATTACAGCATCGAGTGACGCGTCAGGAACCACAACCGTCTCGCGCGACCCCTTGACCGGACCGTCCTTGAGTCCCGCGACCACTACCTTAATGCCGGCACGGCGCAGCACGTCGATAATACTCACCGCCTCTAGTTCCTCGAATCCTTCTGCTAGGGGCATCAGAACGCTAGCCATACAGTCTCCTTAATATCGTTGAAACCGGTGATGGGCGGGCATACAACCCGTCACCGAACCTCTCAAGTGTGCGTGCGTCATCCGGCCGGTCCGCCGAAGTATAGAAAGCATAAACGCCCTTTTCCCTGAAATCCAGAAGAAGTGCCGGTGCTAAACGATCGCCTCAAGCTGTTGGCACCAGCCGAGACCAATTTCAGGTCATTATGCCGGAACTCGCTTGATCACCTCAAGCATGTCGAACGAATAGCACGGCGACCGAAAAGAAAGTCCCTTCTCCCTGAGGGAGAAGGCCAGGATGAGGGGATTAAAATTAATGTGCGACTTAGATCCCCTCACCCCAACCCTTCCGGAGGGAGAGGGAGTGACAGCGGCGGATATGCCGCCTTCAGGCGGGGCAAGGTTTTATGAGCGCCTTT
Organism: Gammaproteobacteria bacterium; assembly: GCA_038319625.1. Taxonomy (GTDB): domain Bacteria; phylum Pseudomonadota; class Gammaproteobacteria; order JBBQDK01; family JBBQDK01; genus JBBQDK01. The sequence goes on from JBBQDK010000003.1 coordinate 17,849, forward strand.
GAGGCGCTAGCAAAATAAGCCCCCGGCTTTGCCGGGGGGCATTTAACTGTGCGGATATCATTCATCGTGTCAGGGTCTTGTTCCGCATTATTTGTAACTACTCGAAGGGCCTGATTTGAGTGTAGCCATCTAACAATCTGATTCTGTGGCTGAACACAAAAATTTTCAGCTCAGGTTTTTTTTATTTGTCACTTACACCCTTGGCAAGCGAAGAAGCTGGCAGGCTATGTCAAATTTAGGATAGTTTTTTGAAGAACAACGGCATTCACAGGGACAAGACGGCTTATGGCAAGTACCGTCGACGCTGTTTAAATCGACCAGAACTCACCTGCAATACGCAAAAAATCCGCTGCCGTACTCTTTCGTCGGCCTAACTGCATTTAATTTCACGGTGTTTTTGCCTACAATTAGGGGTTCACAATTCATTCGCAGCATCGAAAGCTATTACCGAGGTATCACATTTTGAACAAACTCCCATACGATAATTTCAATCCACAACAATTCATCGTTCGTGACTGGCTCGCACTCGACAGAACCGTACTCGCCAACGAGCGCACCCTGCTCGCCTACATGCGCACCGCGTTCACGCTGGTCATCTCGGGACTGACCTTTATCAAGTTTTTTCAGCATTTCGCCTTTGATGTTGTAGGCTACGTATTTATCGCTTCAGGTGTCATCATTTTCATCTTCGGTATGCGACGCTATCTGCAGATGTTGCATCACTATCGCGGATTGTCCCGGATCAGCGATGAATTGATGCCCGACCACCTCAAAAAATCCATGCTTGACGAGCTTGCCAAGACACAAGCGAACGTGGAGTGAAGCTTGCCTGGCCCGATTTCTGAAATCAGTGCATCGGCGTCCGATTTCCCAGGCGCCAAGCCAGTGCAATACAGGCCAGCGTGCAGACCGTGGCCAGCAGTCCGACGCGATCATAATGTGTCAGTTCACCGCCGGGCGTTTTCCCGATAATGGCACCGGCGCCGGCCGCGGCCAGGCCGGCAGAAAATTGCTGAATCGATGAGTTGAAATTCATGAAGCTACCGCGCAGCCGCGGCTCGACACTCGATATGATCAGGGCGATGGCCGGTACCAGGCGACCGGACACCAACACCATGAAAAAGATCATCACGATCACTGCCGCCAGCAGCGTCACATGGGGGATGTGAGTGATGACCAGTATCGGCACAATGGAAAGTGTCGCGACGGCGATGAATACTTCGCGTTTGCCCCAATAATCCGCCAGCCTGCCGATGCTGCGCGATGACACCAGCGTAACCAGTCCACCACACAGGTAGAGAATTGGCAGATCGGTTTCCGGCAGGCCGGCGTTGGCGACGAGATAGGGACTTATGTAGGGAATGACGGAGAAGCCCGCGAACATCAGTGTCGCAATCAGGGCGAAGGCATTGAGATGACGCGGCACGCTGAAAATCGCATGTAGCTGCTTGTACAGATGGGTTTCGTGCTGGTGTTCCATGTGGCTGCGCAGTGCGGGCAGTACGCGCCAGGCTATGACGAGAAATACCACACTCAACACCCCCAGCAAGACGAAAGGCGCGCGCCAGCTGAAATGATTGGCGAGATACAACCCTGTCGGCACGCCTAGAATCGCCGACACCGAAAAGGCCATCATCACAGTGCCGGTGGCGGTAGCGCGCCGCTCTTCAGGTATTACGTCTCCGATGATAGAAAATACCGTGGCGCTGAGAATACCGCCGAAGGCGCCGGCCATGGCCCGCGCCGCAAGCAGCATAGCGAAGCCCGGGGCCAGCGCGCACAACAGGGTCGACAGCGCCAGACCACCGTACAGAAACAGCACAGCATGCTTGCGGTCGAAGCGGTCGATGTAGAGCGCCGCGATGAAGCCGCACAGGCTGGCGCTAAAGGTGTATATCGATACCAACCAGCCGAATTGTGCTGGCGTGAGATTCAGCAGGCGCATGAACTGCGGGCCGAGCGGCATCATCACCATGAAATCCATGATGTGTGTGAACTGCACACCGGCCAGGACCAGCAACAGGACCCATTCTGATCGTACAGTGCCGTTTGGCCCTGGGGCGGGATTGGTGTTTGTGGCGCGCTCAGACATGACGGTTTGCGCTCGTTTCGGTGGCGGGACAGCGGCATAATGCCATAAGGCGAAGTGCTCTGCGGCATGTCGGGATATTTGCGACACGGGTTACCGAACTGTTGTTTCTGTATTGCGCGAGCTGCGCGATAAACTGCAGCGTTCGCTGCTGACACTCATCGATGAAGGTATCTACCGTTTTGTTCTGTCGAAATTCACCCAGTTCAACACGCATCTGAGCGGTCTCCAGCCGGGTAGCGTCATGGCACTTGGCGCATCAGTGAGCGTGTTCGGTAATGTGCACCACTGACGTTAGAGGATGCGGAGTCCCTGCGGCGGTATCCCAGTGTGTTGACTGTGACGCCGGCCCACTGCCAAGTCTCTCGGTGGCGGCGCTGGGCGGAATCTCGTTGCTGGCCGGCGTGCTGCCAGCGCGTCGTACCAGCCCGACTGCATCCCGATAGAGCCGTTACGGACTGAGTAGCAAGTCCGGCGATTGTAAAGAAATGGTATAGAATTGTCGGGTAATTTAACAATGGCTAACAATTGTTTCTGTTTGTTAAATATGAATATTTATAAGATATTGTTAGAATCTCGTGCGGCTGCCCGATGACACAAAGCCCGGTCATGACGCAATTTCCCACTCTTGGCTGCATCACGGGTAAGTTATAATCAACTGAAAAATAGTATTTATTTACGACTGATGCAGCGCTGTCAGAGATAGTCCCTGTCGACGAACTTTACAGTTGAAGGTATAAATTCTGAGGTAATTCTGATTTTTTATAGTTAAACCATTGTAGTTTAATAATAAAATTATTGTTGGCAGGGCACTTGCTATAATTTACCCAACAACCGTAGAACAAAAGCAGGAAGACAAAACAAATTTACGGAGTGGCAAACGTAGTAATGCAGTTGGGGAAATTTTTTCCCGACTGGAGGAGCGTAAACCATGAACGTAATAAAAAAAATTAAAGGCAGTACGGTGGTAGCGAAGCCGGTGTTTAAGGGGGGGCATGTGCCAGAGTATTGGATGGCGACCATTAACGAGCGCACGCTGTCGCGCACATTTGAGACAGCGAATGAAGCGTTTTTGTTTGTGGCATATTCGCAGGTAGGACTACGCGGACAACACTAATAAAGTATCGTGTAGGAGGGAGGGGGTTGTACCCGGTAATTAAAATAAAAATAAAAGAATAAGAAAAGTACCCATAATAATAAAACTTGCAGTGTCGAAGGATGTGCGAAGTGGCTTGGCCACCTGGTGCGGGGAGAACAATTGACACAGCGCGGTGCAAGGAGGCACCGCCAGATTGTTCCAGGAGCCTGTAAATAATTATGTGTAAAGCCCAGCCCGCGCGTCCTCTTCAATACCCTACGTTTTATTTCTCCTTTTTGTGCGTATTGTCCCGTCGTCCGCCATGCTCACGCGCTTGAATCTCCTGCAGAGTCTGCCGGTAGGTTTCCCGCATCGGTCCGCCGAGTTTGAGCGCACGCAAGACCATCTTGTGCGCATCACGATAATGTCCCTCATCAGCCAGCACCTGCGCCAGATTATTGTAAGCTGGCGCGGCATCGGGGTGGTGTGCCAGCGCTGTTCTGAAGGCCTGTTCGGCACCGGCAAGATCGTGCAGGGCGTAGCGGGCATTGCCCAGTCCCATGGCCGCGCCCAGACTGTCTGGCCATTGCGTCAAGGCGGTTGCATAGGCGCGTGCAGGGGGGCGCCATTGCTGCACGCGTTCCAGTTCCGTGACGGCTTCGAGATAGGGAGCCTGCTCGGCGGTAGCCGGTAATTTGTCCGGTGGCAGCACTAGCAAGGCCCAATAACCGCTGCGTGCCCAGATACGTTCGAACACCTCCATGCGTATCACATCGCGCGGCAGGCGACCGGACCGCATGATGATTTGATTACGCTCGAGGTCATAACCGATGACCACGGCATAATGCCAGACCGGATACCATGACAGGCCGAGATTCAGCAGCACCAGCGTCGGATGCCCCGCGGACACTTCGGAAAGCAGCGCGGTCAGACGCGGCTGAAGTAAGTACGGTATACGCCCGTGGCGACGAGTGGCACCGAGCAGTTCGATTTGCAGGCTACCCTTGCGGCTAGGCAGGTAGACTTGCGGCGTCAGTTCGTCCGGTGTGGTGTCGACGCCGCTCCATACCAGCACCGTGGCCAGCGCGGCGGGGCCGCATTGGTACTCTTCCTGGGGAAAGAACGGAACCGAGCCCAGTTCGATCGGGTGGTACGGAATGTCAGCGCGGCGCAATGCGGCAGTTTGGGGCGGTGTTGCGCAGGCACTGACCAGCAACACCAGTGCCAACAGTGAGACACGCCAGACAAAGTGCATGACACCCCGGCGTCGGGTGTCGCGACGCGGTATCACTACCCTATTCCCGAGCCGCCGTTAGCGCACGAAGGTAAAGATATGGGTAATGCCGGCGATATCCGTCAGAATCAGGATCAGAAACACCAGTAATACGATCTCCAGGCCGCCGGCACCGGCAGGCAATTGATCGAGTTGCATGGCCAGGGTGTGCACTTCGGAGTTGCTCAAGGAGTTAACGCGCGCCTGGACTTGTTCGGGATCAACGCCGCGGGCCTTGAGTTGTGCCTGCACGTCTTGGCGATGCAGTTGGGACAGGACTTGCTGGCGTTCACTGCTATGCGAAAGCGTCGACGTACCGAGCACCGCCGTCGTGCCGACCAGTGCCGCCTGTGCAACCGGTACGTAAAAGCTGATGCTCGACAGACTTAAGACAACCGCAAGACTGACTAATTTGTGAAGTCGGGTGCTAATGCGCATGGTGTGGAACTCCTCAGTGTCAAGTGGTGTGGGTCGGGTTATCAGTTGCAGACGGACATTGTGTGCTTTCAGTCGCTCAATTAGTAGACTATTGACCATAAGTTGCAACCGTTGTTCAGTACAAACAGCGAAAATTTGTCAGCTATCGTGGCGGCAAAGTGAGAAATCACAGGACCTTTTGGCCATTACTGATTTTCAGTTATTTGCATCCAGCGTTCCGGATGAAATTGTAACCATTGCTATTGCATACCGTAAAGTGTGAAGTCAGAGTACCAGATGTGCGGCGCTCACCCTTGGCAAGACCGGTTTGAGTTACAGCGTAAACCGGTTACGGCTTAAATGTGTACCGGGTATGCCATACGAGGGAAGCGTTTTGCGCTACGGGAAGCGGTACAGGCCGGATACCGGCTTCGCTAAACACCGAAGGCCGGTCCTCCACACCTCGATGCAGCGGCTGAATCCACGTCACGAGTTATCGATCGTGGCAAACCGGGCGATGTTCCTGTGAGACAGTGGTGTGCTTCGTAATTCTTGGAACTTTATTCAAGCACTGAGCATCGCCATGCACCAGATCATGAAGCATCCCGCCGGTAGCAGTTTCTCCCTCTCCCTCAGGGAGAGGGTTGGGGTGAGGGGGTATATGATCCACTCATCCTGCCCTTCTCCGTGAGGGAAGAGCGCGTAGCGCGAAGGGTGCAGGAGTGTTCTTCCAAACCTCGGTACTTAGCGAGTATACGGCATAGGTTCCAAACAGAATGAAGCACACCGCTAGCTTAACGCTTAAACGCGCTCGATTTGTAAAACAGAACTCTTACTGAGTTGCTTTCATGTCCGGACTGCCACCCGTCACACGTAACATCATCATCGCCAATGTGCTGGTATTCCTGCTGGAACTCACGGTTGGCAGCGATCTGATTAAGGCCTTTGCACTGTGGCCGTTAGGTTCGCAGTTCCAGCCGTGGCAAATACTCACCTACGCCTTTCTGCACGCAAACCTGATGCATATTTTGTTCAATATGTTCGCCGTATACATGTTTGGCGCAAGTATGGAGCGGGTGTGGGGCGGACGTCGCTATCTGACTTATTATCTGGTATGCGCCGTATTTGCAGCGCTGGTGCAGTTGCTGGTGAGTAGCGCCAGTGGTGCATTTTATCCGACGATAGGAGCATCAGGTGCAGTATTCGGATTGTTGCTGGCATTTGCACGATATTTCCCCGAGCAAAAAATCATGCTGCTGATATTGCCGATTCCGATCCCCGCGAAACTGTTTGTGGTGCTGTATGGCGCGTTGGAACTGGTGCTAGGCGTGACGGGTACGCAGGAAGGTGTCGCGCACTTTGCCCATCTCGGTGGCCTGGCAGGAGGGTTCCTGCTAATGCGCCATTGGAAGCTATGGCGTTAACAGTAGCCGAAAAAAACACCTATCGGCTGAGACATAAGGTGCAAACACGTATGATTGAGGTTCAATAGCTTAAGGCCAGTCTGGTGACTATAAATTGCAAACTTTGGACGGCATAAGTTGCAAAAATCCGTACTGATTCACTCATAAGCAGCAAAAAACACTGCAGCCAGTATTGTATCTATAATACAGTATGTTACATCTATGCCAATGAGCGCGACCCATGATATTTTTGACAAGGAATTAAATATAAATTAACCTTTACGTACACGTTAATTATAAACCATCAAAGGTAAGCTTATGAAACGCTCACAGCCACGTGAGGCATTGCCCCGCAAAATTGGTGATGCTGCACAGGTGCTCGGCGTGACCACCCGAACCCTGCGTTTCTATGAGGAGCAGGGCATCATCAAGCCCTTACGCACAGAAAAGGGAAATCGTGTGTATGGCGAAGAAGATATTGAACGCGCGCGCATTGTTCAGTTGCTATCTGGGCTGGGCATATCATTGCGCGACGTATCTGCACTGACCTCTGCCAGGCCCGAAAGCAAAACCGGCGATGAGGCAAGTCATAAGGTCAAGGTGCTATTGGAAGACCTCCAATCGGATATCGAACAGCGGAAAAAGGATTGCGATGCGACACTTCAGCAAATCCATTCAGCAATCGCTTTGGTGGAACAGTGTTTCGGGTGCCGGCGACTACCCACCAATAAAGACTGTAGCTCTTGCCCAGTAGCTAAGGACGTCGGCCATGTCCGGTTACTGCAATTAATCTGGGACCAGGCCGATCGCTGACCTGACATTGGATAATTAGTTACCATGACCAGGCCAAATATACTGAATTCAGTTTCACGTCCACGAAACGGTGTCGCTACTGTTCCAATAACCTATTGCCAGGAATGGCAAGACGGATTTGGAGCGAGAGGCTGGAAGCTTGATAGCACTCTTGACGATCCGGCGATAATTGCAAGTACCGCAGAGACCGGCAATCGAATAAATACCTCGGTTCTGGTACACGATATTCTCGATCACTACCTATGCGGATTTCCTCTCGGTGGTCACCGTAATGAGGCAATGGCCCTGATTCAACTCGCAGAGCGTACCGGGTCGGATCCAAGACCGGACTATGAGCAAATGGTAGACGAAGACCTGCTCAACGGCACCGTTAACGGTGAGAAACTGCGTTCATTTTTGCCACCCCAACTCGTAACATTATTATCATCCGACCTTATCGATGGTGCCGAGATAATCAGGTACCTTGTAGATCAGTTAGGACGTGAACAGTTGCGCACCATCCTTGTTGACAGGTTCTTTGAACTTGGACAGCTTGGCCGGCCGTTAGCTGAGGCGAGCTGGGCTCGACAGGATCTGAACTACAGTGCTCGCCACGAATTGGGGCTATGCATTCAGGAGTTGATCGCCTGGGGAGATCGATTAGTCAAACAACAAAATGTATCGATCACAAGCGGTAAATTCAGTATCGGCAGTGATCGTTGCAGACTTGCGATAACAATACGTAATAGCGTTGCATCCCATGAATGTTATTTAAAGTAACTAACGAGCTGCACTGCGGTTGGGTAGCCGATCGATGGGTGAGTGTGATTCTTTAGCAAATTTCAACCGAGCCCCACAACAACACGACAAGTGCCCCTGCTTCGCTCATCCGCATTTACTGTCGCCGCAGTTCAAACAGGTCATGCAGCCATCCATCATGATTACCGCCTTGGTCTGGCAGCGCTTGCACAGCTGCGCGCCATCGGGGAAGTCACTGGCTTCTGACTTTTCCGCCGCAACGATGGTGGCCTCGTATTGGGCACGCTTTTCCTCAATGATTTTTTTCTGGTGTTCATCCAGGCTGTCATCCTTGAGCAGGCCGATCATGCGCAGGTGACACTCGATGGCGTCGCCGATTTCTGCGACCAGCGAAGGCATATATTTCCCACCCTTCTTGAAATAGCCGCCGCGCGGGTCGAATACCGAGCGCATTTCCTCAACCAGGAAGGTGACGTCGCCGCCCTTGCGGAACACGGCGGAAATGATGCGCGTCAGGGCCACGATCCATTGGAAGTGATCCATGTTCTTCGAATTGATGAATATCTCAAAGGGGCGACGCAGTTCGTGCTTGGTGCCGCGGTTGAGTATCACGTCGTTGATGGTGACGTACAGCGCATGCTCTGACAGCGGTGTCTTGATCTTGTAGGTGGAGCCGAGCAGCATTTCGGGCCGCTCCAGCTTCTCGTGCATCTGAATGACCTTGGATGAACTGCCGGCCACGGGTGCGGCATCGTTGTCCTCATCCGGTGTCGGTGCGGCGGTAGCCGGCAACGGCACCTTGGTTTCTTCTCCCTTGGCGACTACCTGGTAGCCGACGATCTTCTTTTCAATCTTGATTGCCATGTATCTTCTCCGATTTTCTGCTCATCCAAGCTGTCATGAAAAAGGTCGGTATCAGAACTTCCCGTAGTAACCTTCTTTCAATGCGTCATACAGATTGGCGGCGTTGTGTATCTCACCATCGTATTCGATTTCTTCGTTGCCCTTGAGTTCTACTACGCTGCCGTCTTCCAGCGTGAAGCGGTAGGCAGTGTTTTCCAGATCGCTTTCTTTGACCAGCACGCCCTGGAAAGCCTCCGGATTGAAGCGGAAGGTGGTGCAGCCTTTAAGGCCCTGTTCATAGGCATAGAGGTAAATGTCCTTAAATTCCTCGTAGGGGTAATCGGTAGGTACGTTGGCGGTCTTGGAGATGCTGGAGTCGATCCAGCGCTGCGCGGCAGCCTGCACGTCGACGTGCTGCTTGGGCGAGACGCCGTCGGCGGTGATGAAATAATCGGGTAGCTTCTCGTCTTCCTTGTCGGAGCCGGGGATGGCGCTCGGGTTGACCAGTTCGCGGTAGGCCAGCAGTTCGAAGGAGTATACATCGACCTTCTCCTTACTCTTTTTGCCTTCACGGATCACGTTGCGGAAATAGAAATGCGCAAACGACGGCTCGATGCCGTTGCTGGCATTGTTGGCGAGCGACAGTGAAATGGTGCCGGTCGGAGCGATCGAGGTGTGGTGTGAGAAGCGTGCGCCATGTTCGGTGAGCGCCGCAACCAGTTCCGGATTGACTTCGGCGATGCGTTGCATGTAATGACTGTAACGGGCATGCAGCACCTTGCCTTTGATGGTGTCGCCGATGCGCCAACCATCCTGGGCCATCTCGGGTCGCTTGCGCAACAGCTCGGCGGTGACGGTAAAATCTTCTTCCATGATCGGCGCGGTACCTTTTTCCTGGCCGAGCTCCAGGCCTGCCTGCCAGCCGACCAGTGCCATCTCGCGCGTCACCTGTTCGGTGAAAGATAGCGATTCCGGATCGCCATATTTCATGCGCAACAGCGTGAGTGTCGAACCGAGACCCAGATAGCCCATGCCATGGCGGCGTTTGCGGAGGATTTCGTCGCGCTGCCTGGCAAGCGGCAGACCGTTGATCTCGACTACGTTGTCGAGCATGCGCGTAAAGATCGCTACGGTTTTGCGGAACGACTCCCAATCGAAGTGCGCCTCATCAGTGAACGGGTTCAGCACGAACTTGGTGAGATTGATCGAGCCGAGCAGGCAGGAGCCATACGGCGGCAGCGGCTGTTCGCCGCAGGGGTTGGTTGCGCGGATGTTTTCGCAGAACCAGTTGTTGTTCATCTCATTGACTTTGTCGATGAGGATGAAACCGGGTTCGGCATAGTCATAGGTCGAGGACATCATCACGTCCCAGAGACGCCGCGCGCGAATGGTCTTGTAGACCTTGCAGGCGACTTGCCGTGCCTCGTTGACCAGGTAACCTTTCTTCACCGGCCAGTCGCGCCACACCAGGTTTTCGGCGTCGTGCAGATCGAGACCGTCGATATCGGCTTCTTTGGCGGTGATCGGGAAGGCCAGCTTCCAGTTACCGTCGCTCTTGACCGCTTCCATGAATTCCTTGGTGATCAGCAGCGACAGGTTGAACTGGCGCAGTCGGCCGTTCTCGCGCTTGGCCTTGATGAAATCCAGCACGTCGGGATGGCCGACATCGAAGGTTGCCATCTGCGCGCCGCGGCGTCCGCCCGCCGACATTACGGTGAAACACATCTTGTCGTAGATATCCATGAACGACAGCGGTCCGGAGGTATGGGCGCCGGCGCCGGAAACATAGGCGCCACGCGGGCGCAGCGTGGAAAATTCATAACCGATACCGCAACCGGCCTTGAGCGTCAGGCCCGCCTCATGGACCTTTTCCAGGATGTCGTTCATCGAGTCCTCGACGCTGCCGGAAACGGTGCAGTTGATGGTCGAAGTCGCGGGCTTGTGTTGCAACGCGCCGGCATTGGAGGTGATGCGGCCGGCCGGAATGGCGCCGTGGCGCAGCGCCCAAAGAAACTGTTCGCACCAGTAGTTACGCTTTTCCTCGCTGTCCTCGACCTCGGACAGGGCGCGCGCAATACGCTTGTAGGTAACATCTATGGTCTCATCGAGGATGGTGCCGTCCTTGCTCTTCAGACGATATTTTTTATCCCAGATATCGAGCGATGCCGGCTGGAAAGGGATCTCGGAGACAGAGCTTTGCACGGCCTTCAGGTGTGCGGATTTCATGATTTGCGGGGCTCCTCTTTGCTGTTTTGGTCCAACGCTCCGGCTACCTGGCGCGCCCCTGCCGGGAGGGTGTCAGCGCAGCATCAGGGAGTAGTAGGTGCTCATTCACTGCAACACTATATCTTGTGTGAGCGAGGGGTAGGTTAGCCCTGAGTTCCAAAGTCTGTCAAGCGTGGCGCACGAAAAATATATATATATTTAACTAATATTTACAAAGGCTTATGAATTTATATTGAAGTATCATGAACATAGATTGAGGCATGTCAGTGCATACCATAAAACACTATATATTGTGTTTCGAGTTGGGGTATTCCGAGGCCGGCAGTAACACGTATAGAGGCTGTCAAACCTGAATATCATCGGGTGTGGACAGGCTTGAAATTTAACATCACGGCACCATCTATAAGCAACATGGCAGCATGCCGTACATGATGCCACTACACAGAGGAGTGCGAACATGAGCATGATGAGATACGAGCCCTGGACCCTGATGAATCAGTTGCAGAACGAGATGTCACGCTTGAACGATCCGCGCCTGACCAGAACACAGGAAGATAACGTCGTTACCAGTGACTGGGTGCCGGCAGTCGACATTAAAGAAGAGGACGATCGTTTCCTGATCGCCGCCGATATTCCGGGCGTCGAGCCCAAGGATATCGACGTGCATATGGAAAACGGGCTACTGACCTTGCGCGGTGTGCGCAATTATGAGAACAGCGATGATAAGGACGGTTACAAGCGTGTGGAGCGTTCACGCGGCAGCTTCTACCGGCGCTTCAGCCTGCCGGATACCGCGGACGCTGATCGGATCAGTGCCAAGTGCACCAATGGCGTGTTGGATATCGTGATTCCCAAACACGAAAAGTTACAACCGCGCAAAATCACCGTGGCAAGCTGAGCGTGCCGTTAGTGATGCAATATCCCGGGCGGGTCTGGCTGTCAGGCCCGTCCGGATTCCACGCTGCTTGAGAAAATGACCCTGGCATTTTACCGGGTGCATTTTTTTCTGTCTCACTCCGTTGCTGTAGATGGATCACCGGGCATTTCGCTGACAAAGGTCAGCGGGCCAGTCACTGAACTATTTTCGGACGGCCGCCACTAAACTCCCGCCCGCACCTGTCGGAACGACAGGTGTCGTCGCGGCGATTCAAGTACAATCGTCAGGCGAAAGCGCCATCGATATCATTTACCCACGAAGGTTGAAGACATGAAAAAGATCTTGGTATGGCTTGCCAGTGGCATGGTTGCCACGGTGTGTACCCTGGTTGCGGTGCCGGCCAGCGCAGGTTTGCCCATGGCTGTTGGTGGCCAGCCGTTGCCTACGCTTGCGCCCATGCTCGACAAGGTCACGCCGGCAGTCGTCAATATCGCCTCGCGCGGGCATGTGGCTGTGCAGCAGAATCCCCTGCTCAGCGATCCGTTCTTCCGCCGGTTTTTCAATATTCCCGAACAGCCGCGCGAACGGCAGACGGAAAGTCTGGGTTCGGGCGTGATCGTGGATGCAAAACACGGATACGTGCTAACCAATAATCATGTGATCGACAAGGCCGACGAGATTTCGGTGACATTGCGCGATGGCCGCCATCTCAGCGCGAAGCTGATCGGTACCGATCCCGAATCCGATGTCGCCGTGCTGCAGATTCCTGCGGAAAATCTCACGGCGTTGCCGCTGGCTGATTCCAGTCAGTTACGGGTCGGCGACTTCGTGGTTGCGATCGGCAATCCTTTCGGGCTGGGGCAGACGGTTACCTCCGGTATTGTCAGCGCTTTGGGACGATCCGGATTGGGCATCGAGGGGTACGAGGATTTCATCCAGACCGACGCCTCCATCAATCCCGGTAACTCCGGCGGCGCCCTGGTGAATCTGCGCGGCGAGCTGGCCGGTATCAACACTGCCATATTGGCCCCCAGCGGCGGCAACATCGGCATCGGCTTCGCGATCCCGATCAATATGGCGCGCGAGATCATGGATCAGCTGGTGGCGCACGGTGAAGTACGTCGCGGCCGTCTTGGCGTCACCGCGCAGGATCTGACCCCGGAGCTGGCCAAGGCCTTTGATATCCAGGCAACGCAAGGCACCGTAGTAGCGCAGGTTGCCAGCGGTTCGCCGGCCGAGAAGGCCGGTCTGAAAGCAGGCGACGTGATCACCGTCGTGAACGATAAACCGGTGCACAATTCCGCTGATGTGCGCAACATCATCGGCCTGATGCGGGTCGGTGAGCAGGTCAAGATGAAGGTATTGCGGGGCGGCAAGACCATCGCCGTTACCGCGACCATCGCCGAGCCAAAAATGACCGTGCTCGACGGCAAACATTTGCACCCACGGCTGGCCGGCGCGCTGTACGGCAATATCGAAGAAGGCTCGCCTTTGTACGGTCGGGTCGAAGGCGTGTTGGTGGTGAAGGTTCAACCGGCAGGCCCGGCTTGGCGGGCCGGTTTGCGGGTGGGGGATGTCATAACCTCGGTCAATCGCGAGCCCGTGAAAAATGTTCAGGAATTGCAGCATCTCGCCACACAAAATGCCCGAGGCCTGCTGCTCAATGTGCAGCGTGGCGATGGTGCATTGTTCATCCTGATCCAGTAACTACCGCGGATCCGGTCGGCCAGCTCGCTGTGTAACAGGCGGGTTACGACCGACCATAATGGATAGAAATGCATCCACCATTTTAGATCTTGACTAAATCACTCGGCTTTTCTATATTTAAGCCACACTAATTACTGTCATGAGGAGAAAAGCCATGGCCAGTTTGATACCCGATTTCCCAGCGATGGAATCATTACCGTTAACCGCGTGCTGCTCAAGGATGGCTTCACGGTGGACGATCTGCAGGAACGCGTGGCGGTACTGTGCGAAAACGTCAAGACCTATCACTCCGATACCGGTTTTGTCGGCGGTTACGTGGCGCTGAATACCGGTGATATATCCAACGAAGGCAGCACCATCGGCAAGGCCGTCACCAGCCCGCTCAAAGGCAAGGAGGCGCTGATCGTGACCTTCTGGCGCTCCATGGTTGAACACGAGCAATCGCATCGCAGTAAAACCTTCCAGCCCTTGTTCAAGGAAGTGCTTAAGTTGTGCGAGAACGGCAACGAGGAGGTCGTCTATTCGATGCTCTGGTCCGGCAAGAGCTACACGAAGGAAGAGGCTGCACAGGCGCGTGCCGCCAAAGAGAAGTTTGCGGCCAACGGCTAGACTCCCTTTACGCTGAGTGCAGGGGCGCAGTATGCGGCGTCCCTGCACTCAGCGAACGAACGATCTACAGATCGAAATATATACCCAGACCGGAATAGCGCAGACGGTCGCGATAGAACTGCCCGTTGGGTGAGAAACCCCGGTAGTATTCCAGCATGAGTCGGACCTGCCGATCGCCCTTGTGATACGCCAGGCCGAGTTGGTAGGAGCGATTCAGGCGCCAGCCCTGTTCTTGTTTGGACTGCCAGTCCGCGGCGGCGATTAAATCCAGTTTCTGTATGAGTCGTGGCCACAAGTACTCGACACCGTACTGGCTTGTCCATGGCCGCAGCGATGGTTCGCTGTGGAAAATGTAGCCACCGCCGGCATAAAAACGCCACTTCTTCCAGTCGTACGAGGCCAGGGCCTCGCTCCCTTCATAACTCAGATTGATACGATTCACGCCCGGTGTGTCGAGCAGAAACTCGTCGCCGAGATGGGAGCTCTGGTGATAGACGCGGCCGAGGAACGACCAGCGTCCCTTGCGGTAGGAAACCGGTAAGCCGATCCAGTAGTCGGCATTGATCAGATCATGCGAGGGGGCATCGAGATTGAACAGTGCGAACACGGCGCCCTGAATCCCGATCTGGGAAGCGCCTGCCGTGCCGAACAACCCGGTGGCAAATGGGAAATAATCACCGAACGAGACATTGGCGGCATTGAAGGTGGTGGCCGGCGTTTCATAGTACTGATAACGGATGGCGAATTGCGGTTGGCGCGGGTCGGCGATCAGCGGATCGAACAAATCTACCTTGGGCAGAGCGCTGATTGTAATCGTTTCACTCGCCTTGGCCGGTGCCGGCACGATTGTGGCAGTGGCCGTTGCGGGTGCGGGCTCGCAGTCGAAGGTCCCTTCCCAGATAACCGCGCGCACCCGTTCGCTCTTGAGCAGGGCGGATTCGATTGCCTGCTGGTGTGTCTTGTCCAGGCAGCCATGGGTAGTGAGTACCGCCTCGTAGCGCTCCATGTGCAGGGCCAGTACCGAGACACTGTTGTCCGGAAACTGCTGGTCCAGCAAAGCGTCAAGATAGCCCTTCAGGTAGTCGACTGACTCGGCCTGGACGGGGTATGTTGCAAAGACGAGCCACAAGGCGATACAGAGACAGGAAATGGGGAGCGGGCTAAAGGGCTTCATGGTGGCGCCGGTGTCTGTATTGTTACCATGACTATAGTACAGTGATTCACTGCGCCGTTGTCGGGATGTCAACGGGTCAGGCGCCGATAAATATCCGCTACCTTGAGCAGCAGCTTGTGTGCGTCATCCACCAGCACGTAATTCACCGGACCCTAATGTGTGTGGCAGAGAGTCGCGTGCCTTGGTGTCGATGGTGATATAGAACGGGTGTATGCCGTCGCGTTTGACTTCGATTGTAGTGCCTGACGGGTGCCTTCAATGCCGTAAGCGCCACGATAGCCAGCGTAATTGTCCGGCTTGCTAGGCCAATCGTCCGTTCGGCATCGAGGGCGAGTGCTTTGAGTATCCTAAGTACCTCGATGGTGGTGTGCAACTCGACGCTGATGAGCGTAGCCTTCGGCGAGAGCGGGAAAGAAGCGAGTCTGGATGGGGTCTCCGTGCAATCTTCGCTGGCGTTATTCATGCCTATTTTGCAAACCGATGGATTTCTGCAATTCCTGATAACGCTGTCGATACTGCAATGAAGAGGGCTCAAGTCCAGCCGCCTTGCGGTACTGATCGAGTGCCGCTTTGTCGTCGCCGAGTTGCTGATAAGCCTCCCCAAGCCAATAGGCGGAAGTGGCACTGCCTGGGTTCCGCTCTACCTCATCCTGAGCGATTTCCGTCGCGCGCTCGGCATAACGGCTGGCAGTCTCCTCGTCACCGCGATGCTGGTAGGTACGCGCCAGAGACAGATAGGCACTGACATCGCGCGGGCCGCCTGCATCTTCATGCGTGGCAGCGGCACGCGCCCGTTTGGTGTAGATTCCCGCCAGCACTTCGTTACCCATCCTGTGAAAACATTCGGCGATCTTATACAGGTAATAGGGATTGTCCGGCCCGCGCATTTCCTGCACTGTGATGTAAAGCCGTGCCGCAATGTCCCAGCGCCCATAGTTGCCGTAATGGATCGCGAATTTCTCATATCCTCTCAGCAATCGCGATTCCATGGCATTGCGCATGCTCGCTGACTGATATTCCAAATAGGTGGTTCCTGCGGCGAGCGCCAGCACGCAAGCGATAAGGGCCGCCATCATGAAGGCGAGTCGATTGGAATGTCGACGCTGCCACTGTCCGCTCGCCCGGGTATCGAGCGCATGTCGGCGTGCATAAAGATGACTCGATGTGAAGAGTACAAGAGCAAAGGCTACCAAGAGCTCCGCAATTTCGGCCTCATTGAATCGAAACAACTGGAGTTCCAGAGCTGCTGCGGTAAGAAAATACGCCGACAGATACAGTGGTGGAGCCGGTATTCCCATTCTGTCGAGCATGATTGCGGGCTTCCAGCCAAGCCGAAGCAGCCAAGGGTACACGACACCATAGCCTGCCAGTGCACATGCCAGAGTCCATTCCACCAATGTCTTCGTGGTCGTGGCGATCGGGCCGACCAGAAGATTGTGAATATTCGCCTCGCCTTGAAGGTTGTGCTCTTTTAAGAGTGTCGGCGTACTGAATCCGATCAATCGCTGACCCCAGGATATTTCTTCAAGGAAGGTATACAGGCAAGCGAGCGCCAGCAGCAGGAAAAACCAACGATAGGGACCGCGGGTCCTGACGATGCCGACCGCGAGGACAAACGCAAT
Organism: Gammaproteobacteria bacterium; assembly: GCA_038319625.1. GTDB lineage: Bacteria > Pseudomonadota > Gammaproteobacteria > JBBQDK01 > JBBQDK01 > JBBQDK01. The sequence goes on from JBBQDK010000003.1 coordinate 34,718, forward strand.
CAGAAACCCGAAGGCCTGGGCCCATTCGCCGACCAGATCCTCATAGGTGGCGAATACATAGGCCTGAGGAAAATACAGGGCCAGTACCAGGAACGTTGTCACGGTAGTCAGAAAAATCAGCCATGCGATGCCGTATTGAGCTTGACCGTGGAATCTCATTTGCAATACCTCTATTGCACGCGACTTCCCGCGCTATTTTTGGGCCCACACTGAGGCTTTGGTGGGGATCCAGACTCCTGGAAGAATATCCTGTGGCCGCCCGCAACTTCGTTGCCTGCGGTGGCGGAGGTGCAAAGAAAAAAGCCCCGTCGTGAAGACGGGGCTTTAGCTTACTACTCTACTGAACTGATATGCCGGCAGCCGGCATATCAGCTTCGAGCTACGGTAGCGGACAGCCCATGTTGTTGTACTTCTTCAGCAGCCCGGTTGGGGTAGTGAAGTCCTTCGTGGCATAGGCGTTCTGTACCATTGCCTTCACTTCCGACGCTGAGTAGTAGTAGTTGACGTTCGGATTGGTTGCGTTTAGCAGCGCAGCCACCGCCTGGCGACCCAGTGCCTTGGATCCGCCACCGTGCACGTCCAGCGTATCGATCAGCTTGCGGTTGCCGCCCGAGTCGACCTTGCAGACGGCGCCAAAGCGATCACCGGATTTGAACATCTTCCACTGCTTCTTGTGCGCATCATCCTTCCAGTACTTGGTCGAGCAACCGTTGTGGTGTTCGCCCGTGGGTGGCGGTGCATTGTCGCCATCGTCGTCGCAGTCATCCGAGTCACCAGTGCAGCCTGGCGGCGGCGGCGGTGGTGTAATGATGAGGTTAACAGTGGCCGTCGCGGGAGTCGCCGCGCAATGCGACCCGCTGGGCAGTATACCCATGGCGGTTGCCGTATTGGTGGTGGTCTGCGACAGGCAGGTCTGCTTGGTACGCGTCACCGTGCCACCGGCATCAAGGAAGGAGATGGTATCGATGTTGCCGAGCTTGTCGTCATCCAGGACGACATTGGACAGCTGCGAACCGTTGTTGGTCAGCGTGTAGGTATAGGTTACCTGCTGGTTGGCCGGGCAGCTGCCATTGCCGAGCGTGCATAGTGGCACGTTCAATTTGCGGCTCTTTCCGGAAATGACCGTGAAGTTACCTGCTGTCAGTCCGGGGCCGATCGGTTTGGAGCAACTGGTGTGCATTTCGACCGTATCGCCGCCGTCGATGGCGATCTGGATAGCCGTGCCCAGCGTACCCTTGAAACCGTTCGGTCCAAAGTCGCTTCCAACGACCGTGAACTGACCGCCGGGCTGTACTGTCCCTTGGTACAGCACCACCGAGAACGGTGCCTTACGAGTCACCATGACATCAGCAGGCTGGGAGCCGTTGTATTGCAGTGTGAGTTCGGAAACCTTGCCCTCGCAACCACAAGTCAGCGCGGTACCGTCGGAATCGTGGTAGCCGTCACACCAGCTTCCTTGAATATCGTTATAGCCGGCATGCCAAGTCTTGTTGGAATCGTGGTACCCGTCATGCCAATGGTCTTTGGAGTCGGAATCGTCGGAATCGTTAGGATCGTCATGACCCGGTGCCACCACGATCGGTCCAATGCTGGTCGGATTCGCGGTCTTGGTCAGTGTGAGATTGCAGCTCTCCTGGACGGCAGGCGGTGTCGGTCCAATGCTGCTCTTCGGACGGGTGCAACCCCAGTTGCTCGCGAAGCTGCCGTTGTAGGTCGAACCTTCAAGTACGACGCTCACAGCAATGTTATCACCCACTGGATAACGGGAAAGCAGGCTGCCGCCGGTTGGGGCAACACGGAAGTCCGCTTTGTCCGTCGTGCCGGGCATGTCGATGCCGTAGTCCGTGACAACACCGGTCAGTAGCGGTGAGGGGAAAGATTCGGAGGTATTGAAATCCATCGTGTCGCCAGCCAGCACAAAGCTGCCGCCGGTCAGGGTTCCAGTGGAATCGATGTTTGCGGAAAGAGTCATCGTTCCGGAAGTGATGAAGCCGATGTTGGTTCCTGCGGCATCGAAGGTCACAATAGTAGCGTTGGCGGTCAGTGTCAGTGCCGACGAGCCCGTATCGTATGAGCAGGTACCACCGACAGCATCGGTATCGACCAGCGGGTATCCGAGTGGAAGTGAGAGCAGTTGGCCCTGGCCTGCACTGGCCATGCTTGACATAATAACGCAGCAAGCGAACATCGCTACAGTGATTAATGACTTGAAGATATTCATGGTTAGGGTTTCCTGTTCTTATTGCGTTGAATCTTATTGTCCGTTCCGAGGACAGCTTCTCAACGACGCCATTCCTTCGGAACCCGGATCTGTCAGACTGATGCCTTTGCCCGCATCGGCGGGCGTGACAGTGCTACATATTATTAATGTTATTAATGCTTGCGCTTTGCCAGGCTACCCAGCCCGATCAGGCCTGATATGAACAGCCACGCGGCAGCGGGTACAGGCACGACAGTGTCTACGGTGGCGGTCCCGCACGAAGCGCAGGTTGCAAAACTTTGTTGAAACGCTGAGTTGGTCCAGTCAGTGCCCCCCGTCCAGCCGCTCACGTTACCGGCCACGATGGCGCCTCCCCAAGTGGTATAACCGAGCGAATACAAGTCTCCGCCGGTAGGAGTCATGAAGAAATCCATCCGCAAGTCATCGACGGCTGTATCCGGTGTGGTGGTTCCCTGGTAGCCAAAATTCGTAAGGGAGCCAGTCAGAATGGTTCCGCTGTTCGCCCAGCCCAACGGCGGCGTGTTGCCATCGATTATATTCGAGCTATTTCTCGGACTGACAAAGCCTAGGATCGAAACGCTACCACCGGTGAATATGCCCGAGGTATTGAAATTGGCTGTCAGTTTATAATCTGTCCCTCCGGGATTTCCTCCGGAGGTAGCGGAAAGGTAGTGTGACTGTTCACCGGCAAACGAAATCAGTTGGTAAGACTTGTTGGCGCTTAACAGCGACCCCTGGACCGTTAATACGCCGCCCGTGATGCTATCCCAACTGTAATCGATCTTGGCGCCGTTACTGCTGTTAACGTCAGGAAAGACAGGAGTGACGCCAAGTAATGCGCCGAATGCGCAAGGCGTGGCAAGTATTGCGGCTGATACGATCCCCGCGGCGACAAACCGGGAAAAAGCCTGTTTCAGGTTGCTACTCATATTCACACTCCTCCTCGCTATCACCCGGCCGGCATTGTTATATGGATGACAGTCTGGCTGTCACCTGCCGCTCGGGAGTATTCCGTTGAACCGGTTTATCGTTATCGGACCTTTCAGTAGTAGTCCAGTCAGTAGCACCATCTATTATCATCAAGGACTTGAAGCTGCTTAGCGTGTAAGCCAGTCCTTTAGAACAGAGCACACGCCAATATCCTGCCTGCGCCGTTTTATCATTAACAACATATTGTTTTGTAATTTCTTTTATCGATTTACTGAAGTCGTCTAGACATGAAGACTAGAGAACGACAGTATCAATAACGTAATGTCTCCTGCGCGACAATCCGTGCTTCTCAGTCGCAAGGTAAGAGATCCTCACTGAATTTTTGAGCAAGCCGTGTGCCATGGTGTAGATAATTACTTTTATTCAATCACATATAATGGCATTTGCAGGTATGCATAGATGTTTTTCATGTCAATCTGTTAAGTTATCCGACATGAATTTTAGTGAATCAAATTAACCTTGCCGGGCAATAACTTCATTATTATTAACGAAACAGTAGGTTACGCAGCATAATCGCAGATGTGACAGAAAAAACTTTAGTAAGAATAATCGACAGTCATCATTTCGGAAAAAACGAGCCAGTTACGAGCGGCACTTACTTAAGCGGATTTAACCTGATGTAGGATCCATATATGGGGGGAGCGCAGCGCAACCCATCGGTCTGGGCTACTGCGCCGAAAAAGGCCAGTCTAAGCCGGCCAGACGTTCTCCATATCCTGACATGCGCGACAGCGCTAAGCCGTTAAAGCGTTTGGTTAGTGGCAGTTGCCAGAACATTTGGTTGCTGGCCTTCCGGCATCGCTGATTGAGTCGATTTACCCCTATAATGCCCGATACCCGTCGTTTTGGAGTTCAGCATGAAACTCGATGTCGACCAATTCAGAGACTGGCAAAACAAACGCATCACCCTGCTCGGCATGTCCGGCGTGGGCAAGACGCGGCTCGCCTATCTGTTGCGTCAGAGCAACTGGTTTCATTATTCCGGTGATTATCGCATCGGCACCCGCTATCTGGACGAGCCGATGCTTGACCATATCAAGCTGCAGGCCATGCAGGTGCCGTTCCTGCACGATCTGCTGCAATCGGACTCCATTTATATCCGCAACAACATTACGGTCGACCACCTCAAGCCGGTATCGAGTTTTCTCGGCAAGCTGGGCGACCCGGAGCGCGGCGGGCTGGGTCTGGCGGAATTCAAGCGTCGCCAGGAATTGCACCGTCAGGCGGAGATCGCCGCCATGAAGGATGTGCCGGAATTCATTGCCAAGGCCAACGCGATTTACGGTTACCAGCACTTCGTCAATGACGGCGGCGGCAGCGTTTGTGAACTCGACGATCCGGAGGTGCTGCGTGTGCTCGCCGAACACACCGTCATTCTCTATATAAAGGCCACTGCCACTGATGAACAGGAGCTGATCCGCCGCGCCGCTCTCGATCCCAAGCCATTGTATTATCGCGAGTCATTCCTCGACGAGCAGCTCGAACTCTACCTCGGCGAGCAACGGCTGCCGTTTGTAGCCCAAATCAACCCGGACGATTTCGTGCGCTGGGTGTTCCCGCGCCTGTTCGCGGCGCGCATTCCGCGTTATGCGGCGATTGCGCGCGATTACGGCTACAGCGTGACGACGGCGGAGCTTGCCGAAGTACACGATGAAGCCGGCTTCCTGCGGCTGATCGAAACCGCGCTGACCCGGCCGGCCTGAGCGTTACCGCGAGATAGCCCGATGCCACTGGTTGCCAATTCCGGACTCGACACCTTCGAACGCCTGCGTGCCGAAGGTGAGACCATCGTGCCGGGCGATACCGCTTTGCAGCAGGACATCCGCGAACTGCACATTGGCCTGCTCAACATGATGCCCGATGCGGCGCTGTCCGCCACCGAGCGGCAGTTTTTCCGTCTGGTCGGCGAGAGCAATCAGATCGCCCAGTTCTACATGCATCCGTTTACGCTCAAGGAACTGGTGCGCGGACCCGAGGGGCGGGCGCATGTCGAGCGTTACTATGAGAGCTTCGAAAAAATCCAGTCCGATGGCCTCGATGCGCTGATCATCACCGGTGCCAATGTTTCGCAGCCGGACCTTCCGCAGGAACCGTTCTGGGGTCCGTTGATTGAAGTCATCGACTGGGCCTACGAGAACGTGACGTCGACGTTGTGTTCGTGCCTGGCCACTCACGCCGTCATGCAGTTCCGTTATCGGCAGAAACGCCAGCCACTCGGTTACAAGCGCTGGGGGGTGTACTCACACCGCGTCGCTGCGCGCCATCCGCTGGTGGCCGGCGTTAACACGCGCTTCGATGTGCCGCACTCGCGCTTTAACGATGTCAGTCGTGCACAGTTCGAAGCCGCCGGTCTGCATGTGTTGGCCGAGAGCGCCGAAGCAGGCGTGCATCTGGCCGTCAGCGAGGATCAGTTTCGCCTGGTGTTTTTCCAGGGCCATCCGGAATACGACACCATCAGCCTGCTCAAGGAATACAAACGTGAGGTACATAATTTCACGCGCGGGTTGCGCGATAGCTACCCGCCTTTCCCTGAGCACTATTTCACGCGTCAGACTCAGGCGGTGTTTGACGAATACCGGGAGCGATTGCTGTCGGCCCGCAACAACGGCCATGCACTGCCGGATTTTCCGGAACAATTGGTGGCGCACTCACTGGACAATACTTGGCACGATACCGCCGAGGCCGTGATCAACAACTGGGTCGGCAAGATCTACCAGGTCACCAACAACGACCGCAAACGCCAGTTCATGGACGGTGTCGATCCGCAGGACCCGCTGCAGCTCCGCTAAGGAAGCTCGGATTAATTCACTTACTCCCCTCTCCCGCTTGCGGGAGAGGGGTTTGGGGAGAGGGTTATGTGGAGAAAATTGTTATATTCATGGACATTGCTCTCTCCCTGGCCACCTCCCGCAAGCGGGGAGAGCGATGCGATGGGGCGTAGCCGGACTCGCTCTTTTAATTTTAGAATAAATCAGCTTCCTTAAGTGAGCCTTGTGTGGCTGCCGCGGCGACTTGGCGTCTGGTCAGTACAGCAATGCCGCCATCCGGCGGCGAAACGTGTTGGCCAGCTCGCCGTCGCAGCCGGGCAGTTCGAAGGCGGTGAGCAACCCCAATCGCCCGGCATCGTTTTCGAAAGCACGGTCGCGACGCATTATTTCCAGGAAGTGCTCCATGCCCGCTGCAAAGTCACCTTCCAGAATCAATTGCGCACCGAGTTGCCGACGTGCGGACAGATCGGCCGGATCAGTGGCGAGCCGCTGTTTCAGCTGCGCCGTCTCCGCTGTCGCTGAGGCGATGCGCTGGAAATGTGACCTCGCGTACAGTGCCTTGACCTCCTGCTCTGCTTGCATCGCCAACGGCAAGGAATCCAGTAGTTGATCGGCTTCCGTTAATTTCCAGGTGTCCAGATATAACTCGACGAGTTCGAGTTTGGCCACGTTATCGTCCGGCTCGCTGGCGATGATCTGTTGCAAAAGTTGCAAGGCTTCGTCCATCTGACCACTGCGTCGCGCCGTCTGGACTGTGCTACGCAACTTGTCCGAAGGTCGCTCGACGTGACGGCCGAGAATCTCGCGGATCGCTGCTTCCGGTTGTGCACCGACGAATTCATCGACTACCGCACCGTTTCTGAAAATTTTCACAGTGGGCAGACTGCGCACGCCGTATTGCGCGGCGAGCGTCTGCTGTGCGTCGCTGTCGACCTTGGCGACGCGGATCTTGCCCTGGTAGCTGTCGGCGAGCTTGGCCAGCACGGGCGCCAACGCGCGGCACGGCGCGCACCAGCTGGCCCAGAAATCCACCAGCACCGGGACATCGATAGACGCATCCAACACCTTGATATCGAAGTCGGCGGCAGTGACATCGTAGAGAAAGGGGGATTCGCTCATTCTATTTCCCTGGTGTATGACTCGGACATGAGATGAGTATTGGGGCAAGAATGGTCTGCTTCAATGCCATGGTTGTCATCCGGCGCAGTGCACCTAGACATTATGTATTGACCTACCACACCTCAAGCGACGCGGATTAAGCTTGGAGTGTAAACAGCCAAGGCTCAGAGCCGAGGTACGCGCAGGCTTGCAGGCGCGCGGCGCCAGTCTCAATGCCGTCGAGGTACAGCAACTCGACAACCGGCTCGATGCGCTGCCGGCGGGCGGCGATGGTCTGGAGCTGGTGATGCTTGCTGTTCACCCTGCTGCTGATCACCGACATCGCCGGAATAACGCACATCTTCAGGGGAGTGCATTACAAGCGCTGAACGTTCGCGCTGCTGCGCAAGTGGTTCCTGCGGCGAGCGGATTAGCGTATCTGTGTCGACGCGCCGCACCACAGCGGGCGGAAGAAACGATCGAGGTACCAGAACAGCACCATGTACAGCGGCGCACCGATTTCGACCTTGCCGAGCACCGCTTCGGCATGCTGGCGCAGCAGCAGGTTGTCGTATTCGCCCGTTATCATGAGATATACGGCCACTGTGAACACCAGTACGCCCAACGCCATGTTGAGCAAATTGAACGTGTGAAAGCGGTCGGAGTGATGCCGTGTCATGGGAAACCTCGGTCGGTAGTCTCTGTGGCAGATAGCCTAGCCAAGACAACGGCTTCTGTAATTGATATTGATCAACGTTTGCGCGCCGCGCCGGTCAATGGCCTGGGCGCGGGACTGCTCGTCCTCAGCACCAACTCGCCTGGTCGCCGGGTTGACGCACCAGTTCCTCGACATTGGCCGCAATTACCTTGTAACCGACATTGCCATAGAGCATCTGGCGCCCTGTGTTGAGTACGTAGGTTGGACTGCCGATTACCCGGTATTTCTCCTGCAGATGCTGATCCTTGCAGAGCAGCGCCATGGCCTGACCATCGTCGAGATTGCGCTCCAGTGTGGCGATCGGCAGGGCATGGCGTTCCGCGATCGCCAGTTGCACGGAGCGCTCGGCGATATTCTCCAAGTCGCGGAAAAACGCCACACGCAGGGACCAGGCCACTTCCTGAAATACGTTTCGACCTTGCAATTGCGCCTGCGGCGCTGCATCGATCAGACCTTTGTTCTGCAACAGCTGTACGGATTTCAGGAATAATTGCGCGCTAGCCGATGTCGGCGGAATATTGCGGGTCCAGATCTCCGGATGTACGGTGACATGCAGAAACTGCCGGGCGATCTGCTTTACATGGGCGCTGTAGCCAGGGAATCCACCTTTTTCCTTCCAGATATCGGCGATACTGCGCTGTGTGCAGCCGAACACCGGGATGAAGTGCTGGTGAATGTCGATGGCAGTCGTATAGTGTTGTTGCAGTTCATCGAGACGAATCTGCGCCGTATAGGCCCAGATACACAGCAGATCGGAGAAATAGTCGATGCGAACGGGTGCTGTCGTGCTCAAGGTGTGGTCCTCTGATATCTCGATTACGAATGTCGTGTCAGGAATTGATCCAGACTGTTGGCGAAGGCTTGGCGATCACGCTGGCTAAGCGCGGCGGGACCGCCGGTCTGCACGCCGCTGCCACGCAATTCATCCAGGAAGTTGCGCAAACTCAAGCGTTCCTTGATGGTATCGTTTGTATACAGTTCACCGCGCGGATTGAGCGCATGACCGTCCTTGGCGATCGCCTCGGCGGCGAGAGGAATATCTGCGGTGATGACCAGATCGCCGGCTTGCAGGTGCTGCACGATATGGTTATCCGCGACGTCAAAGCCGGCACTTACCTGAATTGTCTTGATAAATGCCGAAGGCGGCGTACGCAGCGCCTGATTGGCGACCAGCGTCAGCGAAATCCGTCGTCGCTCGGCGGTGCGATACAGAATTTCCTTGATGACCGATGGGCAGGCATCGGCATCAACCCAGATCTGCATAGATCACTCTCCCGCATTACCCTCAACACAGACACCCGACTATGCATGATAAGCCAGGTGATCGGGATGAGATACCCGGGTTCAACTGTCGCGGCCGGTGGTACGCGGCTATAATGGCGTATCCCGAAGCTTTGGAGTGTGTTGTGAAAATAATCCGTTGGTTGTTGGGTCGTGTGATATTGCTGGGTGAACTGCTGTTCAGTCCGCGTGCGCCGCAGCGCAGTGCCTCGGAACAGACCGAGTTGGATCGGCAAACCCGCGATCTGGCGCTCTATCAGTTCCAGGCCTGCCCGTATTGTGTCAAAGTGCGCTTTGCCATGAAGCGTCAGGGCTTGAACATCGAGACCCGTGATGCGCGGCGGGTACCGAGCTATCGCGAACAATTGCTCAGTGGCGGTGGCCGGATCAAGGTGCCGTGTCTGCGCATCAATGAACCCGATGGTCAGGTGCGCTGGATGTATGAATCTGCACAGATTATAGAATATCTCGAACAGCGTTTCCCCGTCGCGGCGTAGCCGCGCGGAGAAGCGGTGACACCTGGGCAAAAGGACTGTCATGACCGGTGAAATCTACAATATAAGCAGGGCCCGTGAGGCAGCGGTGGGAAATCGGCTGATTGCAAACCGCTGTTAAATAATCCCGTCGCACTGCTAGAATGCGCCGAGTCTGCGCAGGACCGTTTCGGCCACTGTCAAGACCGCCTCGTGGCTTACCCCGCGCGGCATGCCGGCACAGCCCCGCTGGGGCGCGCCATTCTCTGCTCTCGAACAAGGAGTCGCTATGAAAGTCGTATCGTTGGTGGTGTTGAGCACGGTGTTCGCCGTGGGCCAGGTCTACGCAGGTGATGTGGCGCCCAAAACCGACAAGGACAAAATCAGTTACAGCATCGGCTTCGGCATGGGCAGCAATCTGAAGAGCCAGGGCGTGGAGGTCGACGCGGACAAACTGTCCAAGGGAATCAAGGATGCGCTGTCCGGTGCCAAGCCGATGATGTCCACGGCCGACATGGAAAAGACGATGGGCGATCTGCGCACCAAGATGATGGCGCAGCAGCAGGAAAAGATGCAATCGCTCGCGGTCAAGAACAAAGCGGAAGGCGAAGCATTCCTGGCCAAGAACAAGACCGCTGCCGGTGTCAAAACGCTGCCCAGCGGTTTGCAGTATATTGTGATCAAGGCAGGCACGGGCAAGACCCCGAAGGCCACCGACAAGGTCAGTGTCAACTACCGTGGCACTCTGCTGGACGGCAAGGAGTTCGACAGTAGTTATTCACGCGGTACACCCGCCACTTTTCCAGTCAACGGCGTCATACCTGGCTGGACCGAGGCCCTGCAGCACATGAAGGAAGGTGCCAAGTGGAAGCTGTTCATTCCGGCCGATCTTGCCTATGGCGAGCAGGGTGCCGGTGGCGTGATCGGACCCAATGCCGTGCTGCAGTTCGAGGTGGAGCTGCTCAAGGTCGAGTGATAGCGGGCGGAGCTCACGCCCGGACGCGCGTCGCTATCGATGTGGAAACGACGGGATAGGCGTCAGCCCGGTACACAAGACCTACGGATTGAACCCGGTGCTCTATACTTTTGTCATACGGTAGACAGTTGCGGAGTGTCCTGGCGTGAAACCGATGCTTGTTGCCTTGCTGCTCGCTGTGCTCACCGCGTGTGCGAGTCAGGTCCCCCTTGCCATTCGTGAACCCGTTGCCGGCAGCCCGGATGTGCGCAGCGCGCGTACTGCAGGGACGGAATTGATTGGCAGACAGGTGCGCTGGGGCGGCGTCATCGCGCATGTCGAAAATCGCAAACAGGATACCTGGATAGAACTGGTCGACCGACCCCTCGTCGATGGCGGTCGACCCAGTGACAGCGACAGCAGCGGTGGGCGCTTTATCGCTCGCATCCCCGGCTTTCTCGACCCGGTCATTTACGCAAAGCAGCGCGAGATGACGGTCACTGGCGTGCTGGCCGATCCCATAACCCGTGCCGTCGGCGACTATCCGTACCGCTATCCCGTGGTCGATGTCGCCACCTATTATCTGTGGCCGAAGCCACTCCCCCCCGCATATCCCTATTACTACGACCCTTTCTGGTACGATCCTTGGTATGTACACAGATGGTACATGCCGCCACCGCGACCAAGGGTGAAACCGCAGCTACAGCTGGTACCGCAGTCGCAGCCCGGGCAACAGTCACAGCACCAGCCTAAACCCTGAATGGTGTCCAAGATGGTCAGTCGCCTACTCATTGCAGTTATCGTATTAATACAGTTCGCCGCCTGTAGCACGAACCCGCCCCTCGACACTCGTGGCGTGGACTCTCGCATCACCACGAAACAAGCGGTAGCGACACCTGATGCGTTGCGCGGCAGCAAGGTGCTCTGGGCGGGTGTGATCGTGCAAGGCACCAATCAAGCACAGAACACGCAGCTTGAAATGCTGGCCTACCCGCTGCGTTATAACAACCGCCCGAATACCAGCACCGCCCCTCTGGGCCGCTTCATTATCATGCAACCCGGTTATCTGGAAACGGTGGATTACGCCCCCGGGCGCGAACTGACGGTGGTCGGCACGCTCGATGGTTTGCGGCGTGGCAAGGTCGGTGAAGCGGAGTATGACTATCCGGTCGTTCGTTCGCAGCAGCTCCGGCTGTGGTCGGCCACGAGCGGGGCAGGCGCGGATCCGCAGCTTCATTTCGGGGTCGGTGTGCTGTTTCACTGAGGCATTCCGGCCCGGGCGCTATGCACAGCCGGTATTTCCGCAGCTAGTAGTCTTAGCCTATCGGCATGATCGGCACAATCAATTTCCCATAAACCGTGTGTCTCCCTAAGCTGTAACCACTCCCAGGCGGCACGGTCTCGACAACCGCTCCGGGAGATGACCGACAGCCACCCACAGGAGACTATCATGTTCAAGAATTCCGCAGGCCAGCGTATCCCCGACGTGACGTTCAAGACCCGCAACGACAGCGACTGGGTCGATGTCAGCAGCGCAGAGTTGTTCGATGGCAAAACCGTTGTGGTGTTCGCGCTGCCCGGTGCGTTCACCCCCACGTGCTCATCGGCGCACGTGCCGCGCTATAACGAACTCGCGCCGGCATTCAAAGCGCAAGGTGTCGATGACATCATCTGCATTTCGGTCAATGACGCCTTCGTAATGAATGAATGGAAGCAGGTTCAGCGCGCCGAACAGATCCGTTTCATGCCCGACGGCAATGGTGAATTCACCGCCGCCATGCACATGCTGGTCGACAAGGAAGCGCTCGGTTTCGGCAAGCGCTCCTGGCGCTACGCCATGCTGGTCAAAGACGGCGTGATCGACAAGATGTTTATCGAGCCGGACGTGCCGGGTGATCCCTACCAGGTCTCCGATGCCGACACCATGCTTGCCTACATTGCGCCGGATGCGGTCAAACCGCTGGATGTCACACTGATCACCAAGCCCGGTTGCCCGTTCTGTGCGACCGCCAAGCAACGGCTGGGCGAATGCGGCATGGCCTACGAGGAGATCGTGCTCGGTCGTGATGTCACCATCCGTTCGCTGCGCGCCATCGCCGGCGCCGATAAAGTTCCGCAGGTTTTCATCGGAGGATTGCGTATCGGTGGTTCCGAGGAATTGCGGGCCTGGTTGGCGACACGTGAACAAATTGCAGCCTAGAAAATCCGCTCAGATGAACCATCGGGCATAGACATGAAAACGCACTTCGATGTGCTTGTAATAGGGGCGGGCGGTGGCGGAAAAGGTGGCGCAGTAATGAACTGAGCGTAGTGTTCACGCATCCACCAATCGGCAGCATCGGTCTCACCGAGCCGCAGGAAAGACAGGCGGCATAAAAACGTACATTTTTTGGAACGTCTGATTGAGGGAGTCAATGGTTAATTTGTCACTCAAAATGTGAATACCCACTCCCCCAAACCCACACCCCATGATGGGGGGGGGGGGTGTCCGAAATAATAAGATACGTCTCGTTTTTTTTTTGCAGGGGCAGGGCTCGGGGGGGGCCGTGGGAGTA
>JBBQDK010000004.1:0-47714 GCA_038319625.1 Gammaproteobacteria bacterium
CGGCTGGCATCGATGAAATCCAGCAGAGCCTAAGCGGCGAGTACGACATCACGCCCGAAGAGATCGAAGCGGTGCTACACCGCATCCAGAGCTTCGATCCGGTAGGCGTCGGCGCGCGCAATCTGGGTGAATGCCTGCGGATACAACTGCGCCAGTATGACCCGTCCACGTCCATGCTGAAGGAAGCCGAACGCCTGGTGAGCGATTTCCTGGACCTGCTCGGCAAACGCGACTACGCTCAGATCATGAGGCAGATGAAAATCGGTCAGCCGGAGTTGAACCAGGCCATCAGCCTTATCCAGTCGCTCAACCCGCGCCCCGGCAACCTGATCACCAGCGAACCGCCGGCCTACATCATTCCGGACGTCATCGTCAAAAAACACAAGGGCGCCTGGCGCGTCGAACTCAACCCGGAAACCGCGCCCCGTTTGCGCATCAACTCGCAATACGCCGGCTTGGTGCGACGTGCTGACAACAGCGACGACAACAATTATCTCAAGAACCATTTGCAAGAGGCGCGCTGGTTCATTAAGAGCCTGCAAAGCCGCAACGAGACCCTGCTCAAGGTCGCCACCTGTATCGTCGAACGCCAGCGCGGCTTCCTGGAACACGGCGAGCAGGCCATGCGCCCACTGGTGCTGCGCGACGTCGCCGATACCGTGGAAATGCACGAATCGACCATCTCGCGGATCACTACCCAGAAATACATGCATACCCCGCGAGGCATCTACGAATTCAAATTCTTTTTCTCCAGCCATGTGGGAACCACCGACGGCGGTGAATGCTCTTCCACCGCGATCCGCGCCCTGATCAAGCAACTAATCAGCGAGGAAGCGCCCGGCAAGCCCTTGAGCGACAGCAAACTCGCCCAACTGTTGCTGGATCAGGGTATCAACGTCGCGCGGCGCACGGTAGCAAAATACCGGGAAGCCCTGTCCATCCCGCCATCCAATGAACGTAAACGACTGTAGCAGACGCACACTGAAGGAGCACTTCATGCAAAACGACCTTACAGGACACCACATCGACATCACGCCGGCACTGCGTGATTACGTCAATGAGAAAATGGATCGCATCGACCGTCACTTCGACAATGTCACGCATTGCCATGTCGTGCTGAGCGTTGAGAAGTTGCGTCATAAGGCCGAGGCCACCATCAACCTCTCCGGCAGCGATCTGCACGCCAATGCCGTACAGGACGACATGTACGCCGCCATCGACGCGCTGGTCGACAAACTGGACCGCCAGATCAAACGCCACAAGGAAAAGGTAACCGATCACCACCGCAGTGAAGGCGCCCTGAAAAACCAGCCTCACGAATGACCTTATCCGGACGTCGCACAAGCGGCGCCCGCATTTGGACCATCGCCATGCTCATTACCGACCTGATTACCGTGGAACGTATCACTTGCGGCGCAACGGTCGCCGACAAGCAGCGTGCGCTGAATCTACTCGGCAGCCTGCTGGCGACCGGCCTGCCGGAGATTGGCGCCGGCACTATCATTACCCACCTGATCGAACGCGAAGCCCTGTGCAGCACAGGCCTGGGCCGCGGCATAGCCGTGCCGCACAGTCGCATGGCGAACTGTACGCGCGCCACCGGCGCATTCCTCAGGCTCGAGCACGGCGTGGACTTCAATACCACCGACCGACAGCCCGTGGACATACTGTTCGCAGTCGTCGTTCCCGTGGATCACATCGACGAACACCTGGAAATTCTTGCGCTACTTGCCCAGCTGTTCAGCGACAGGGAACTGTGCGCGCGATTGCGCTCCTGCAAGCAGCCGAGCGATGCATTCGAATTGCTGGCCCACTGGCAAGCGCAGTACGCACCCGCATGATCATCCGTCTCAGCGTCAACGCCTTGTACGACGCCTTGCGTGACAAGCTCGCGCTCACTTGGCTGGCCGGGCGCGAAGGCGCCAAACGTGAACTGCGCCTCGCCCGCAACCAACCCGCCACCGCGTTGGCGGGACATCTGAATTTCATACACCCTACCCGGCTGACCATCCTCGGTGCTACCGAAATGCGCTTCCTGCGCGGTCTTGATGTGAATTCGCGCGAAGCGGCCATGCAGCGCCTGTTCTCCAAACACACCGGCGCCGTCATCGTGGCCGATGGGCAGCCGGTCAATGCGGCAATCAAGGCACGTGCCAACGACAACATCACACCGCTGCTGCGCACGCGCATGCCGAGCCAGGACCTGCTTGGCACTTTGCAGTATTACCTCACACAATTGCTCGCCGAGAAGTCCACCTTGCATGGCGTGTTCATGGAAGTCATGGGTATCGGCGTACTGATTACCGGCGCCAGCGGCGTCGGAAAGAGTGAACTGGCGCTGGAACTGCTAAGCCGTGGTCACCGCCTGATCGCCGACGATGCACCGGAGTTCGCGCGCATCGCCCCGGACATCATCAGCGGCAGTTGTCCGAAGGCACTGCGCGATTTTCTCGAGGTGCGCGGCCTGGGCCTGCTCAATGTGCGCGCCCTGTTCGGCGACAGCGCCAGCAAATCGAGCAAATATCTGCGCCTGATTGTGCACCTGGAGCAGATGAGCGAGGCGCGCCTGCGCCGTCTCGACCGCCTGCGCGGCAGCCGTCACATGCGCAATGTCTTGGGTATGGATATACCGCAGATCACTGTACCGGTTGCGCCCGGTCGCAACCTGTCGGTGCTGATCGAAACGGCGGCCCGTAATCACATCCTGTTTCTGAAGGGTTACGACGCCAGTGAGCAGTTCATGAACAACCAGCAAGCCATGATCGATCGCGACGACACATGAAACTGATCGTTGTCAGCGGCCTGTCCGGTTCCGGCAAGAGCATCATGTTGCACACGCTCGAGGATCTGGGCTATTACTGCATCGACAATCTGCCGGTGGATCTGCTGCAGGCATTTGCCGCGCAGATGATCAATGACACGCAACATGCTTATGAGAATGCCGCCGTCGGCATTGACGCGCGCAACCGCTCGGAGGCTATGCAACGCTTTCCGGAGATATTGCAGACTATTGAGCACAGTGGCCTGAACTGCGAGCTATTCTTCCTGCAGGCCGAGGATGACACTCTCTTCAAGCGCTACAGCGAAACGCGCCGCAAGCACCCGTTGACCGGCAAGGACCGGCCACTGGCCGAAGCGATCCGACTGGAACGCAAACTCATGGAACCGTTCGTCGCCCACGCCGATCTGATCATCGATTCGACCCATACCAACATTCATCAACTGCGTGAACTGGTGCGTGAACGCGTCGAGCAGCGCACTGAACGCAGCCTGTCACTGCTGTTTATGTCCTTCGGTTACAAACACGGTGTACCGCCGGACGCCGATTTCGTATTCGATGTACGCTGCCTACCTAACCCGCACTGGGAATCGGTATTGCGTCCACTCACCGGCCTGGACCCTGGCGTCATCGCCTTTCTGGAGCAGCAACCCAAGGTCGGCGAAATGTTCGAGCATCTGCGCGACTTCATGGAATACTGGATTCCCTGCTTCGAAGCGGAAAATCGCAGTTACGTGACCGTGGCCCTGGGTTGCACCGGTGGCCAGCATCGCTCCGTGTATCTGACCGAGCTGCTTGCCGCGCATTTCCGTCACAGCCGCAGCAGCGTGCTTACGCGCCATCGGGAGTTATCTTGAAAACAGCAGCAAGCAGCAAGTGGCGAGTAGCAAGGAAAACCTTGCTTACACCTGGTCCGCGATGCTATCACCATTTTGATCCTTGCTACTCGTCACTCGCTACTAGATACTGAATTTATGAGCGTTGGATTACTGATTATTTCCCACGAGCGCATCGGCGCCGACCTGCTGAATACAGCCATTGCATTGCTCGGCGTGCGGCCACTCAATGCCCAAGTGCTGGGCGTGCCGCTGGACAGCGATCCCGACCAGGCCGTCGATGCCGCACGTCAGCGCATCAAACGCCTAGATCAGGGCGACGGAGTACTGGTGCTCACCGATCTGTTTGGCTCCACGCCATGCAATATCGCCACCCGACTGCAAAGTGACGGCCGGGTCGTGGTGGTCGCCGGTGTCAATCTGCCGATGCTGATCCGGGTGTTGAATTACCCGCGCCTGAGCCTGCCGGAGCTGGTGCAGAAGGCCATCAGCGGCGGCAACGACGGCGTGCTGTTGTGCAGGAGCAATTTCGAGGAATCCCATGGTGCGTAAACAGATAACGATAATCAACAAACTCGGTCTGCACGCCCGCGCGGCCGCCAAGCTGGTCACACTGGCCTCCGAATTCGAATCCGATATTCAGCTCGCGCGCGGCAGCCGCCAGGTCAACGCCAAGAGCATCATGGGCGTGATGATGCTGGCCGCCGGCAAAGGTACCAATCTGGAACTTATCGCCACCGGCACGGATGAAGAAGTCGCCGTGCTACGGTTGGAGCAGTTGGTGATGGACAGATTCGGCGAAGGAGAATGAACAGCTTGATTTCTCATTGCAGAACTCGCAAGGAAGATGTAATCAAACATGCACCGACTGCGTCTATTCATGCTGCCATAGTGTCAGCACAATGGTGCTAACGTTCATTCCAAAAATATTAGTGTCCTTTTCGCTCATTGCGTTAACGGCATTTCAGGGAGCGGCTATTCAAGAGAATGACAGATAGGATAGCTATATCGTGAGCCTGGCGTTATCCGGAATCGGTGTTTCCAGAGGCATTGCCATCGGCAAGGCCTACCTGCTGCAGCGCGGGCTGCCGGAGGTGACCGAGTACGCCATTCCGAAAGCGCTGATCAAGAACGAGGTCGCGCGTTTCCTGCAGGCCGTGGCGGCGGCGCAGCTGCAACTCAGCGCCATCCGTCAGCAGATCCCGCCCGACACTTCGCAGGACATCGCCTCCTTCATCGACACCTACCTGCTGATGCTTCAGGACAGCGCACTGTCCGATGTTCCCATCAATCTGATCCGCTCACGCAAATGCAACGCGGAGTGGGCATTGAAACTGCAACGCGATGCACTGGTCAATGTCTTCGAGCAGATGGACGACCCCTACCTGCGCACCCGCCAGGATGATGTCGATCATGTAGTCAATCGTATCCAGCGCATCCTGCTCAAGCAGGCAGGGCACGCCCAGGACAGCGACGTCATGCCGCTCAAGGGCCGCATCATCGTCGCCGACGACCTCACACCCGCCGACGCCGTGCTCATGCAACACCAGGGCATCGCGGGCTTCGTCACCGAACACGGCGGCCCGTTGTCGCATACCGCGATCATCGCCCGCAACCTGCGTATCCCGGCCATCGTCGGTGTGCGCCATGCGCGCCGCTACCTCAACGACGACGAGGAACTGATCATCGACGGCCGCCAGGGCGTGGTGCTGGCGCAGGCCGACGACACCATCCTGCACCACTATCGCCGGGTTCAGAGCGAGGAGCGCCACTATCGGACCCAGCTTGCCAAACTCAAGGGCGAGCCGGCCATTACCCGCGACGGTCGCGTCATCAGCCTGCAGGCCAATATAGAATTACCCGAGGATGTGCATGCCGCACGGCGTGTCGCCGCGGCCGGCGTCGGCTTGTATCGCACCGAATCGCTGTTCATGAACCGCGACACACCGCCCGATGAAGAGGAACAACTGACCGTTTATCAGCAGGTACTGCACGGCATGCGCGGCGCTCCGGTGACGATCCGCACCCTGGACCTGGGCGCCGACAAGCAGGCCAATGACAACCGCGATGAACGCCCGCTATCCAGCAACCCGGCACTCGGATTGCGCGCCATACGCCTGTGCCTGAAAGACCTGACGCTGTTTCGCCCGCAGTTGCGCGCCATTCTGCGCGCCTCCGCGCACGGCCCCTTGCGCATGATGATACCGATGCTGTCCAACCTGCAGGAGATTCATCAGGTTCTGCAACTCATCGAAGAAAGCAAGCAGGAACTGACCCGTCAGGGTCTGAAGTTCGACCCCGCCCTGCCGATCGGCGGCATGATTGAAGTGCCGGCTGCCGCCATCTGTGCGCAGTTTTTCGCGCCGCTTCTCGATTTCCTGTCGATCGGCACCAACGATCTGATCCAGTATACCCTTGCCATCGATCGCGTCGAAGACGATGTCAACTACCTCTACGATCCGTTGCACCCGGCCGTGCTGCACCTGATCCGCCACGTCATACAAGCAGGGCACAACGCCGGCGTGCCGGTGGCGATGTGCGGCGAAATGGCCGGCGATACCCGCTACACCCGCCTGCTACTCGGGCTGGGATTGAACGAGTTCAGCATGCAACCCGCCACCCTGCTTGAGGTCAAAAGCATCATCAACGCCAGTAACGTCGGCGAACTCGCCGCACAGGCCCTGGACATCGGCCGCTACGGCCATGCGGAAGACATCCACCGGCTGGTCATCGCACTGAACCGGGAGTAGTTCCGCACATCCAGTCAAAGCCCACGTCGCATCTATCGCTGACCGGCTGCAGTCGTTCACCCAATCGTCATCCCCTTACCCTCTCCATATATCAGCGGCACCCTAGGCCCTGTCACACGACTTTGTTACACTCTGCGCGCACTTGAACCCCGCCGTACCGAGGAAGCGCCATGGCCGACGATACCCGCCAAGACAGTTCTGAAAAGCGCCTGCGCGATCTCACTCGCGCGCTCGAGCACGGCACCCTGCATCAGTTCCGCCTGATCCTCAACACCCTCCACCCCGCCGAGATCGCGCATCTGCTCGAAGCACTGCCACCGGCGCAGCGCAGTATCGCCTGGGAGCTGGTCAATCCGGATGATGATGGCGAGGTGTTGCTGCACGTCAACGACGAAGTGCGCGCCAACCTGATCCGTGAGATGGAAACTCACGAACTGGTGGCCGCCACTGAAGGCATGGCGGTGGACGATCTGGCCGACATTCTCCAGGATCTGCCCGGGGCCGTGATCCGCGAAGTGCTGCTGTCAATGGACAAACAGAACCGTCAGCGCCTCGAAGCCGTACTGTCCTATCCGGAGGACAGCGCCGGCGGCCTGATGAACACCGACACCGTCACGGTGCGCGCCGACGTCACGCTGGATGTCGTGATGCGCTACCTGCGCCTGCGCGGCACCATCCCGGAACTTACCGACAATCTGGTGGTGGTTAACCGCTACGACAAATACCTCGGCACGCTGCCGCTCACGTCAGTGCTCACCAAAGACCCGACACTGACCGTCGCCGAAGTCATGAACACCGAGATGGAAGGCATCATCGCCTCCCTGCCCGCCAAGCAGGTCGTGAAATTGTTCGAGGATCGCGACTTCGTCTCCGCGCCGGTTATCGATGAGCACGGCAAGCTGCTCGGCCGTATCACCATTGATGACGTGGTCGACGTGATGCGCGACGAAGCCGAGCAGTCACTACTGCACATGGCTGGCCTGAATGCCGAAGAGGACATGTTCGCGCCGGTCATTCCCAGTGCGCGACGCCGTGCCGTGTGGCTGGGCATCAATCTGGCGACTGCATTCCTGGCCTCCTGGGTGGTAGGCCTGTTCGAAGGCGCCCTGCACAAGGTCGTCGCCCTGGCCGTGCTCATGCCCATCGTGCCGAGCATGGGCGGCATCGCCGGCAGCCAGACTCTGACCCTGGTAGTACGCGGTCTGGCACTCGGACAGCTGCGCAGTTCCAACACGCGCTGGCTGCTCTACAAGGAAATCTCGGTGGGTCTACTCAACGGTGTCCTCTGGGCCGTGGTGGTCGGCACGATAACGATATTATGGTTTCACGATACGCGCATCGGCGCCATTATCGGCGCAGCCATGATCATCAACCTGTTCGCCGCCGCACTGGCCGGCATTTTCATCCCGCTGATCCAGCGTCGCATGGGTATCGATCCGGCGCTGGCCGGCAGCGTGGTGCTGACCACCTTCACCGACGTGATCGGCTTCATGACGTTTCTGGGATTGGGGACGCTGTTTTTGATGTGAACTCTGCAATACGTCAAGCGCAGTGCATCCACGCTTGACGGCCTACTCCCCGGCGATGGTCATTTCCTCGATCAGCAACGAGCCGGTGCGGGTGTTGCCGCGCAGTTCCACATCGTTGCCGACCGCGGCGATATTGCGTAGCATGTCGCGCAGATTACCAGCGATGGTGATCTCCTCGACCGGATACTGGATCACACAGTTCTCCACCCAGAACCCTGCCGCGCCGCGCGAATAGTCGCCGGTGACGATATTCACGCCCTGCCCCATCAGTTCGGTGACCAGCAGGCCAGTGCCGAGTTTTTTCAGCAGCGCCGCAAAATCATCCGGACCCGGGTCGATGGTGAGATTGTGCACGCCACCGGCATTGCCGGTGGTCGCCATGCCGAGTTTGCGCGCGGAATAGCTGCCGAGCACGTAGCCTTGCAGAATGCCGCCCGTGACGATGTCGCGCGTCTGCGTGACCACGCCTTCGCTGTCGAAGGGCGCACTACCCAGGGCTTTTTTCAGATACGGCTGTTCGTGGATGCGCACGAATTCCGGAAACACCGGCTTGCCGAGATGATCGAGCAGGAACGATGATTTGCGGTACAGGCTGCCGCCGCGGATGGCACCGATGAAATGCCCGAGCAGTCCACCGGCGATTTCGGCGGCATACAGAACTGGTACTTTGCGCGTGCTCAGACGACGCGCGCCGAGGCGGCGCACGGTACGCTCCGTGGCACGGCGGCCGACGGTGGCGGCGTCTTCCAGATCACGGGCATCGCGCGCCACCGTATACCAGTAGTCGCGTTGCATGGAGTCGCCCTGGGCGCCGATCACGGCGCAGCTGAGGCTATGACGTGTGCTGTAATAGCCGCCGCTAAAACCGTGGGTGTTGCCGTAGACGCGCAGGCCCAGATGACTGGAGACGGAGCCGCCTTCGGAATTGCTGATGCGCGGATCGGTAGCGCGCGCGGCGTCCTCGCAGGTGGTAGCCAGTGCGATGGCCTGTTCGGCGCCGATATCCCAGGGGTAACTGAGATCGAGATCGGGCACCAGCGTCGCCATCCGGTCTGGGTCGGCCAGGCCGGCGCAATCGTCTGCCGCAGTGTAGCGGGCGATACCGCAGGCGGCGCGCACCGTGGCCAGTATGGCTTCGTGCCCCAGGTCCGAGGTACTGGCCGAACCCTTGCGCTGACCGAAATAGACTGTCACGCCGAGACCGCGATCGCGGTGGTATTCCAATGTCTCGACTTCACCCAGGCGCACCGTCACCGATAACCCGGCCTCGAAACTGACCCCGGCCTCGGCGCTGCTGGCACCCTGCTTGCGGGCCTCGACCAGGATCGCTTCGACCACCGTCTCCAATTCGGGCAGGTTCGGGTAAGTCTCTGGTACGGATTGGTTTGCTACCGAATTCATGGACAAGCCTCGGGGACGGGAGCGGTAATTCTAGCATGACCGTCCCGATCAGACCCGCCGCGCTGGCCAGACTCCTTAATTAAGCTTTTTTGCCGTGCGCCGCTAGCCTGCTGATGCACGAAGGCGCATAAACCGCCTCTGCTGCCGGCGGATGGGCAATGACGACATGCGGTTATAAATGAAGAGCACAGACAACATACTCTACAAAGCGTTATGGCATACCTATTTCGATCACGCGAGCGATGGCGTGTTGGTGCTGTCCGAACAATTGCAGTTCCTCGATCTGAATCAGCGCCTGCTGGGCTGGATGGGACTGGACGCGACGCCGAAGAACCTCACTGCCGACAGGCTGCAGTTCACCGATCTGGTCGGCGGCGGACGTAATCTGCGGGTGTTCCGCGAACACCTGGCACTGGCACAAGCCGGTCAGCCGGTGCGTTTCGAATGCCACATCCAGCCACGCCGCGGCACAGCACGCTGGGTCGAGGTCAGCCTGAGCCATGCCGCAATCGATTCCGAAACCGTCATCATCTGCATGGTGCGCGACGCCACGGAACGCCGTCAGTTGATCGCTGCACTCGAACAACAATCCAATTACGACGACCTGACAGGCCTTTGCAACCGCCGCAATTTCACGCGTCACCTGGAACGCCTGCTGTACAGCGCTCGTAATGGCGAGCATACCCACGCCCTGATCTATCTCGATCTGGATCACTTCAAGATCATCAACGACACCTGCGGCCACAGCGCCGGCGACCAGTTGCTCACCCAATTGGCCATTACCCTGCAGAACAAGGTACGGCGCAGCGATGTGCTGGCCCGCATCGGCGGCGACGAATTCGGCATACTGCTGGAAGACTGCGCGCTGGAGCGCGCCATGTTACTCGCCGAGACCTTGCGCAGCACCGTGATGGAAACGCCCTTCTCCTGTGATTCCAAGATATTCCACACCACCGCCAGCATCGGTATTACGGAGATAACCAGCCAGGCCAATGCCGCGCTGATCCTCAGCTATGCCGATGCCGCCTGTTATGTCGCCAAGGACAATGGTCGCAACAATGTACAGTTGTACTTCGGCAGCGAGAAATGCTTACGCAAGCGCGCCGAGATGGATTGGGTCTCGCGCATCAACGAAGCATTCGAGCAGGATCGCTTCAGACTGTTTTTCCAGAGGATCGTACCGGTCCTGCCCTGCGACGTACGGCATGATCACCGCGAAGTGCTGTTGCGCATGTTGGATGCACAAGGCAATCTCATTCCGCCCATGGAGTTCATTCCGGCCGCGGAGCGCTACGACATGATGCAGCTCATCGACCGCTGGGTGATCCGCAGCCTGTTTGCGGCCAAGAGCGATGAATGGCATCGCATCCACACTGACTGCGCGCAACACCAGGCCAGGTGCAGCCTGCAATACTCCGTCAATATTTCCGGCGCGAGCATCTGTGACACCCAGTTTCTGGATTTTCTGCTGGCGGAGCTCGCCGATCACGCCATACCACCCGATCTGATCTGCCTGGAGATCACCGAGACCATGGCGATCAGCAACATGGATAAGGCGCGCCAGTTCATCAAACGCGTGCGCAATGCCGGCTGCCGCATCGCACTCGATGATTTCGGCAGCGGCATGTCGTCGTTTTCCTATCTCAAGAACCTGCCTGTCAATTACCTGAAAATAGACGGTTCTCTGATCCGCAACATCGCCGAAGACCCGTCCGATCTCGGCATCGTCGATGCGGTAAACCGCATCGGTCACCTGCTCGGCTTCAAGACGGTTGCGGAATTCGTCGAGAACGACGCCATCATGGCGAAGTTGCGTCTGATCGGTATCGATTACGCCCAGGGATACGTCATCCACAAGCCTGAAGCACTGTACAACAGCGATATTCCCGCCAGCTTGCTCGCCGGTACCAGCTGAACGCCGCAACACGTTACAATAGTCGCACTGTCGCCATTTCCGGCGACGGCGGAACGATCTTATTATGACGACCTATCCCACTGACGGCAGCGAATACGACGCTTCCGACGACGCAAAGAGCAAGAGCCAGGTCAAGCGCGAGATGAGCGCCTTGCAGGTTCTGGGCGAGACTCTGGTCGCACTGAGCGCGCACGAACTGGAACGTATTCCGCTACCGGAGAAACTGCATGACGCAGTGGTGGCCGCCCGCGGCATGACGCAACGCGGTGCGCGCAAGCGTCAACTGCAATACATCGGCAAGGTCATGCGCAATGTCGATCCCGAACCGATCCGTGAACACCTCGCCGAATTGCAATCACGCAGTCGCCAATCCGCATCACGTCAGCATCATCTCGAACGCCTGCGCGACCTGTTGCTCAACGAAGGTGATGCCGCCATGGACGAGGTGTTGCTGGTCTTGCCCGGCGCCGAGCGTACCCATTTACGGCAATTGATGCGCGAAGCGCACAAGGAAATGCTGCACAACAAACCCCCGCACGCCTCACGGGCCTTGTTCCGTTATTTGCGGGATTTGCAGGATCAGGACAACGGGGAATAGGCTTTATGCCTGGTCGGCATTGAACCCTGTACGAAGATTATGTCCACTTGGCGCCATACCATAAGAGTTTGATCTTATGGCAATGGCGCCGGGAGACACGTCAGGCTTTCGTATTGATGATGGTACCTACTGTCCCTGACGAAGCAACCTTCGACTGTTGCGCCGCCTGTTTCTCGACCTCGCCTGCTTTGCTGCCATCGTTGTCGCCATCACTATCGCGATTTTTATTCACCTGCTGGGAATGAGGGTGCTGTGCTGGCGGAACAACCCCTGAAATACTGCTGATTGCCATTGGAACCTCCTGAGATGATGCTAGAAGTATTAGCTCACCCTTGATGATCGGCAGAATAGCCTGAAACTGTAGGCATGCGCCCTGCCAACTGCCATAGTCTGTAAATGCTTGTGGCATCAGGCGCTACCCGTTTGATTGTGCGGCAATACTCAGCCGCCCGTGCCGCCGACCGTGAGCGCATCGATGCGCAGGGTCGGCTGGCCGACACCGACCGGGACGCTCTGGCCTTCCTTGCCGCAAGTGCCGACCCCGGCGTCCAGTTTCAGATCATTGCCGACCATGGCGACACGCATCAGCACATCGGGACCATTGCCTATCAGCGTCGCGCCTTTCACTGGCCGGGTGACCTTGCCGTTTTCAATGAGATAGGCCTCACTCGCGGAGAAGACAAATTTGCCCGAGGTGATGTCGACCTGGCCGCCGCCGAAGTTTACGGCGTACAGTCCGTTTTCCACCGACGCGATGATTTCTTCCGGCGCATATTGACCGGCAAGCATGTAGGTGTTGGTCATGCGCGGCATCGGTAGATGCGCGTAGGATTCGCGCCGGCCGTTTCCGGTGGAGGCGACGCCCATGAGGTTCGCGTTGAGCTTGTCCTGCAGATAGCCTTTCAGGATGCCGTTCTCGATCAGTGTCGTGCACTGGGTCAGTGTGCCTTCATCGTCGATGTTCAGCGAGCCACGCCGACTCGCCAGGGTACCATCGTCGACCACGGTGCATTGTGGCGAAGCGACCCGCTGACCCAGCTTGCCCGCAAAAGCCGATGTGCCCTTGCGGTTAAAGTCTCCTTCCAGCCCATGCCCGATGGCCTCGTGCAGCAGCACGCCCGGCCAGCCCGGCCCCAGTACCACGGTCATGGTGCCGGCCGGGGCCGCGATGGCCTCCAGGTTCAGTAGCGCCTGTCGCACTGCTTCGCGCGCGTACTCGAAACCGCGCGCCTGTTCGGAAAAATAACCGTAGCCAACGCGGCCGCCACCACCGGAACTGCCCTGCTCGCGACGGCCGTTTTGTTCGGCGATGACACTGACATTGAGGCGTACCAGCGGACGCACGTCACCGGCCAGAGTGCCGTCACTGCCCGCCACCAGGATCACGTCATGCACGGCGGCCAGACTGACGATGACCTGCGTGATGCGCGGATCGAGCCGACGCGCCTCGGCATCAATCGATTCCAGCAACCGTACCTTGTCCTGATCGTCGAGCGTGTCGAGCGGGTCGAAGGGTAGATAAAGTTCACGGCCATGGCGCGGCTGCCAGGCCTGTAGTCGGCCTTCGCCACCGCTGCGCGCAATCGCGCGTGCGGCCTGCGATGCCTGCATCAGCGCCGGCAGAACGATTTCGTCGGAGTAGGCGAACCCGGTCTTCTCAGCGCTGATGGCACGCACACCGACGCCTTGCTCAATATTGTGACTGCCTTCCTTGACGATGCCATCCTCCAGCATCCAGGACTCCTGGCGGCTCATCTGGAAATACAGATCGGCACTGTCCACAGCATGACCCATAACGCGATCCAGCACCGCGGTCAGCTCATGCTCGCCGATGCCCGTCGGAGCAAGCAGGCGGTTGCGGGCGATTTCGAGGGTATTGTTCATGGTTAGAGAAGCGAAAAGGGAAAAGATATAAAGAGGAAAGGTTAAGACTTTACACTATATCTTTTATCTTTTCTCTTTATATCTTTTCCCTTATTTACAATGCAATCTGCGGTGATCGATTGCCGGAAAATTACTGCGGGTACTGATCAGGCGTTTCCGATCCAGTTCAGCGATGACAAAACCAGAACCGCGCGGCAGACGGTCCAGGATCACACCCCAAGGGTCGACTATCATGCTATCGCCGTGGGTCTCGCGGCCATTGAGATGATAACCGCCCTGCGCACCGGCCACGACGTAACACAGATTCTCGATGGCACGTGCCCGCAACAGGGTTTCCCAATGGGCGCGCCCGGTGATGGCGGTGAAGGCCGAGGGTATCACCAGTAGTTCCATGCCATCGTCGAGTAGACGACGGAACAGTTCCGGGAAACGCAAATCGTAACAGACGGCGAGACCCAGCTTGCCGATGGGCGTGTCGACCACGACCGGCTCGGTACCCGGTTCGATGGTCTGCGATTCGGTGTACTGCTCGCCACTGTCCACCACCCGCACGTCGAACAGATGGATCTTGTCATAGCGCGCGATGCATCGACCGCTGGGATCGAACAACAGGCAGGCGGCACGTACCTTGTCGGCGACCGTCGCGACCATCGGTATGGTACCACCCACCAGCCAGATGCCGTGACGCGCCGCCTGCTGTGCCAGAAAATCCTGGATCGGGCCGCTGCCATCGGCTTCGCGGATCGCGACCTTGTCGGTCTCCGCCATGCCCATGACCGCGAAGTTCTCCGGCAATACCACCAAGCGTGCACCAGCGCCGGCCGCGCGTCCGATGAGACGCCCGGCCTCCAGAAGATTGGCGTTTACGTTGGGCCCGGAGGCCATTTGTATTGCGGCGACAGCAGTCATGTAACGGGTACAGCATATGAGATTTCGTGCAGGATACCACACCCGGGACAAGGCACGGCAGCTTCATGAAGCGACAGCGCATGCCCGAGCCGAGGCACTGGCGGGAGCCTGCACGTGGTCGGTTTCAGTTGTACCCGAAGGCCCGCCTGATCGTGATTTACCGCATCGGTTCGCATCCCGCACATGCCGATCATCCGACAAGGGCTGACGGACATCACGGCGTTTTCTGATCAGCGGGATTTTGTAGTGACACCCGCTCGATGAGCGGCTTGTCCCAAGTGCCGGTCACCGTGTACTGATAACGGGTGATGGCGTCGAGTTGGCTCTGAAAGAGTTTTTGTGCCAGAAACAGCGCGGCGCCGATACCGGGATTGGCGATCGCGCCGGCGAGCGGCAAGCTTGAAGTGAGATGTGGCGTAACGGTAATCAGTTGATCGTAATCGCGCCGCACCAGGCCCGTGCGGCCGCTGATATCGAGACGCGCCGCCGGTCCCTTGATGATGGTGTTCTCGGTAAAGGCATCACCGCTCTTGAAGGTAAAATCGCCGCTGATCTCATCAAATGTGAATCCTTTCTTGAAAAGATCACTGAAATCCAGGCGTAACCGCCGCTGCAATTCATTGATGCTGAGCAGGCCGAACACTCGTCCGGCGCCTGGCTCGATATCGACGAAGCGGCCATCCTTGATGTCGACATGCAAGCTGCCTTGCAAACGCTCCAGCGCGAATTGCGCCGGCGAACCCGGCCAGTCAGCCTGGATCTTTGCCGTGGTCTCGCCATCTTTGATATTGCCGACATAACCGAATTTTCCTAATAGCAACCCGAGTTGCGGTGCGTGTACATCGATACTGAATCGGGATATCTGGGTCGTCTTATCCACAAGCCAGTCACCGCTGGCACTGGCCTTGAGCTGCGGTGATTCCACCAACGCCTTGTCGACATGCATGCCGGCGGGGCTGCGTGTGGCGTTCAAGGTCAATGTGCCGAACTCGGTGCCGTGATAATCGAATTGCTTGGCGACCAGTTGCAGTGCCGGCAAGCGCCGCGGGTCAATGGGCTTGCTGGTCGCGTCGTTGTGCCCACCCGCTGCAAGTTTCAGATGGTCAAGCGTCATAACCACAGGTCCACCGTCCGGGTATTTCACAGGCACTTGGATGCCGCCACTCAGTGCATCGCTGTCGACATTCACCTGCCACAGTGCCGGCTGTCGCTCGGCCATCAGATGCAGCCCATTAAGCGTATAGCTGCCGGCATTGAATTTCAGGATATTGACATCCACGACGCGCACAGTATCCGGCGCCTGCAGGGCGATATCAGTGGCCTTGCCGTTCATCAGCGCCGCGCGCCAGGCATCGAAATCGAACGCCGCGAGCTCACCGGTGATGCGCAGTCCCGCCTGCTCCGGCAATTGCGCTGGGGAACCGCCGAGGCGCAACTCGCCACGTGCCAGGGCAGTCTGATCCGAAGAGTTTCCCGGCTCGAAGGCCCCGCGCAACAGATCGCCGTAACTGCTGACAATCACGCCCGGCACAGTGCCATTCAGCGGCATGTCGATACTGAGCGCGCGGGTTTCCTTTGCGGTCTTACCGAGCGGTGCAGGCAGATGCACCGTGATACCGTTCAATGCCGATTCGATATGCAGCCTGGTGGGTGCCGCGGCCTGTGGCGCGAACAGCAAACTGACATTATAACTACTCGTCCCCTCAAGCAAACGCCAAAACGCACCCGGCTGATACGTCGCCAGTGTCTTGATATCCATGCGACTTTGCAGATCGAGACGGGCGCCGGCATTCGGCCCGCTGTCGCGGGTCTGGGCCGTGATTGTCGCGGGCTTGCCGAAAAGATTCGCCCGCAGCCCGGTGCTGAACAAGCCAGCAGCGGTGAAATCCAACGGTCCGCTGATATCGCTCAATGTCAGATCGAGCTTCGGCACCGCCAGTGTCCCGCCATTGAAATCGATGCGTCCCAGCAGCAGCGGCACGCTATCGTGCGGTGTCAACGGCAGACTCAGTGATAATGTGAGGCGACTCTCGCCGCCCGCCGTCAATCCGGCAAGCGAGTCACGGTAATGCGCCGCCAGTGGCGAGGCGTTCAGGAAGTGCAACAGATCAGCATTGCTGGCTTGTGTACTGCCGTCGATCTGCAATTCACCATGATGCAGATCCAGAATACTGACGTGGGTCGGTCCCAGTTGCGCGGAAAAAATCCTGCCGCTGGAGGCATCGATATCCATGCCGCGACCGTTGAAATTCACCTGCGCGGAAATGTCTTCGATTTTCGGCCAGGCAGCGCCGTAATCGAGTCCGACGTTTTTGACGTCGACACTCACCTGGAACACGCCTTCATGGTTGTCGAAGGGGAAATCCGCCAGTCGGCCATGAAACAGCACCACTCCCCTGGGCATCCGACCGCCGAGAAATGCACGATCCAGCCACTCCACCACACCGGGCGGCATGATCTGCGCAGGCAGATAGCGCGACACTGCGGTAATATCGCCGTCACTGAAATTTGTCTGCAGATCCAGGAACGGTTTGCCCTCATCCGGCAGGTCGAGACTGAAAC
Source organism: Gammaproteobacteria bacterium (assembly GCA_038319625.1). Classification (GTDB taxonomy): domain Bacteria; phylum Pseudomonadota; class Gammaproteobacteria; order JBBQDK01; family JBBQDK01; genus JBBQDK01. The sequence goes on from JBBQDK010000004.1 coordinate 17,164, forward strand.
GCGTTGCGGTCTGCACATCGGCATTGCCGGCCAGCAGTTGCGCTGATTGTATGTGCCACAGTGTGGCAAAGTGCTGCCATTCGATGTCGCCACCGAGTTGCCGCAACAGCAAGGGCTGGCGGAACAATGCAGGCAGCCCGATGCTGACCCGATGACTGTCTAGTTGCAGTCGGCCATCCTTATCATTGCCTTCCAGCAGCCCGGTGATCCCCGACAGGGCCGGCAGATGCTGCCAGGCATGGGTGCTCAGTCCCGCGAGGCGTGCTTTGAGATAATAGTGCTGCAGTTGATCATCCTGCATTAGCGCCTGTGCGCGCAGCTCATGGACATCACCCGCGGGAGCTACTCCGACGAGCTTGGCCTGTGTGGACTCCGGCAGTATTTTGCCGAGTTTCGCCAGGGCACTGACATCCTGCAGACGAAGGAAGTCGAAAGCGGCATCAAACTGCTGCGCACCGTTCGCCAGGATGCGTCGACGCAGGCTGAAGCCGCTTATCGGCCAGGCTTGCGTACCACGCGTCACGCGCATATCTTCGACGTCGACGCGCCAGCTTTTCGCATCGCTCAGGTAGCGCAGACGACCGCCCAAGGCATCGAGTGTTGGCACGGTCGCACCGGCCAGCCGTAGTTTGTGCAGGCTCAGACTGCCCGACAGGACACTCAGGTGCAGGTTCCGGAACTCACCCCATAACTCGGTATCCGCCACCCCCTCCTGCAGTGTCACGCCGGCGTAACCGCGGTCGCGCAGCCAGCCGGCAAGTTGCAGGTCGCTGCCGTGCAGATAGACCTTGCCCGACCATTGCGTGGGTGTGGCGAAATCACCGTTAAAATCGATCACGCAGCGCAGTCGACTGCCCAGACTCTGCGGCAATTGCATGGCGCCGGCCAGCCTGTGGTGTGTTCCGTCATTTTCAAGTTGCAGATCGACGGCGGAAAACAGCAGCGGTGGTGCCTTCGAACGCGCATCGTACCAATGAATCTCGCTGCGCAACAGGCTCAGCTCCGGCTGATTGGCAAGCCAGGCCAGTACCGCCATGCCTGCTTTTCTGTTGTCCGGCATTTCCTCGAAGCCCAGCACATCGAGCTTGCCGTCGACGCGACGCTGGACCGACAAGCGTGCGCCGATGACACTCAGCGCATGTACCTGCACGCGCCACCGGTACAAGGCCGCGTAGGGATCAACGACCACGCGCAATTCCGCAAAATGCAGCAGGGTGTGATGCCGGTCCGGATCGAGCAGCCGCACGCCGCGCAGGTGCAATACCGGATAGAGGCCGCGCCATTCGGCGTCGAGCGCGTCGATCTGCACCGGCTGGCCGATCACCTCGCTCACCCAGCGCTGCACGTCGGCACGTTGCGCCCCGAACTGCGGTAGCCAGGTGCGCGCCACACTCAGCAACGCCGCGGCTCCTATCAGCGCGATCACGACGACTATCCAGGCCAGGGAAATGCAGCGACGGAACATTTCAGATATCGGAGACGGTCAGCGCGCGCACGGTACTACGCGTGGAAAACGACACGCAGTCATCATAACAATACCACGTCATATTGCTCTCGATTGTACAAGGCCTCGGCCTGAAAACGGATCGGTTTGCCGACGAACTGCTCGAGCTCAGCCAGGCTGGCCGACTCTTCATCGAGCACCAGGTCGACGACTTCCTGGGACGCCAGCACCAGCAGTTTCTGGGCGTCGAACTGCCGGGCCTCGCGCAGGATCTCGCGAAAGATTTCATAGCAGGTAGTCTCGGCGGTTTTCAGCGAGCCGCGCCCACCGCAGGTTGGACACGGCGCGCAGAGAATATGTTCCAGGCTTTCACGAGTGCGTTTGCGGGTCATCTCCACCAAGCCAAGTGCCGATACACCACTGATATGACTCTTGGCGTGATCCTTCTCGAGGCTACGTTCCAGTGCACGCCGCACCAGCTGTTTGTGTTCTTCCTGGCTCATATCGATGAAATCGATGATGATGATACCGCCCAGATTGCGTAGCCGCAGTTGTCTGGCGATAGCCTGCGCCGCTTCCAGATTGGTTTTGAAAATGGTCTCTTCGAGATTGCGGCTGCCGACAAAGGCCCCGGTGTTGATGTCGATAGTCGTGAGCGCCTCGGTCTGATCGAGGATCAGGTAGCCGCCTGACTTGAGCTGCACCTTGCGTTCAAGCGATTTCTGTATTTCATCCTCGACGCCGTACAAATCGAAGATCGGGCGCTCACCGGGGTAATGCTCCAGCGTGTGCGTAATCTCGGGAATGTATTGCCGGGTGAATTCGATGGCGCGCAGATAGGACTCACGCGAATCGATGCGCACCTTTTCGATGGCGCTACTGGCCAGGTCGCGCAAGGCCCGCAGCGACAAGGTCAGATCCTCGTGCACCATTGATCCCGGCTTTGCCGTCGCGACCCGCTCCTGTATCGATTGCCAAAGCTTGCGCAGAAACATCCTGTCTTGCAGCAAGGCATCGGCACCCGCCCCTTCCGCCACGGTGCGGACGATGTAGCCTCCACTATCAGGCGGCTCGATGGCATCCTGCACTATCTGCTTGAGGCGCTGCCGTTCGGCCTCTGTTTCAATCTTGCTGGAGACACCGACATTGCCGGCATCGGGAAGAAAGACCAGATACCGTGACGGGATGGTGATATGCGTGGTAAGTCGTGCGCCCTTGGTGCCGAGCGGGTCCTTGACTACCTGCACCAGCAGTTCCTGACCTTCGCGCAGCAGCTCGGAAATGGTTTCGATGCGGTGCTCGACCGAGGCATTGTCGTCGTCCGGTAATGTCGCCACATCGGAAGCGTGCAGAAATGCCGCCCGTTCCAGACCGATATCGACGAAGGCCGCCTGCATGCCCGGCAGCACCCGGTTGACCCGTCCCTTGTAGATATTTCCCACCAGGCCGAGACGACGCGTGCGTTCGACGAATACCTCATTGAGCACACCATTTTCGACCAATGCCACGCGGGTTTCCCGGGGAGTGACGTTGATCAGGATTTCTTCGCTCATGGACGCAGTTTCAAGGAGCCGACGCGTACTGGCAAGTTAAATTCCGCGTCGCAGTCACAATCCCGTTCCTGTCATCAGCGCAACACCCGACTCCCGCAACAAATCCCCCGTCTCGCACAACGGCAGGCCCATCACCCCGGAATAACTACCCTGCAGTTCGGTGATGAACAGCGCCCCGCAACCCTGGATTGCATAACCTCCGGCCTTGCCGAGCGGCTCGCCGCTCGCCCAGTAGGCGGCACACTCCGCCGCCGTCATAACCCGAAAGCTTACCGTGCTGCGCGACAGCCTATCGAGTACCTGCGCCCCGGTCACCACCGCGACGGCACTCAGCACTTCGTGCGTCCGACCGGACAGCTGCGCCAACATGGCCAGGCCATGATCACGATCCTGCGGCTTGCCCAGTACCTCGCCGTCGATCACCACTTCAGTGTCCGCGCCCAGCACCGGGCGTGGTATGCGCGACCCCGGCAGCGCCTGCCCGGCCTGCGCCTTGGCCAGCGCCACGCGCCGCACATACGCCGCCGGCGTCTCGCCAACGGCACGACATTCCTCGATCGCCACTGCCAGCGTTTCGAAATGCACGCCGATCTGCTCCAGCAATTCCCGACGCCGTGGCGAGGCGGAGGCAAGATAAATGTCGGGAGGTGATGTCATGGGTTATCAGTGGCAAAGATACAAAATCTAAAATACAAGTTACAAGGCAACAATACACTTACTTGTAGCTTGAAACTTATCGATGGTAAGGGTGGCCCTGCAACAGACTCCAGGCCCGGTACAACTGTTCGGCTACCACCACCCGCACCAGCGGGTGCGGCAGGGTCAATGGTGATAAGGACCAGCTCTGTTCGGCACGGTTCCGGCATCCCATTGCCAGGCCTTCGGGTCCACCCACCAGCAAGGCCAGATCGCGGCCGCCTTGCAGCCAGTGTGTCAGTTGTCGGGACAAGGCCTCCGTGCTCCAGGCGCTGCCGGCGACGTCCAGCGTCACGACATGCACACTACGCGGCATGGCGGCGAGCATGCGCGCGCCCTCATCATTACTGATGCGTTCGAGGTCGGCGCCCTTGCCACGCTTGCCCGGCGCAATCTCCTGCAAGTGCAGGGCACATTCCGGCGGCAGACGTTGGGCGTATTCGCGATATCCCTCATTCACCCAGTCGGGCATGCGATTACCAACAGCGATCAAATGGATGCGCATCGTGGCCTGTCGGCTTTGGCTGTCGGGTGCATCATGAACTTTGGAACATCATCCTTTGCGGCATTCGCCGGACGCGCGCACCCTGCCCATCTCGACCTACCGGGATTACTTCGCGCGCGGTGCACGCTTCCGGGCGGCAGCCGGCGCCTTCGCGGCGGACTTTTTCACTGCCGGTTTCCTGGTCGCCGGCTTGGTTACGGCCTTCTTCTTTACGACCTTCTTCGTCGCCAGCACGGTCGCAGCGCCCGCCTCGGCCTCACCGGCAACAGCCCAGAGCTTTTCCAAATTGTAGAAATCGCGCATGGTCGGCTGCATCACATGCACGACGGCGTCGGCGAGGTCGACCAGCACCCATTCACCTTCACGCGCGCCTTCCACGCCGAGCGGACGGATACCGGCCGCTTTGGCCTTGATGACGACATTGTCCGCAATCGACTTGACATGACGGTTGGAGGTGCCGGATGCGATCACCATCAAATCGGTGAAGCTGGTCTTGCCGCGCACGTCCACCACTTTGATGTCGATAGCCTTAAGATCTTCCAGGGCTTCGATGATCAGCTTCTTCAAACGGGGCAATTGCATAATTCAATCTCTGGTAAATGAACAGTGAAAACGATAAATCCGTATAAAATAATTTAACCGCCAAGGGCGCCAAGAACGCCAAGAGTCAATAGGTGTTGCTTGCAAGACCCGCTTTACGACGCCACTGCATACAAAGCTTCCGCGGCGATGATACGCGCCACCGCGTCCGGCATCAGGAAACGCGGACTCTTGCCGGCGGCAAACAGCGACCGGATCGCGGAGGCGGAAATATCCAGGGCGGTGATCGGCCAGGGCAGGATACGACCGGCCGGCTGGGCGCGCAGCTCGGCCGCACTGTGTGCCGCGTGGCGATCCACAAGCTCAGCCACCGCGCCGGTCCGCGGCGTTTGCCAACCCGGGCGATGCGCCACTACGATATGCGCCAAATCGATCAGTTCCCGCCAACGGTGCCAGGTGTCCAGTGCGCTGAAGGCATCCATGCCGACGATCAGGCACAAGGACTTGGCGCCAAACTGGTCGCGCAAGTCTTGCAGCGTATCCACAGTGTAGGAAGGGCCCTCGCGCGATAATTCACGGTCATCGACCCGCAAGCCCGGCGCATCCTCCACAGCCGCCTGCAACATCCGCACGCGCTGCCGGGCACTGGCCTGCGGCGCGTCGCGGTGCGGCGGGATATGACAGGGAATCAGCCGGACTTCATCCAGGGGCAGATCCTGGAGCAATTCCTGAGCACAACGCAGGTGGCCATGATGAACCGGATCGAAGGTACCGCCGAGAATGCCGATCATTCGAGTGGCGAGTGGCAAGTAGCGAGATGCGAGTGCGTGACAAGGCAGTGCGTGCGTTTGTCCTCGCCACTCGCCACTCGCCACTCGCCACTATTTTCTGACATGCCCATCGCCAAGTACGACATATTTCAACGATGTCAGGCCTTCCAGTCCGACTGGGCCGCGTGCGTGCAGCTTGTCAGTGCTGATGCCGATCTCGGCGCCGAGGCCGTATTCGAAGCCGTCCGCGAAACGCGTCGAGGCGTTTACCATCACCGAACTGGAATCGATTTCACGCAGGAAGCGGCGCGCGTGCGTAAAGTCTTCAGTGATGATGGCATCGGTGTGGTTGGAGCCATGTGTATGGATGTGTTCCATGGCCTGGTCCAGTCCGTCGACGATGCGTATCGACAGGATCGGGGCGAGATATTCCTCGTCCCAGTCTGCCTCTGTGGCAGGCACGCTGTCGGGCAGAATGGCGCGGGTGCGCGCGCAGCCGCGCAGTTCGACGCCGGCCTCGCGGTACAGCTTCGCCAGTTGCGGCAAGATCCGCGTCGCAACCGCGTTAGCCACCAGCAATGTTTCCATGGTATTGCAGGTGCCGTAGCGCTGACACTTGGCGTTGAAGGCCACGGCCAGTGCCTTGGTGTCATCGGCCTGATCGTCAATATAGACATGACACACACCGTGCAGATGTTTGATGACTGGCACTTGTGCGTCGCGGCTGATGCGCTCGATCAATCCCTTGCCGCCGCGTGGCACGATGACGTCGACGTATTCTTTCATGCGCACCAAATGGCCGACGGCCTCGCGGTCGGTAGTCTCGATAACCTGCACGGCATCTTCCGGCAGTCCGGCGAGCTTGAGGCCAGTGCGGATGCATTCGGCGATGGCCTGGTTGGAATGGATTGCCTCGGATCCGCCGCGCAGGATCGCCGCGTTGCCGGACTTCAGACACAAGCCGGCGGCATCGGCGGTAACGTTGGGGCGCGATTCGTAAATGATGCCGATGACACCCAGCGGCACGCGCATGCGTCCGACCTGAATGCCGGAAGGCCGATACTTGAGATCGCTGATCTCGCCGACTGGATCGGGCAGCACCGCAATCTGCCGCAGGCCCTCGGCCATCGCGGCGATGCGGGCCGGATTGAGTTCGAGGCGATCCAGCAGCGCCGCATCGAGCCCGTTCGCGATACCAGCATCGAGGTCCTTGCGGTTGGCACCGGTCAGTTGCGTGCCGGCCTGTTCCAGCGCTGCGGCGATGGCGAGCAGCGCGGTATTCTTCGCCGCCGTCTCGGCACGGCTCAGGCGGCGCGCCGCGGCACGCGCGCGCCGGCCAACATCGGCCATATAGGCTGACAAATCGAATACTGCGGTTTGTGTATTCACACTCATAAGAAAACTTCAGAAGTTATTACGGTTATCTGGCCGGGTACTGATTATGTCCTGCCCCGCCATTGCCAGCGTTAATTGTACCAGTTCGTCCCAGACACCGCCCGGCGCCATGCCCTTGACCATCCGGTCGATACGCCCGCAATGCCGCAGCAGCTCCTGCCAGCGGGCCAACGCATGGCGTTTGACGGCACGCTCGATCAGGGGCTTGCGCTTGTCCCAGACTTTCTGCCGGGCCAGGGCGGCGCCCAGCGAACCGCCCTCGGCGAGTTGCGCGGCGATGGCAGCCAGCTGGCGCAGTTCGCGCGCCAGTGCCCACACCAGCAGCACCGGCTCGACGCCCTCCTCGCGCAAGCCGTCGAGGATGCGTACCACGCGCGCGGCCCCGCCTTCCAGGGCGGCGTCGACCAGGATGAATACATCGAAGCGCGCGCTATCAGACACCGCCGCCGTGACGGCATCGACATCGAGCGGGCCCGGCCCGTGCAGCAACAGCAGCTTGTCGATCTCCTGCGCCGCGGCGAGCAGATTGCCTTCGATGCGTTCGGCCAGCAGCGCCACGGCGTCGCGGCTGGGACGCAGGCCCTTCTGCTGCATGCGCTGGCCGATCCAGGCCGGCAATGCGCGCACGTCCACTGGCCAGACCTGCACCGCGGCGCCGGCCTGTTCCAGCGCCTGATGCCACTTGCTATTGCGTGCCGCCGCTTCGAGCTTGCCGCAGATCACCAGCAGTACGGTGTCTTCGGCGGGACGGGCGGCATAAGCCTGCAAGGCCTTGCTGCCGGCATCGCCCGGCTTGCCGCCGGGCATGCGCAGTTCCAACAAGCGGCGCTCCGAGAACAGCGACAGGCTGGCGGCGGCCTGGGTCAAGGCATTCCAGTCAAAGCCGGTCTCGACGAACAGTACGGTGCGTTCGCTGTAGTCCTGCGTGCGCGCGGCGACGCAGATCGCATCGGCGGCCTCCTGCACCAGCAGCGGTTCGTCACCGCTCAGCACATAGACAGGCGCCAGAGAGCGCAGTAGATGGGTCGCGAGCTGTTCGGGTTTGAGTTTCATGGCCGCGAGGATGCCGACCGGTCAGCGCGATGCAAGCCACGCCATCCGGCGATCAAGGCGCACGTTCGATACGCCGCAGAATGCGTTGCACCATTTCGTGACGCATCTCCCTGTGCAACAGGTCTTCCTCATTGGCCTTGCCCAGCAACTGGGTTTCATCGAAGGTGAAATCGCGGGTCAGGGTCTGCAACTGGTGCGCCAGCAGCGACTTGCCGTCGGCACCGTCGACATCGAAATCCACTGTGTAGAAGAGTTCATATTCACGCGCCTTACCAGTGATATCGACGGAAAGCACGCGGCGACCGAATTCTTCGTGCAGGATACGCAAACGCGCCGTCGCATCCTGCGGCGCCGCAGTCACCTGCGCACCGGCGATATCGAGCGCGCGGTGCAGATCGGTTTCCAGATCGCTGTACGGCGTCGCACCCTGTATGTAGGTCTTGCTCATATACGCTGGCAGAGTCAGGTCGCCGCGCGGATGAAAACCGCAGGCAGTTAATGACAGACACAACAGAAAGAATGAAAGATGAATAATGAACGATGCATGGTGCGACGGGTTTATCCGTGCCGGAAAACCCAGCTCACCGCTTGTGTCATTCGTCTTGTGTCGTTCATCGCTCATCGCTCATCCCTCAGATAACAATATTCACCAATTTGCCCGGTACCACCACCACTTTTTTCACCGCCTGACCGGCGATGAAGCGCTGTACGGCGGCGTCGGCAAGCGCGGCGCTTTCCTGGACGGCCTTGTCGCTGCCCGCGGGCACACTGACGCGGCCGCGCAGCTTACCATTGACCTGCACGACCAGATCGATACTGTCGCGCACCAGCGCGGCTTCATCTACCTGCGGCCAGGCGGCGTCGAGTATATCGCCGGCGTAGCCCAGTTCGCGCCACAGATGATGGGTGATATGCGGTGCAATCGGCGCGAGCAGGCGCAACAGAATGCTCACGGCTTCGGCAACGAGCGCTTCATCGACCCGGCGCTGCGTGCCGCTGCCGCTCTTCACGGCCGGCACCGCATCGTACAAAGCATTCACAATCTTCATGCAGGCGGCGACCACCGTGTTGAACTGATAGCGACCGAAATCATTTTCGGCTTGCTTGAGTAGCTCGTGCAGTTCGCGGCGCAGCGTCCGTTGAGCCGGTTGCGCCTGCGTCATATCGATCGAGCCAGTGCTCAGCACCCGGATGCCCGGCATGATGACATCGCGCAAATCGAATACGTAGGCCCACAACCGCTTCAGAAATCGGTGTGCGCCTTCCACGCCCGAATCACTCCATTCCAGCGACATCTCCGGCGGTGAAGCAAACATGATGAATACCCGTACCGTGTCGGCACCGTATTGCTCGATCAGTTGTTGTGGATCGACGGTGTTACCCTTGGACTTGGACATCTTGCTGCCGTCCTTGAGCACCATGCCCTGCGTGAGCAGTCTTTTGAAGGGCTCGTCGCTCGATACCAGTCCCACATCGCGCATCAGCTTGTGAAAGAAGCGCGCATACAGCAGATGCAGAATGGCGTGTTCGATGCCACCGATGTACTGATCCACCGGCAGCCAGTAGTTGGCGCGCCGGTCGAGCATCGCCGCGTCACTGTCCGGACAGGCGAAGCGCGCGTAATACCACGACGATTCCATGAAGGTGTCGAAAGTGTCGGTCTCCCGCTCGGCCGGACCGCCGCAGGTTGGACAGCTGGTCTGATAAAACGCCGGCAACTTCTTGATCGGTGAGCCGACACCCTCGAAGTCGACATCCTCGGGCAGTACCACCGGCAACTGATCCTCGGGCACAGGTACTTCACCGCAGGCCGGGCAATTGATGATCGGGATAGGCGCGCCCCAGTAACGTTGCCGTGACACACCCCAGTCGCGCAGGCGGTAATGCACCTGACGGCGACCCTGGTTTTGTGCTTCCAGATGCGCGGCGATGGCGGCGAAGGCGTGCGCGGAGCTTAATCCGGTAAACTGTCCGGAGTCCTCGAGGACGCCTGTTTCGACGAAGGCGGCTGTGCCAGTATCGACGGCACTGCCATCGGCGGGATGGATGACCTGTTTGATGCCGAGTCTGTATTTCTTCGCGAACTCCCAGTCACGCTGATCGTGCGCCGGTACGGCCATGACTGCGCCGCTGCCGTAACCCATCAATACGAAGTTGGCGACCCAGATCGGTACGGGCTCGCCGGTGATCGGATGCAACGCTTTCAGACCAGTGTCAACACCCTTCTTTTCCATGGTTTCAAGCACCGCCTCGGCGGTCTCGGTGTGTTTGCATTCGGCGATAAAGGCGGCCAACTTGTCATTGGTGACAGCGGCACACTGCGCCAGCGGATGTTCAGCGGCGACGGCTACATAAGTCACACCCATGAGCGTGTCGGGACGGGTGGTGTAAACGGTGAGACTTTCCCTCACGCTCGCCCTCTCTCCCTCGGCCCCTCTCCCCGCCGGGGAGAGGGGAGAATCAAGCAGGAACTCCAGCTCGACACCCTCGGACCGCCCGATCCAGTTGCGCTGCATGGTACGCACTGCCTCAGGCCAGCCGTCGAGACCGTTCAAATCTTCGAGCAGCTCATCAGCATAGTTTGTTATCTTCATGAACCACTGTGGTATTTCCTTGCGCTCTACTATCGTGTCGCAACGCCAGCAACGGCCTTCGATAACCTGTTCGTTGGCCAGCACCGTGAGGTCCTTGGGACACCAATTGACCGGTGCAGTGCGCTTATAGACCAGACCCTTGGCGAACAGCTTGGTGAACAACCACTGCTCCCAGCGGTAATAGTCAGGCTTGCAGGTGGCCAGTTCGCGCGACCAGTCGTAGGCGAAACCCAGGCGCCGCAACTGGCCGCGCATGTAATCGATGTTGGCGTAGGTCCAACGCGCCGGCGGCACCTTGTTTTGCAGCGCGGCGTTCTCCGCCGGCAGGCCGAAGGCGTCCCAGCCCATGGGCTGCAGGACGTTGCGGCCACGCATGCGCTGGTAGCGGGCGATCACATCGCCGATGGTGTAGTTACGCACATGGCCCATGTGCAGACGCCCCGAGGGATAGGGAAACATGGCCAAGCAATAGAATTTTTCGCGTGTGGCGTCTTCGCTGACCCGGAAACTACCCTGCTCTTCCCAGTGGCGTTGTGCGGCGGTTTCGATTTCTTGGGGCTGATAGTCGGTCATCGGGAGGCTGGCGCACGGCGGTTCGGAGTCGGCGCACAGCATACCGTAGCCGGCTGCCGGATGCACCGGGCCCGGCAATCGTCAGCGCCACAATCGAATGCGGAGGATAATCTCAGGAAAGTCTTTTGAACCGCCAAGGAACAACTTATAATTCTCACCGCACTCGATACATTTTGCCGATGATGATGATTCAATCCAATTCAATTCTTATTTTTCCTTGCGTCCTTGGCGTCCTTGACGGTTCAAAATACGGTTTTCTTCGCTGTAGCTGGCAGGGAACGGCCGGGGCGACTCAGCCGGTATGCATGGCGAATTGCTTGTCCCGGTCATAGGCCCGTACCCAGTGCTCGAAATCCGCCACTGGCATCGGTCGCGCGATGTAATAGCCCTGCGCGGCGTGGCAGCCCTGCTCACGCAGGAAGTTCAACTGCTCGACGGACTCGACACCCTCGGCGATGGTACGGATACCAAGGGTCCGCGCCATGGCGATGATCATGACAACGATGGCGGCATCGTCCGGATCAGTGGTGATGTCATTGACGAAGGAACGGTCGATCTTGAGGATATTGATGGGAAAGCGACGTAGATAGCTCAGGCTGGAATAGCCGGTGCCGAAATCATCAATGGACAGGCTCATACCGGCGGCGTGCAGATCGCGCAGTGTGCCGACACTGGTCTCGGCCTGTTCCATCAGGATGCTCTCGGTGAGCTCCACGTCAAGATACCGCGCCTCCAGGCCGGCATTATCCAAGGCCTCGCTGATCATGGCGGCGATTTGAGAGTGGCGAAACTGCCGTACCGAGAAATTCACGGCCACATGCAACTTCGGCAGTCCCGCATCATGCCAGAGGCGGGTTTGCCTGGCGGCGGTATGCAGTACCCACTTGCCGATCGGCACGATCAGCCCGGTCTCCTCGGCTATAGAAATGAAATCCAGTGGCGGCACCATGCCCCGCAGCGGGTGCTGCCAACGCAGCAATGCCTCCATCCCGAGCAGCGCACCGTTGTTCAGGTCGATGATAGGCTGGTAGTGCAGACTCAACTCATTGTTGTCCAGCGCGCGGTTCAGGTCGCTTTCCAGCGCCAGCGCGTCGACAGCCTTGGCGGTCATCTGCGCGGTGTAGAACTGGTAGTTGTTGCGGCCCAGCTCCTTGGCACGGTACATGGCCACATCGGCGTTACGCAGCAGGCCCTGCACATCCTTGTCGTCGAAGGGATACAGGGTAATACCCAGGCTGGCGGTCATGAACAGCTCGCGACCGAAGATATGAAACGGCTTGGTGAAAATATCGAGAATCTTCTGTGCGACACGCGCCGCATCGTCGACATGAGTCATGCCGGTGAGCACGAAGGTGAACTCGTCGCCGGACAGCCGGGCTGCCGTGTCGCCCTTGCGCACCACGGTAGTAAGGCGCGCCGAGACCTCCTGCAACATCTGGTCGCCGGCGTCATGACCGAGGCTGTCGTTGATGTTCTTGAAGCGATCCAGATCGAGAAATACCACGCCCACGAGGCGTTCGTTACGATCGGCGTCAAACATCGCCTGCTGCAGACGATCGGCGAACAGCATGCGATTGGGCATGCCGGTAAGACTGTCGTAATGGGCCAGGTAACTGAGGCTGGCCTCGGCGTGCTTGCGCTCCGTGATATCCCGGGTAATGGCCAGCATGGAAACCGTGCCATCCTCAGCCACCAGCGGCGCAGCATGCGATTCCAGCCAGCGCTCGGTGCCTTTGAGCCCCACGATCTCGAATTCCAGTGAACCCTTGTTACCACGGACCACACTTTCATAGAAAGCCTGATAGGAGGCTCGATGCTCGGGCTTGACGATGCTCAATATCGGGTAGCCGACCAATTGGTCGATGTTGTCAGCTTCCAGCATAGCCAGACCCGCCGGATTCATCTCACTCAGACAACCCTTGGCATCCACCAGCTTGAGGCATTCCGGTTCAGCTTCGATGATGGCGCGCAGATGATTCTCGCTGGCACGCAAGGCCTGCACGGAGAGCTTGCGCAGGGTGATATCTTCGATCGCGCCTTCGTAATACTGAATCGTGCCGCCACTGTCCAGGACCGCGCGGGCATTGATCCGCACCCAAATCGTTTCATTGTCGAGACGCCGCATCTGCGCCTCGAAATTACGTACCTCGGTCGCGCGTCCGAGCATGCCTTGCCATTCGCGATAACACGACTCGCAGATGAACAGTAGCGCATGATCGACACGACACAGCGCCGCGGCATCGCTATAGCCGAGCATCTGCACCAGCGCCGGATTGGCATCCAGCAGGCGGCCGCTCCCGGAGAGGCGATAAAGACCGATCGGAACAGACTCAAACAGGCTTTGGAAACGGGATTCAGCGGCGAGAGTGGCCTGGCGCTGCCGCCCGCGCGCCAGCGCAGCGCTGACCGCGGCCGGCAGGCGCGCGAAATGTTGAACAGTCTTGACGATATAATCGTCCAGCCCGGCCTTCATGGCCTTGGCCACGGTATGCTCATCGCCGGTACCGGTGAACATGATTACCGGACAGCCCGGCCAACGGGCTTTTACGGCATGCAATACCACCAGACCATCGGTCCAGCGAACCTGGTAATCGGTAATACAAAGATCGAAGGCGACGCCCCGCATCGCTTCTTGCAACGTTTCGGGCGAGTTGATCTGCTCGATTGCGATGAATTCGAACTCACGGCGCAATTCACGGATCATCAGAGCCCGATCTTCCGGGTTGTCGTCCACCAGCATGATGCGCAAGGGACGCTGCGCCGAGAATTCCGCTTCAGGCATGTCAGGCATATATGTATTCATAATTGAAAGTTACCCGTTCACAATCTGGGCCGACAGATTTGGCTAACGGCGGATATCTTCGAAGCTTTTCACAGTCTATACTGTGGATGAGTTTGAATCGATAGGTAAGCCATGACCGACACTGATCCGCACAACTCCGAACAACGCGCCATCGCGGCCTACAATCGCATGATGGAACGTGTCAAGGCCGCACTGGACGAAGCCGGCCACACCACCGTACCAAGCCTGCGGCAAGGTGTGCAGAAAGCGGTAAAGGTCGCCGAGCAACTCGGTGAACTGTCCCGCGACGAGGCGGAGAAAATCGCGGCCTACCTGCAGCGTGACCTGCACGACGCCGGAGAGTATCTCGCAGTCACCGGCAGCGACTTGCGTACCTGGTTTCGATTCGATGTGGAATTGATCGAGGACCGGCTGCTGGACCTGTTCAGCAGTGTCGCGGACCGCACCAGCTTGGAGTGGATGGAACTGAAACGGCAGGCGCAATTCGGTCTGATTTACAACAGCGGCGAAATCACCGGGCCGGGCACTCTGCAATGCACCGAATGCGGCAAAGAGATCCATTTCCACGCGACCGGTCATATACCACCTTGCCCGAGCTGTCACGGTACTCACTTCGTGCGCCCGGACAAGACAACGGATCATAACTGAGCCGCCCTCCCCGACAAAGCGACCCGGCGCGGAATTTACAGATCGTTACATTTCGCCGGGACAGCGGCGCAATGACTTCCGATCAACCCTTGAGATAGCAGGAGCAGGTCGAAGACCCGCCGTTATGACGCTTTTCCGCGAAAATAACTACCGCACAGGTAGGCAGACACGAGCAACAGCACCATCAACGCTACCACCGCCCGGTTTCCCCAGCGCACATACGGTGTCGCCCCGGCCATCGGTTGTATGTCGCCGCTCAGTACGTGCACCTGGAACTGCGGCGAGCGCGCCAGCAAGCGGCCCCGCGGGCCGATGATGGCGGAAATACCGGTGTTGGTCGCGCGCAGCATGTAACGGCCAGTCTCCAATGCGCGCAGGCGGGCGATCTGCAAATGCTGGTGCGGCGCCAGTGAATCGCCGAACCAGGCGTCGTTGCTGACATTGACCAGATAGGCGGCCTGCGGCAGATCACCGATCACCTCTTCACCGAAGGCATCTTCATAACAGATGGAGATGCTGACCGGATAACCGGCGGCATGCAACAACGGTTGATGCCAGGCACCGGCACTGAAATCCGACATCGGAATCTGCAGAAAATCCAGCAGCCATCCCAGCATCGGCCGCCACGGCAGGTATTCGCCGAACGGTACCAGATGCCGCTTGCGGTAAAAGGTCTGCTGCGCACCCAGACTCATCATGGCGTTGTAATAATGATCGTTGTGCTGATCCAGCACCGGGATGCCAATCAGCAGGTCCACGCCTTCGTGGCGCGCTTCCCGCTGCATGTCGGTGATGAAGCCATCGGCCACCTGATTATAAAAGATCGGCACCGCGGTTTCCGGCCAGATGATCAGATCATGATTCCAGTTGGCGCGCGTCAGGTCGCGATACAGATCCAGCGTCGGCTCGCGATGGTCCGGCTCCCACTTCACCGCCTGGGAAATATTGCCCTGGATCAGTGCCACGCGCAGCGTATCGCCGACAGGATGCGTCCAATTGACACGCTGCAGTAACCAACCGCCACCGACTATCGCCAGCAGCAGCAGCACGGCACGCACCCGTGGCAGCAGTGTGATCGCGCCCGCCGCCAGGACCACCATCCAGCTGACGCCGAACACACCCAGCACTGGTGCATAGCCCGCCAGCGGCGTATCGGTCTGGCTGTAGCCGAGCGACAACCAGGGAAAGCCGGTGAGAAACCAGCCACGCAGCCATTCCAGCAACACCCAACCGGCGGGCCAGACGATCAGGCTACGCCAACCGTCCAGATGACCGAACAGGCGCACCGTCAGTGCGCCGAGCAGCGCCGGGTACAAAGCAAGGAAGGCGATGAAGGCAAGCGTCAGGGTTGCGGTCAACACGGCCGGCGCATGACCGAAAGTGTGAATGCTGATGTAGACCCAGTTCACGCCGACGCCGAACTGACCCAGACCGAACAGCCAACCGCGCCACGCCGCGCGGCCCGGGGTTACGTCGCGCCACAGAAAAAACAGCGTGGCGGGCGTGAGCATCGCCAACACATAAAAGTTGAAAGGTGCGAACGCCAGCGGCAAGAGCGCCCCGGCACTGCATGCGAGCGCGTCGCCGCGCGCCCCCGCGCGCCAGGAGGCCGCGCCGCTCCACGACCCCGACAGCGCACGCATGTCAGCGCGCGTCCTTGCCTGCGGGCGCGATGTTCGGGACGTGGGTCAGTTGCATGAGATGGATGCGGCGGTTATCGGCACGGATAACCTTGAACTGGAAGGCACCGATGATGACGGTTTCGCCGCGCTTGGGCAGGCGTCCGAAGGCGTGCAGCACCAACCCGCCGATGGTATCGAATTCCTGATCGCTGAAATCGGTATTGAATGCCGCATTGAATTCATCGATCGGCGTCAGCGACTTGATCGAGTAACGCTCGTCGCTGTGCTTGAGGATGAACACGTCCTCGTCAAAATCGTGTTCGTCCTCGATCTCGCCGACGATCTGTTCCAGCACGTCCTCGATGGTGACCATGCCGGCCACGCCGCCGTATTCATCGACGACAATGGCAATGTGATTGCGGCTGGCGCGGAATTCTTTCAGCAACACGTTGAGGCGCTTGCTCTCGGGCACGAATACTGCCGGCCGCAGCACCTCGCGCAGATTGAACAATCCGGATGACGGACCGGCGAAATGTCGCAGCAGGTCCTTGGCGAGCAGAATACCAGCCACTTCGTCGCGACTGTCGCCGATTACCGGGAAGCGCGAGTGACCCGATTCGATCACTGTCGGCAGCAACTCCACCGGTGCCGCGTCGCGTGCCACCACCACCATCTGCGCGCGCGGGATCATGATGTCACGCACCTGCATCTCCGACACTTGCAGCACGCCCTCCAGCATGGCCAGTGCCTCGACATCGAACAGGTTACGCTCCTGCGCCTCGCGCAGCATCTCGATCAGTTGATCGCGGTCGCGCGGTTCGCCGTGCAGCACGTGGCTCAGGCGTTCGAACCAGGATTTACGATCACCGTTGTTGTTACTTCGTCCTTCTTTCATATGTTGCAGCGTACTGCGCCCTCATTGTCTGAAAAAAATATTCATTTTGAACCGCCAAGGTCGCCAAGAGCGCCAAGGGGAAAATTTGTTCAATTTCGTCTCGTCTCCACCATTCGGGGAATGGATTAGCGGAGGTATACACCAGATTCTCTTGGAGTCCTTGGCGGTTCAACAGCTTGCAGGGGATTATACATGCCGCCGCATTCAGTCATATGGATCAGCATAGCCCAGGTCGGCCAAGATACTCTTCTCCAATCCTTCCATGGCGCGCGCCTGATTCAGCTTTATATGGTCGTGCCCGAGCAGGTGCAAGACCCCGTGTACCACCATGTGTGCCCAGTGTGCACGCGGTAACTTGCCCTGCACGCGTGCTTCACGTGCTACCACCGGCGCGCAGATGACCAGATCACCGAGTGTCTCGGCAACCGCGTGTGGCGGTGGTCGGAATGGAAACGACAGTACATTGGTCGATCCACTCTTGCCGCGATACGTCGAATTCAGGCGCGCGCTTTCGCGCCCGTCCGTCACGCGGATGGTCAATCCCGGCGTGGACGTCCGGCCCTCCAGTGCGGCGTCGGCATAGCGCCGCAGTGACACTGCCGCGGGCACGCCGCGACGTGCGCAGGCATATTGCACGTCAATACACGACAACGGCTTACTCCGGGTTTTTTTCGAATTTTTCATACGCGGTCACGATGCGCTGCACCATTGGATGGCGCACCACATCGCGAGCATTGAAGAAAATGAAGCTGATGCCTTCAATATCCTTGAGCACCCCGATCACCTGCCGCAGCCCCGAAAGTCGTTCACGCGGCAAATCGATCTGGGTGACGTCACCGGTAATCACCACCGTGGAACCGAAGCCAATGCGCGTCAGGAACATTTTCATCTGCTCGGTGGTGGTGTTCTGCGCCTCGTCGAGAATGATGAAGGCGTCATTGAGCGTGCGACCGCGCATATATGCCAGCGGCGCGACCTCGATAACATTGCGCTCGATGAGCTGCGCGACGCGATCGAAGCCGAGCATTTCATACAGAGCATCGTACAGAGGCCGCAGATAAGGGTCGATCTTCTGGGCCAGATCGCCGGGCAGAAAACCCAGGCGCTCGCCGGCTTCGACCGCGGGCCGCACCAGTACCAGACGCCGCACCCGCTCGGTTTCCAGCGCCTCGACCGCACTGGCCACGGCCAAATAGGTCTTGCCCGTGCCGGCCGGGCCGATACCGAAATTGATATCGTGAGTCTTGATGTTGCGCAGGTAGTCCTGTTGATTCGGGCCGCGTCCATGGATTGGACCACGACGCGTGCGCACGATTACCTCGTCGGCCGCGAGCGGTGCACCCTGCACCAGGGTTTCGACACCGGACTCCTGTAAATATAGATTGACGCGTGCCGGCGTCAACGGTTCGCGCAAGGTCGTCGCGTACAAGTCCTTCAGTACCTCGGTCGCCGCACGCACCGAGGTCGGCGTGCCGATTACCTGAAAGACGTTGCCGCGGTTGTTGATCTCCACCCCGAGACGACGCTCCATCTGGCGCAAGTGTTCATCAAACTGGCCACAAAGATTGGCAAGGCGCTGATTGTCCTCAGGCTCCAGGATCAGATCGGTGGAATCGGGGTGATTGGTCATTTCTTAATTCGCGAACGACTGAATGCGGCCCGAGCTAGGCACAGTTGATTGTCCACCCACCAATTCCCCGCGCAGCGAGTTCGGCATCACTTCGGTGATCCGCACTTCGACAAACTGTCCGATCAATGTCTCAGGCGCACTGAAATTCACCACGCGATTATTTTCCGTACGCCCTGCCAGCATACTTGAGTCTTTGCGTGAGAGACGCTCCACCAGTATCGGCTGCGTAGTACCGACCATGCGTCGACTGATCTGCGAACCTTGCGCATACAGGCGTTGCTGTACGATGCGCAAACGTTCCTGCTTGATCTCGAAGGGCAGATCGTCGGTGAAATCGGCGGCCGGCGTGCCAGGTCGGGCGCTATATATGAAACTGAAGGAATGGTCGAAACCGATGCTATCGATGAGATCCAGCGTGGCCTGAAAATCAGCATCGGACTCACCTGGGAAGCCGATGATAAAATCGGAGGACAGACAGACTCCGGGACGCACGGCGCGCAGCTGTCTGATCCTATCCACATATTCCGCGACCGTATGGCCGCGCTTCATCAGCGCCAGGATGCGGTCTGAACCACTCTGTACCGGCAGATGCACATGATTCACCAGTTGCGGGATCTCGGTATAGGCCTGTATCAGCCGGTCACCGAATTCGATCGGGTGCGATGTCGTATAGCGGATGCGCGCAATGCCATCAATGGCGGCGACATATTCCAGTAACAGTGCGAAATCGGCGATCGCGCCGTCGTGGGCCGCGCCGCGATAGGCGTTGACGTTCTGTCCCAGCAGCGTGACCTCGCGCACACCCTGCCCGGCCAGTGTGGCGATCTCGGCTATCACGTCATCCAGTGGCCGACTCACCTCTTCGCCACGCGTGTAGGGCACGACGCAGAAAGTGCAGTACTTGCTGCAACCTTCCATTATCGAAACGAATGCCGCCGGGCCGTTGGCGCGCGGCGCCGGCAGGCAATCGAATTTTTCGATTTCGGGAAATGACACATCGATCACGGCGCTGTGCCGCGCCCGCGTTTCGGTCAGCAGTTGCGGCAGGCGATGCAGGGTCTGCGGTCCGAATACGATATCGACGTAGGGCGCGCGGCGCTGCAGTGCTTCGCCTTCCTGGCTGGCCACGCAGCCGCCGACACCGATCACCAGATCCGGCCGGGCCAGTTTCAACTCACGCCACTGACCCAAAAGTGAATAAACCTTGTCCTGTGCCTTCTCGCGGATCGAGCAGGTATTGAGCAGCAGCACATCGGCCTGGGCGGGCTCGACGGTGAGTTCCAGGCCATGGGAATCCGCGAGCACTTCCGCCATTTTCGCGGAATCGTACTCGTTCATCTGGCAACCGAAAGTTTTGACGTAAAGCTTATTACCCATGCGGGCGCGAGGATGCTGAGGCAGGAGGCTAATTTACACGTTTGCGGCGACGGTTGCCACACAGGATTGGGCGGGCCGCCCCGGTTCAGGTCCGTTCGGGCTTGACCGGCCTGCTATAAGTGAGCTTGCCCAACCACTTGTTCACACTATGGTCCCGCGCCAGGAAGTCGACGACGGGCTTGCGCCGCGACCCCATCAGGTCACGCAAACGGCGCAGTTCCCGATTGCCGGGGTCTATGGACAAGCCGCGCTGCACCGCCAACACCGCACGGCGCCGGTTGTCGAGCTTGTACTCGGCCAGGGCATGGTTGTATTGCACCTCGGCATCCTTGAGGCCCTCTGCGGCGACTTCACGGCACTGTTCCACGGCGTGCGCATCGCCCAGGCAGACGCGAACCAGAGCTTCATACGAACGGTACTTGTTGAGAAAAACATCCTGACCGTCCACACCGGTGATGATCTCGCGAAGGACGGTCAGCGCACCCTCGTAGTCCGAATTGCGATACAGCTTGATCGCGTCGAAATAACGCTTGCGATACTTGGATCCGTCGTAGGCATCGAAAGGATTCACACCATCACCCCATCCGTTTGGCGCGCTTGTTGGTACGTCTAATTGTTGCGCGTGGTGAATATATTCTTCTTGTAATGATTGATCAGGCTATTGGTCGATACATCGTGCGTCGTGATCTCGCCCGGTGTTTCCAACTCCGGCAGAATCGCCTTGGCGAGCTGCTTGCCGAGCTCCACGCCCCACTGATCAAAGGAATTGATGTTCCAGATTATACCCTGTACGAAGATTTTGTGCTCATACATCGCGATCAGGCTGCCAAGCGTGTGCGGCGTAAGCTTGCGGAACAGGATCGTATTGGTCGGCCGGTTGCCGGCGAACACCTTGTGCGGCAGCAGGCGCTCCAGGGCCTCGCCCGACAGTCCCTGCTCTAGGAGTTCGACGCGCGCCTCGGCGGCGGTCTTGCCTTTCATCAATGCCTCGGTCTGCGCGAAGCAATTCGACAGCAGGATCTGATGATGCTTGCCGAGCGGATTATGGCTTTCCAGCGGCGCCAGAAAATCCGCCGGCACCAGTTTGGTGCCCTGATGGATAAGCTGATAAAAGGCATGCTGGCCATTGGTGCCCGGCTCGCCCCAGATGACCGGTCCGGTGGAACAGCTCACCGGTTCGCCGTCGCGAGTCACTGATTTGCCGTTGCTCTCCATGTCGCCCTGCTGGAAATAGGCCGGAAAACGATGCAGGTACTGGTCGTAGGGCAGAATGGCATGTGTCTGTGCGCCATGGAAGTTGTTGTACCAGATGCCGAGCAGCGCGAGAATCACCGGCAGATTTTGCGACAACGGCGTGGTGCGGAAATGTTCGTCCATCTCATACGCGCCGGTCAGCAACTCTTCGAAGCGATCCATGCCGATGTACAACGCGATCGACAGACCGATGGCCGACCACAGTGAATAACGCCCGCCCACCCAGTCCCAGAACTCGAACATGTTGGCGGTATCGATGCCGAACTTCTCCACCTCTCCGACATTGGTCGACAAGGCCACGAAGTGTTTGGCGACGGCCGTATCGTCACCGGCGGCATCCAGCAGCCAGCGCCGCGCGGTGTGAGCATTGGTGAGGGTTTCCTGCGTGGTGAAGGTTTTCGAGGCGATCACGAACAGCGTGGTCGCGGGCGACAGATGCTTGAGTGTCTCAACGATATGCGTGGCGTCGATGTTGGAGACGAAGTGCACATTGAGATGGGTGGCGCCATACGGCTTGAGTGCTTCTGTCACCATCACCGGCCCGAGATCCGACCCGCCGATGCCGATATTGACGATATCGCAGATCGGCTGCCCTGAATAACCATGCCAGGCACCATCGCGTACTGTCTCGCAAAAACGCCGCATCTGCGCCAGCACTGCATTTACCGCCGGCATAACGTCCTCACCATCGACCCTGATCGGACGGTTGGAGCGATTGCGCAGCGCAACATGCAGTACCGCGCGGTCTTCGGTGCAATTGATCTTCGCGCCGCTGAACATCTTGTCGACCCATCCTGGCAGATCGGCCTGCATCGCCAGATCGAGCAACAGTTTCAGGGTTTCCCCGGTGATGTGATTCTTGGAATAGTCGAGCAGAATATCCTGGAATTGCAGTGAGAATTTTGCGCAGCGTTGCGGATCGGCCGCGAACAATTCGCGCATCTGGACGTGCGCCTCCAGCGAGTAATGCTGCTGCAATGCATGCCAAACCGGCGATGTGGTCACGCGGGTGGGCATCAGTTATCGACCTCGCCCAGGTCCAGGGAATTGCGCCAGACCTGATCCTCGCGTTCGAACAGACGGTTCGCTTCGTGCGGCCCCCAACTGCCGGCCGGATAGGTATGGATGTAGTCACGTTCCATGGACCAGACCTTGAGGATGGGATCGACGACCTTCCAGGCCCAGTTCACTTCGTCGAAACGCAGAAACAGCGAATGATCGCCGGCGATCACATCGAGCAGCAAGGCCTCATAGGCATCCAGCTTGTCCTCTTTCTCCTTGGCATAGCTGGCATCGAGTTGCGTGACGCGGGTGCGCATCTCCAGGCCCGGCACCTTGATTTGCAACTCGGCGCGCAGACATTCATCCGGCTGAATGCCGAGCAGCAACCAGTTGGGCTCGAGCTGCTCGATGGTGGTTTCGCGAAACAACTGCTGGGGCGGATGCTTGAAACGGATGCTGATGGACGAGAAACCCTTGGCCATGTTCTTGCCGGTACGCAGGTAGAACGGCACGTTGCGCCAGCGCCAGTTGTCGATATAGAGCTTCACCGCCGCGTAGGTCTCGGTGGTGCTGTTGGGCGGCACACCCTTCTCATCGAGATAACCGGGAACCTTGCCGCCGTTGCCGCGACCGCGCGTGTACTGGCCGCGAAAGGCATGTGCGTGAACGGCGCTCTGCGGAATCGGGCGGATCGATTTCAACACCTTGACCTTCTCGTCGCGCAAAGACTCGGCATCGAGATTCGGCGGCGGCTCCATAGCCACCATGGTCAGCATCTGTAGCAGGTGGCTCTGGATCATGTCACGCAGGGCGCCAGTGTTGTCGTAATACTCGGCACGGGTTTCTATGCCTTTGGTTTCGCTGTGCGTGATCTGCACATGGTCGATGTAGTTGCGATTCCAGAGTGGTTCGAGCATCAGGTTGGCGAACCGGAACACCAGCACGTTCTGCACCGTGCCTTTGCCAAGGTAATGATCAATGCGATAGATCTGCTCTTCCTTGAAATCGCGATGCAGACGTTCGTTGAGAATTTCCGCGCTCTCCAGGTCGTAACCGAAGGGCTTTTCGATGACCAAGCGCCGCCAGCCATCCTCTTCTTTGTTGAGACCGGCATCGGAGAGATGGCGCGACACCACGCTGAACTCGGCCGGACGGATCGCCATATAGAAGAGAATATTGTCGGGGAACTCCGCGCCATCGCGCAGCATCGTACTGAGGCGCACATAGGCTTCCTTGTCGTTGAGATCGCCCTGAAAATAATGCACACGATCGATAAATCGCGCGAAGACTTCTTCATTCAGGCCGTCGCGTACCTTGCTGGTGAGCAGGGACCTGATCTCGTCGCGCCATTTCGCCGTATCCCAGTCACGCCGGCCGACCCCGACCACCGCCATGCCATGCGGCAAACGCCCGGCCGCCTCAAGGTGATACAGCGCCGGCAACAGCTTGATCTGTGCCAGATTGCCGGTGGCGCCGTAGATTACGCAGGTACAGGCTTCGAGCATTACCATTATTCACCTTTCTGATAGACATCAATGCGGCACTGTATTAAGGCGCCAGATAAAAGATAAAAGATAAAAGATAAAAGATAAAAGATGAAAGATGAAAGATGAAAGATGAAAGATGAAAGTAACACCAACTTTTTCTTTTTATCTTTCATCTTTTCTCTTTTATCTACTTTTTCTTGACCGCATGCCCGCCGAAGGCATTGCGCATCATGGAGAGTAGCCGATAGCCATAGCCGGCGGAATCCTGGCTGGCGAAACGCATCATCAACGCCGTGGTCATCACCGGCGTGGCCACGCCCTGGTCGATCGCCTCGATGGCGGTCCAACGGCCTTCGCCGGAATCGGCCACGAACGGCGCAACATTGTCCAGCATCTGATCGGACTTGAGCGCCTCGGCGGTCAGATCGAGCAGCCAGCTGCGCACCACGGAACTGTGCCGCCACAGTTCCGAAATTCTGGCGAGGTCGAGTTGGAATTCGCTCTTGCCGCGCAGCAGGGCGAAGCCTTCGGCGTAGGCCTGCATCATGCCGTACTCGATACCATTGTGGATCATCTTGGTGAAGTGGCCGGCTCCGATCGGACCGACATGCGCCCAACCGCGATCCGGCGCGGGAGCCAGGGCCTTGAGTACCGGCTCCAGCACCGCAACGGCGGCCTTGTCGCCGCCGACCATCAGGCAGTAGCCATTGTCCAGACCCCAGACACCACCGGAAGTCCCTGCGTCGATGTAGCGGATGCCACGCTGCGCCAGCCAAGCGCCGCGACGTTCGCTGTCGTGATAATTGGAATTGCCGCCGTCAATGACGACATCTTCCTGTTCCAGCAGCGACGCGAGATCGACAACACCCTGCTCGGTAGGCGCACCGCTCGGCAGCATCAGCCATACCACGCGCGGCGCACTGAGCTTCTTGACGGCGTCGGCGAGCGATTCCGCCGCGATCATGCCACTTTCTTTGGCGAGTTGATCGATAACCTCCTTGCGGCGTGTATAACCGACCACCTCAATATCGGCCCGGCGCATGCGCCGTACCATGTTGCCGCCCATCTTGCCCAAACCTATCATCGCTATGCGCATGCAGAATGCTCCAGTCGTTGTTATGCTTCCGGTTGACGCTATCAGTATAGACCGTTGCTCCACGTCAACACCACACTGGGCTGCCGTTCGGTAAGCTGGGGCAGACTAACGCACTTCATGAACCGGAAACAATAGCGTCGCAGGGTCACGCAACTGCCACGGTGATTACCACACATGTGAAGCTTCGCGCGATTATTTACGGCACGTGACTACCCCCGATGACCATGTCACGCCTGCACCCGCGATGCGAGCGTCTCTGCCTGTCGTGCTTTCCAGTACTCCGGGATGGAATCGCGATACTTGCGTAATACCAGATTGGCCAACAGGCCGGTCCAGCCGGTCTGATGCGCGGCGCCCAATCCCTGCCCGGTGTCGCCGTGAAAATATTCATAAAACTGCAGCAGATCCCGCCACCACGGATCGTCCTGCAATGGAGAGTCTGCGGGGTACGCCGCCCGCCGCCCATCGGCATTGCGCCGATAAATGGTCACCAGCCGCTCACCGATCAGCTTGCTGATCTGCGCCAGTGTCAAGGCCTCGTTGTTCATACTGGGAATCGGCACCCGATAATTGTCGCCGAGAAAGCGGTGAAATTTTTCTAGTGCTTGAATCAGCGTGAAGTTGGTCGGCATCCAGACCGGCCCACGCCAGTTGGAATTGCCGCCGAACAAGGCACTGTTGGATTCGCCCGGCACGTAATCGATCATCGCGCGGCCGACGCCGGGCAGCATGCCCAGGTCCTTGCGTTCGGCATGAGTGCGCGACAGCGAACGCACGCCGTGCGGCGACAGGAACTGATGCTCATCGAGCAGGCGCGCCAGGATCGGCGGCAACATCGTATGATCGACCAGCGCCAACAAGTGTTCGCCGCGCGCATTCACCCGCGCCGGGCAATGACAGATCAGATTGCCCTCGAAACGTCCGCCCTTGTGTTTCTCGAGCAGTTCGCGAAAGCGCGGTGTATTTTTCAACAGGCGTTCGTCAACAACCTCGCAGGCGAACAGCGGGATCAATCCCACCCAGGAGAACACATCGATGCGCGTGCTGCGTCCGTCAGGGCATACCAGCAGATCCTTGAAAAAGCCATCCGTGTCATCCCACAACGACAGGCTGCCTGGCAGTGCATAACCGCGGATCACATTGGCGATGGCGAGAAACTGTGTGTAGCACTGAATGGCGATGCCCTCGTAGTCCGGATCGCGCGTGCACAGCTCCAGTGCCATCACTGTCATGTTCAGTGCGAACATTGCCATCCAGCCAGTGGCATCGGACTGCTTCAAAGAATAGCCCGGCGGCAGCTGCTTGGAGCGGTCATAGACCGAAATATTGTCGAGTCCCATGAAGCCGCCTTCGAACAGATTGTGGCCGTCGCTGTCCTTGCGGTTCAGCCACCAGGCGAAATTGAGCAGCAGCTTGTGAATGACACGTTGCAGGAAATTCAGATCACCCTTGCCGCGCTGCACGCGCTCGGCGCGGAACACCTTGAGCGCCGCCATGGCATGCACCGGCGGATTGACATCGCCCAGGGCCCATTCATAGGCGGGAATCTGGCCGTTCGGATGCAGATAGTTCTCGCGCAGCATCAGCTCGACCTGATCCTTGGCGAAATCGACATCGACCTGCGCCAGCGCCGTGCAATGATAGGCAAGATCCCATGCCGCGAACCACGGATACTCCCAAGCGTCGGGCATAGAGATCACATCGGCCGCCTTGAGCTGACGCCAGAACTGATTGCGACCGGAAAGCCGGCTGGCCGGCGGCCGCAGCTTGTCGCCGTCCAGCCAGCGCGCCACGTCGTAATGAAAGAATTGCTTGTTCCATATCATACCGGACAGGGCCTGGCGCAGAATGCAGCGATCCTCCGCATCGGCCTGCGGCTCGATATCGTTGTAAAACACATCGGCTTCCTGCCGACGTTGCGCGAACACCTCAGCACTGTGCTCGAACGGTTGCTGCAGCGGCTGCGCCGACAGCACCAGTTCGATGCACGCAGCTTGCCCTCCCGCCACATCGAGTTGATGCCAGGCGGCGAACTTACTGCCCACCTGTTCAGGATTGACCACCCCCACTTCGCCCCCGATCACGTGACGATGGAAGGCATCCTTCACATACGGTGTCGCATTGGGCTGGCCCCACAACCGTTCGGCATTGCTGTCGTTCTCGGTGAACAGGCACGGTGCAGTCTGACGACTGTACAGATAATAGAATGTCATCAGAGGATGATCCGCCCGCACGGCCCAGCCCGCACCGCTCGGTGCGGCAATCGATTTCATGCGCGGGCGTACGGAACCGTCCTGCCAGGCCCAGGTATTACGAAACCATAATGTCGGCAGTATGTGCAGCCGCGCCGGTTCCGTGCCGCGATTGCTCGCGGTGATGCGCACATGAATCTCTTCCGGACCAGCCTTGGCGTAGCTCACCTCGACATCCCAATAGCGGTCATCCTTGAATGCGCCGCTGTCGATAAGGTTATAGGACGGCCTGTCGTGACCGCGGCGTGCGTTCTCCGCCACCAGGTCGGCATAGGGATATTCGGTTTGCAGATATTTGTAGAGGTAGCGCAGCCAGCTATGGCTCGGCGTGGCATCGCAGTAGAAGTAACACTCCTTCACGTCCTCGCCGTGATTGCCCTGCTCGCCGGTAAGGCCGAAAGCGCGTTCCTTGAGAATCGGATCATGGCCGTTCCACAATCCCAGCGCGAAACACAAATGCTGCTGCTGGTCGCAGATCCCGCCCAGACCGTCCTCGCTCCAGCGATAGGCGCGGGAGCGCGCCTGGTCGTGATCGAATGAGTCCCAGGCCGTGCCGTTCGCGCTGTAATCCTCGCGCACTGTACCCCAGGCGCGTTCAGCGAGATACGGGCCCCAGAGCCGCCAATCTTCCTTACCCTGGCGCTGCGCCTAGAGACGCCGGCGTTCCGCATTCAGTGCTGCGGTCGATTTCATCGGTTGCTCTCCATGACAGTAAGAATAGATATTGCTTGTCGGACGTTTCAGGGTATCTCACTCCGCGGGATTCTTTGCCTCGCAGCGGCAAACATACTACCGCAACGGGAAAATGCGCCAGTCGGTTCCGGTGACGCAGCAGGTCGATGACCCTACTGTTGGTGCGCAGTCCGGCGGCGAAGTTCCCGATACCGGGACAGAGACGGGGACGGGGACGGGGACGGGGACGGGGACGGCGACACGCCACGTGATGGATGACAAAAGTCACCGACTCAACTACCTTAGGCGAATTGATGTCCGGGTACGCCGTCTCCACGCTCTGCAAGGACTCCTCAATGAAAATCCTGTTCGCCGCCAGCGAGGCACATCCCCTGATCAAAACCGGAGGCCTGGGCGATGTCGCCGGCACTTTGCCCCTGGAACTGAAACGTCTGCGCCACGATGTGCGCATGATTCTGCCCGGTTACCGGCAATTGATGGCCAACGCCGGCCAGCTCACGCTGATCAGGGAACTTCAGTTGCCGGGCACTGACGCGGCGGTGCGCTTGCTGCAGGGCTTTTTGCCCGACAGCAAGGTCATTATCTACATCATCGATTCCCCCAGCCACTTCGACCGGCCCGGCGGCCCCTACGCCGGACCTGACGGCAGAGACTGGCCCGACAACGCCGAACGCTACGCGTTGTTCTGTCGTGCCGTCACAGAAATCGCCCAGGGCCGCGCAGGCATCGACTGGGTCCCGCAACTGGTGCATTGCCACGACTGGCAGACCGGCCTGATTCCCGCCCTGCTGGCACTCGAGGCACAGCGACCATCCACGGTCTTCACCATCCACAACCTTGCTTATCAGGGCCTGTTCGACTGGAATACCTTCGCCGCACTGAAGTTGCCTGCGGATTTCTGGAACATGCAGTCGATGGAATTCTACGGCCAGTTCTCATTCATGAAAGGCGGGCTGGTCTACAGCGACTGGCTGACCACCGTCAGTCCGACCTACGCGCGCGAGATTCTCACCGAGGAGTTCGGCTGCGGACTGGAAGGCCTGCTGCACAGTCGCCAGGAACGCCTGGTGGGCATCCTCAACGGTGCCAACTACGGTATCTGGAGTCCGAACAAGGATCCGCACATCGATCAGCCATACAATGCGCGCAGTCTCGACGGCAAGGCCATGAACAAGCAATCACTGCAGCGCAATTGCGGTCTGCCGATACTGCCGGGCGTGCCGCTGATGGGTCATATCAGCAGACTGGTGGAACAGAAAGGTATCGATCTGCTGATCGCCACTCTGCCCGCCCTGCTCAAGCGCAAGGTGCAACTGGTGATACTTGGCAGTGGCGACAAGGCGTTCGAAAAGGATCTTTCCGCCGTCGCCGATTTGCATGCTGATCGCATGTGCGTGCATATCGGCTATGACGAGGAACTGGCGCACCGCATCGAAGCCGGCTCGGACATGTTCCTGATGCCGTCGCGCTTCGAGCCCTGCGGTCTGAACCAGATGTACAGTCTGCGTTACGGTACCGTGCCCGTGGTGCGCCGCACCGGCGGTCTTGCCGATACGGTGGTCGATGCCACGCCGCCCGCCCTGCAGGAAGGCAGCGCCACCGGCTTCGTGTTCGATCACGCGGTAGCGGACGACCTGCACAATTCAATACAACGCGCCCTCACCCTGTACCAGGAACCCCAGCAATGGCGCAAGCTGGTACAGGCTGGCATGCGCCAGGACTTCAGCTGGAAGCGCAGTGCCGGACATTATCAGGACCTGTATCAGCAGGCGGTGATCTGAAATCGGGCCCGCCCTACATCTCTATGCCTCCTGCGGGTATAATGGCCGGCCCCTAGCCGAACCTTGCACAGCCAGCCGAACCATGCCCCCGCCCAATCTTGCCAAACTGCCTGTCACGCCCCACGTCGAACATCCCGGCGACAAGGAATTGCGCGCGCGCGTCAAACTGTTCGGCAATCTGCTCGGCGAAGTGCTGAGCGCTCAAGCCGGCGGCCAGGTGCTGAAGGCCGTGGAGACCTTGCGCAAGGGTTATATCAAACTGCACCGCAAGGACAACCCGCACGCCCGTGCCCGACTGACGCGGCTGATCGGCAAACTCGATCCGGACACCGTCACGCATGTGGTGCGCGCCTTCAATCTCTATTTCAGCCTGGTCAATATCGCCGAAGAGGCCTATCAGCACAGGCTGCGGCGCCGCCAGGTACGCAGCGGCGGCCCACTGTGGACGGGCTCCTTCGACGCCACGCTGCGCGATCTGCGCGCCGATGGTGTGACTGCGGAGCAACTCCAGACCCTGCTCGACCGGCTGGCCTACATCCCGGTATTCACCGCCCACCCGACCGAAGCCAAACGTCGCACCATCCTGGAGGCGCTGCGCCGCATTTTCATCACCAGCGAACAACTCAACGATCTGCGTCTCGGCAAGGACGAACGTTCGGAAATCCTTCAGCGTCTCAAGGACCAGATCCAGCTGCTGTGGAAAACCGACGAGGTGCGCGTGCATCGTCCACAGGTGCGTGACGAGATCCGCAACGGTCTTTACTATTTCAAGGAATGCCTGTTCCAGGCCGTGCCGACCCTGTACCGCAATCTGGAAAAGGGCGTGCGCCGCATGTATCCGGAAAGCGCACAGACCATCCGCATCCCCAGCCTGCTGCGCTTCGGTTC
>JBBQDK010000005.1:0-43233 GCA_038319625.1 Gammaproteobacteria bacterium
CTATCGTCACTGGGGCCTCGGGCGCCAACACCGGCACCGGCTCCATCAGTGCCGGCGCGGTGACCGATATCGGTAATGCTGCGTTCACAACCACG
Organism: Gammaproteobacteria bacterium; assembly: GCA_038319625.1. Classification (GTDB taxonomy): domain Bacteria; phylum Pseudomonadota; class Gammaproteobacteria; order JBBQDK01; family JBBQDK01; genus JBBQDK01. The sequence continues at coordinate 96 of JBBQDK010000005.1, forward strand.
GCGGGTACGCTGACACCGCCGATCAGAATCAATTTCACCAGCTCGACGACTTACCAGATCATCAATGCCTCAAGCAATGCGGTGTTGGATACCGGCATCTATACACCGGGAACGGGTAAGGATATCTTCCCCAGCGACAATCTGGCGCTCAATTACGGATATCAGGTGCATGTCAGCGGCACGCCCGCGACCGGTGACAGCTTTGCCGTGACCTACAACGCCAGTGGTACCGGTGATAATCGTAACGCCCTGGCTATGGCAGGTCTGCAGACCAAGGGTGTGCTGGATAGTGGCGCGATTTCCTATACGCAGGCCAATGGTCAAATGGTCGCCAAGGTCGGCACGCAGTCCAGCAGCGCGCAGAACAACCTGAGCGCGCAGACCACGCTGTTGCAGCAGGTCAAGAGTCAGCAAGCATCGATATCCGGTGTGAATCTGGATGAGGAGGCCGCCAATATGCTCAAATTCCAACAGGCCTACCAGGCGGCGGCGCAGGTGATCTCGATCGGCAGTTCCCTGTTCAACACACTGCTTGGTGCGGTGAAAGGTCAATAACCCATGCGTATCGCCACTTCGCAGATTACCGACAATGCCGTCACGTCGATGCAGGACGTGCAGGCGCAGATCGCCAAGACACAGCAGCAACTATCGAGTGGTAAGCGCGTGCTTACGCCGGCGGATGATCCATCCGCAGCGGCCAGTATCCTGTCGCTCAATCAGACGATTAGTCTTACCCAGCAGTACCAGCGCAACACCAATGTCGCACAGGCACGCCTAAATCTCGAAGACACCACCTTGTCAGGCGCATCCGATGTTTTGCAGCGTGTGCGTGAGCTGGCAGTGCAGGCCAATAACGGTACCACGAGCGCCAGTGACCGGAATGCAATAGCCGCCGAAGTGACACAACTGTCACAACAACTGCAGGGATTGGCCAATACCAAGGACGCCAGTGGTGAATACCTGTTCGCCGGTTTCAAGGCCGGTACCCAGCCCTTCACCGATAATGGTGGCGGAACCATTGTCTACAATGGCGACCAGGGTAGCCGTCTGCTGCAGATCGGACCGCAGCGGCAGCTTGAAGTGGGAGATTCAGGTTCCAGCGTGTTTATGAATATTCCTGCCAGTGCCGGTGGCGTACAGTCGGTGTTTGACACCATAAACACGTTCATCAGCAATCTGAACACCAATACGCCCAGTCAGAGCACCATCACGGATATCGATTCGGCGCTCAATAATCAGCTTACCGTGCGCGCCAAAGTCGGCGCGCGCCTGAATGCGATCGACAGTCAGAACAGCATCAATGCGGACTATCTGCTCCAGACACAGAGCGCCTTGTCCAAGATCCAGGACGTAGACTATACCAGCGCCATCAGCATGCTCAACCAGCAGACCGTCGCGTTGCAGGCAGCGCAGAGCAGCTACACCAAGATCCAGGGGCTGTCGCTGTTCAATTACATCCGTTAACCGTTTCCAGTCTGAGGTTCCTGCCAGCGTTCCGCTATATCGCCGCGCGTGAATCGTTCAGCGCAGTTGAAATCAAAAACCAGGGCGTCCATTGCCCTGTGGTACCGGATGCAATGCTCACCTCGGCCTTGCTCCATTCCTTTGTTGCGGCGCCGCTCGTATAGGATCTTGGCCCTACCGATGATGTGACCGATACGGCGGCTGGATTTATTCCCAAGCCTGCCGTCCGGCCGACTATCTGCTCACTATGAGCTTTTGCCGGCACCTTTGTATCGGTCGATTCCACACTGCCATCGCCACCACGGTTCTGCACATACCGTTTGCCAGTTGGGAAAGAATTTTCCTGACAGATTACCCGCCCCGAATTCGACCACTGTTTCGCCGTTATCGATGAATGTCGTCAACCGGCGAGCACGTTCGAGCTACATGTCCAGGATAGACGCGGAATCCTTCCATCTGTCACGGCCATGTAAAACGACGATTTCGGTATTCGGGAGATCAATTGACTGTGCCGGATCCTGTCCGGCGCCTCGGACAGGAAACACTCCATCGATATCTGCGAACAGGTCGCGGTCATGTGCCCGGTCGGGCACCGCAAGAGTGGAGAGCGGTTCGGTGCGCATGCGCTCGCCGAGCTGGTGATATACCACGCTGAGCAGATGCAAGATTTCGGGATACTCCGGCAAGTCTTCCAGCAAGGATGCTCACCGGTCACTGGCGTCCTCAAGGCCACCCTGTTGCTGGCGATTATCATGCCGGGTTATTTTCGTGCATTTGATCAAAACGCAGTGCAGCCGACACGGCCAGGCGCCAAGTGCACGACACCGAAGTATTGCGGTTTCGCCCGGGCTGCTGCTGCCGAGAAGTAAATCGAGTATGTAGCTGTCCCGCCTTCCCGGTATTTTCGGGCCTGCAAGCATAAACCGCATTGCAGTGACGCCATCCGGAATAGCTGCCTCTCATGCATCCTTCCCGTGGCGTGGCAGGATGGTTGCATGGTGTTATTGGTCGCGACTGACATCCGTCGGGCAGCCTGCCGCGTACTCAATCGGGTCAGGGTTGTTTCCATCTGATGTCCCGTGACCTAACAATCAATTCGGTATTCACCCGAAAGGACCGCACTATGTCAGACAGTCTCAGTCAGCAAAGTTTCAGCCGCGACACGCAGGCGGCACTGGTCGACCTGGGTAACCAAACCCCGACACGGACGCATGACATAGCTGGTGTTGGCGACGCTCACTGGAGCCTGAACGTCGGAGTGCAGGCTGGCGTGCAGCCGCTGACCGGTCTGGCGCCTATCGATATCACGATCGCGTGTACCGGTAACAGGGTGGAGCAGGCGTGTATGCTGCGGATCGATTTTCCTGACAGTGGCCTCACCGGGACGGATATACCTGTTCAATTGCAGGCAGGGCATGCCGTATGCCGGTTCGCCATACATACCCATCTGCTCGACAACGGTCAGCGTCGTTTCCGAGTGCTGCTATTGGATAACGCCGGCGTATCGGTCGCGGCGCGACAGGGAGTTATCAATATACGCAATGAGGGGGCCATCGCTGTGCAGGTCCGCGAGAGTCTGCGCGCCGCGCGGGTGCCATTGGTGCTGGATGGGCCCTGTGACGCCGGCTTGTATGATTATGCGGATGTCGCGCTGATTCCCTGGTTTGATCGCCCGGATGCCGGGCAGACTATTCATGCCTGGTTGGCGGGACGCAACATTACCTTCGCGGAGGCCGAGGCCTTGCTGGATTTCGTGATCAACGGCTACATGGTTTTACCCGGGTTGGTCGAGGACGAATTACTGGACAGTATCAACAAGGAAATCGATCACGTCGTTGCGACAGGCTATCGGGGCTATGAGTCGGGGTCGGGGGAGCGTCTGGAACACCTGCATACCGCTTATCCCGGCATACGCTGTTTATGGATGCATCCCCGCATCCTGCATTTCCTGGATCTGATCTTCGCGGCGCGCGCGCGTCCCTGTCAGAGCCTGACCTTTATCTGCGGCAGCGAGCAGAACGTGCATCAAGACACCGTACATCTGACGCCGTTTCCCGCCGGCTATATGTGCGGAGTCTGGATAGCGCTCGAAGATATTCAGCCGGGTTCCGGAGAACTCGAAGTGTATCCCGGCAGTCATCGCTTGCCGCGCATTTATATGAACGGCTCTGGGGTCGCCAAGGTTTCCAACGGCAACTGGCAGGAATTCAGTGACAAGATCGGGCAGCACTGGCACAGCCTGCGTGAGCAAGGCCGATTTGAAAGTATGATTTACCGGCCGGCGCGAGGTACGGTGCTGATCTGGCATGAGAACCTGATGCATGCCGGCGGTAAGCGCCTCGATCGCTCCCTGACACGGCGTTCCATCGTTACCCACAACTTCGCCGAAGGTGCCCTGGTGTTTTATGACTCGACAGGGAATGTCGGCTATACCTTCGATCGCGATGGCGCCTGACCTATCGGATGCCCGGATACTCACGTCACGGTATCTTGGCAGAGAGTAGTCATTAGCCTGACGTTTCTCTGACGCCCTCAGCAAACGCCCCCATAACTAACTGTTGCCAATGAGTTAGATGTTTGGCACAGGGATTGCTGAAATCCTATGTCCGTCCCTGACTTAAATTTTATCTGGCCAGCTTGGCAGGGGCACAGCACCTGAAACGCGGAGTCGGCGCTCTGCCGGCGGGCGGAGGAATCTGGATGTTGATCAACGAACGTGTACTGGTTGCAGTGAGCATTGGTTCCGATGAATGGGATTTCCTGCGCTTCACCAATCTAATTGTCAGCATGGGGCATTTCGGCGGTAAGCTGAGCCGGGGGCGTTACCTGGTATTTGCACCTGCAACCTTGCCTGCGGATATGCAGCAAACCTTGACCGATCTGGGGGTCGAGGTCCGCATTCATCCCCGCCTCGATACGACGCAGTACGCCGAATCATGCGCATTGCATCCGCTGAATTGTGTGGACGATAGTGATGACTACGAAGTCCTGATAGCGCTCGGTCTGGACGCCGTGGTCACTGGCGATTTTTCCAGCTATGTCGCAGACGATGTGCTGGGTGCAAGATTGGCGTACAACGCTGCGGTAACTGACCAGGTATGGACGCAAGCGGCAACGCTGCTCGATCGATTGCTGCCGGCTGTCCGGCCTCGCGCCGCGCATGACGGCGAGGCACACCTGCCGTGTTTCGATCCGGGATTGCTCATCGTGCCGAAACCGTATGTTGCACGCTTACGCATGCAATGGCAGGCGATCGGTGAGCGCCTGCAATCAGCATCATCAACAGTCGATGCAGAAATGGCGGGCGCCATAGTCGATCCGATATTGAGTCTGAGCTTCGCACTGCTCCAACCTGAATTCCCGGTAAAACTGTTGCCACTTTCGTTGGGTTTCCCCGTGCCCGGTCAGGTGCACGAATCATGTTCCCCGCAGATCTGTGAACCTTTGATCCTGAGTTGTGTAATGGATGCGATGGCATTGCAGCAGGGTCTGCCGGCTTCAGGCTACACCTCGCCGGATGCGGCCATCCGTCGCATCAATGCACTGCTGATAGCCGGATCATCCGCTGATATGGACACGGTCGATGCCATTCCTGTAGCGCCGGCCGTGCGCCGGCTGACGCAGTATCGTGACCGCAAGCGCCGGACCATTGAATCGTTTCTTGCCTTCACGCAAGGTGGGGCCTCGCCCGCCTATCCGTTGGAGGTGTTCCTGGAAGTCAGCAACCTGTGCAACCTGAAGTGCGCGATGTGCCGTGATTTTTCCACGTTGAACCCGCGCCGCTTCATTGCCTTGCGTGAAGAAGAACGCGGCTTTCTGGATCATGAAGCCTTCGCTGGCTCGATGGAGCAGGTACTTGAACATGCGCTGGTGGTGCATTGCTTCGGTTTTGGTGAGCCGACATTGCATCCGGGCTTTCGCGAGTTGCTCGATCAGATATCGCGTTATGAAGTGGTGATCGACTTCTTTACCAACGGAATGGGACTGACAGAAGACCTGTGCGAATTTCTGGTCGATCGCGGTATCGGCTGCGTTACGGTGAGCTTCTCTGGCGCCAACGCTTCCGACTACGAAAATGTCTACATGGGTGGGAAGTTCGAGCAGGTGCTGGGTGGTATCAAGTGCCTGGCCGAGGCCAAGCGGCGTCGTGGCGCCGATCTGCCGCGCATCGCCATCAACTCGCTGTCGTTTCAGCATCACATCGACAAACTGCCGGAATTCGTGCGCATGATGGCCGGCCACGGTGTGAATCATATCTTCGTCAAGCAGCTGCTGGGGGAAGATACCAATCCGGTGATAGCACAGCACATCGCGGTGAATCGCCCCTGGATCGAGGGCGTAAAGCTCGCAGAGGCCAAGGTCGTCGCCGCCGAGTTGGGCGTCGGTATCAGTGCCGATCAGTTTGAGCATTCCGTGGTCGGTAGCGAGGAAGAGGCTGAGCAGCGTCGGGGCAGTTTTGTCATGGGACGACAAAATGACAACGCCGGCTGCAGCAATGCGTCGGCCAGTGTGGTTGTGCCGATTAGCGAGCTGCGCGCAACGGCGTCCAAAGTGGTGCCGATCAAGCCGGCGGCCCGTGAGGAAGAACCGATGACCGCCCTGGATGTCCCGGTGACCGAGGTCAATGAATTGCTGGCGATCGAGGCACCGCTTGTGCCATTGCGATCGCCTTGCATGGAGCCGTTCAAAACCTTGTATGTGCGCAAGGGTGGGCGAGTGAAAAGCTGCTGTTTCGCGGATGGCCGGGCACCGGCGCTGGGTGATGTATCAGTACAGAATGGTCTGGATATCTGGCGTGGTGCAGGCTTCGAGGCTGTGCGGCAGGGCATTATCGAGGACAAGTATCCCGAGGCCTGTCGTACTTGTGTGGAAATCGGTTACGGGCCCTGGTCGCATTTCTTGGCGAATCTTGTCAGCGATTACAACCTCTGGTTCAAACGCGCCTTCGGGGAATCGTTCTTGGACGATGCCATGTCGGCACGCATCGCCGGCGTGAACGAAAACGCCGAGATTGCGCAGCGGCAAAGGATGATGAAGCGATCCATGGGCCTGCGCCGGGCACCCATGCTGAAGCGATAGGAGGATTTGCAGATGCAGAGCGCAGAACAGCGCAGCGCTTCTACCGGGGTGGACGGACAGATAGCCGATAAGGTTCGGGCCGTGCCCAGTCAAACCCCGAATTTACACGCTGACATGATGTTGTCCCAGATCGCTTTCCACATGGGTGGCCTGCTGCCTGAATTGCTTGCGCAACCGCTGGAGGCTGCTCAGTTGGTGCGCCTGGGTGAGGTATACAGCTTGCTGGGCGATGCGGCGGCGGCCCGTACCTGTTTCGAACATGCGGCGGGTATCGATGGCGCGAACAGCGATGCTGCGAATAATCTTGGTGTGCTGGCGTTTTCGGCCGGGGATGTGAATCGTGCCGAATGGTACTTCCAGCGCGCTATGGAACTCGATCCGGAAAATTGCGCCGCACAGGACAATTATCGTGCATTGGCGGAAGTTCGTGCCCACACGCCAAATGAACCAAAGAATGGCGAGGTCATTATTTACCAAATGGGCAAGGTTGCTTCCACGGCGCTGAATCATGCCCTGGCCAATCGCGGACTGGTGGTCGAGGCCAGTCATTTTCTCGGTTTCGATGAAGTTGCCAGAGTTGTTGGCGAATTGAGTTTGCCATGGATGGATGCGCACTTCACGTATCACCTCTCCGGTCAGTTGCTACGCAACCTGGTCCTGACGCGCAAGCTCAACTGGTTCCGTGAATACGGCGCAGCCCGTGGCCGACGGCTGAAAATAATCACGCTGGCGCGTGATCCACTCGATTGGTATGCGGCCAGTATTATTCAAGACTTCGCGGGATACAGCAAAGGTATCGATGCCTGGTGTAAGACATGCACTGAACTGTCCGCCTCGAGGGCAACGGCAGACAGGGTGGAGGATTTCCAGCGCGCCGTGCAGGAGCGGCTGCTGGCTACTCCCGATGAGTTGGTGCAATCGATACCTGGGCAGGGGAATTACTGCCGGTATCCAGAGGAGAGCAATGACTCATTCGCCGTTGGGTTGCTCTCGCGCTTGATGGCCAAGCCGCTTAAGTGGTTCGACACGCATTTGCTCCCGGTACTGGATGTGGATGTTTATGCGCATTCATTTGATCCGCAGCGCGGCTGGTCGGTCATCGAAGGTGAATTTGCCGATGTCTTGGTATTGAAGTTCGAGCGATTGAGCGAGCTTACTGAGGTTATCGGAAAATTTGCCGGTGTCGAGAGCCTGGTCATCGGCCAGCGAAACGTTACGCACGAAAAGACTGGTGCCGATGACATCAAGGCGGCTATACGTAATGCCTATACCGACGAGCTTCGCCATGCCATCTATGCCAGTCGATATTGCCGACACTTCGGTTATTCCCATACGCCGGTAGTAAATTGTGAGCATAAGGAAGGCCGATAATGAGTGAACATCAAACCGGGCCTGACACAATGACTGTCGGGCCGGTCATGCAGGAACTTGAAGCGTTCGTGGTCACCAAGGCCTGTCGGCATGGTGATATGGCATTCTTCAGCTTCGACGGGCCGATCGGTGACTCGTTGGCCCGCTATGGTGAATGGGCAGGAAAGGAAGTCGATTTCCTGTGTTCGCTGGTATCAGCCGGAGGCACTGTCATCGATGGTGGTGCCAACATCGGTACACACACTGTGGCTTTGGCACGGCATGTGGGTCCGTCAGGTAGTGTAATCGCCATCGAACCGCAACCCCAGGTGTTCGAACTGCTGAATCGCAATATCAGAAGCAATGGGCTGACAGCGGCCAAGGCAGTCCATGCCGCGCTGGCCATGACCGCCGGCAGTGTGGAAATTCCGCTGCTCGACGCAGCGGCACGCAGCAACGTTGGCGCCTTTTCATTGTTGCAGCCAATAGATACGCAGATACCGAAGCAGCATTACCCGGTACCTGTCATCACGCTGGACAGTCTCGGGCTGTCGAATGTCGATCTGATCAAACTCGATGTCGAGTCTATGGAACTTGACACCCTGCGCGGTGCGTGTGAAACATTGCGCCGTTGTCGGCCAATATTGTATTTGGAATGTAACCATCTCGAACTCGGATGGGATCTGGTGAGCTTTCTGCGTGAGGAAGGTTATCGAGCCTGGTTCTGCCGCTTCCCGGCCTTCAATACCGAGAATTACGCTGCCGAACAGGACAATATTTTCGGTGTAGCCGAGGAGAGCTCGCTGCTATTCGTGCCCAACGAAAGCGCCGCGCCGAATCTGCAGTCCGCACCGCACAGTCACCCGATAACTACGCTCGACGAGCTTGTCGACGCATTGCTTAAGACGCTCCGTTATCACGATCCCGTGCCTGATTCCGATCACAATGACGCACTCGATCCGGAGCTGGCGCGCTATCAGTGCGGATTAGACCACGAGCACACTGCCCGTGTCCTGGCACGGACGGTACTCGCCGACAGCCGACCTCAGGCGCCGTTGACACCTTGCGCATCGACCTACGATATCCTGATTCCCATTTATAACGCCTATGAGCATGTCGAGCGCTGTGTAGAGAGCGTGCTACAGCATACCGATCCGGCTCACGGCGTGATCCTTCTCGATGATGCTAGTACCGATGTGCGAATCCTGCTGCTACTGCACGGGTTTGCCGCGCGTGATGCCCGTGTCAGGGTAGTGGAAGCGACATACAATCTTGGCTTTGTCGGCAATATGAACCGTGGATTCAGCTTGTCACTGCGCGACGTCGTAATTCTGAATTCGGATACTGAAGTGACACCCGGTTGGTTGGAACGTCTGGATCGCTGCCGCTTGAGCCGTTCCGATATAGGGATTGTTTCACCGTTGTCGAACAATGCCACGATTCTGTCAGTGCCGCGCTTCAATGCTGCCAACAGGCTGCCTGCTGGCATGGATGCGGTACAGTTCGCGAAGCTGGTCGACCGGGTCTCGCCGCGCAGTTACCCCTTGCTGCCGACGGCGGTCGGTTTCTGCATGCTTATCACCCGCGCCACGCTCAACCGGATCGGTGTGTTCGATACTGCATTCGGCCTGGGTTACGGCGAGGAGAGCGATCTGTGCATGCGCGCACGTCGGGCCGGCATCGAAACGGTGTGCTGCGACGATGCCTATGTCCACCACTATGGTGAGGCATCCTTCAATTCCGTAAAGCAGATCGGTGAGCGGCGCCTGAAAAACGCCAATACACTCGCGCAACGCTGGCCTTACTATCATTCGATGGTCGAGCAATTCTGCGCGGCCAATCCCTTGCGACTGGTACAAGAACGTATTCAGACGGCGTTGCGAGCACTCAACCCGGATGGCCGGATTCATGTTTTGCAGGTGATGCACAGCTTCGATATGCCCGGTGGCACCGAATTGCATACGCGGCAGATTATCGATCGCGTCGCATCCGATGTACGTACCACGGTGCTATATCCGAAGCTGATTACTGCCGGCTGGACCGATATCGAGGAATGCTCAGCCGATGATGATCTGCGTGTATTGGGCTATCGCAAACAGAATGTGCCCGGTACGGAACGTTTCATTGGCAACGCCGGTGGTCTGCAAAACGAACTGGCCGAGCTCAGTTTTGCGCGGCTGATCGCGGGTGGTGATTATGATACTGTGCATTTTCAGCACCTCGCTCATTGGGATACTCTGCGACTGCCCTTGATCGCCAAGGCGTTGGGTCTACGCGTGGTGATTTCTCTGCATGACTATTATCTGCTATGCCCAGAATACAACCTCATCACACCGGAATACCGTCGCTGTGGCAAGGCCCGCGCCGAGGCGGCTGATGCGGAGTGTTTGCGTTGTCTGAGCGTGAAATACACGCATCACGGTGAGGGATTCGGGATCGATCTTGCCGCGTATGCCGATGAACGCCATGCGCTGCTGCGACGCGTGTTGGAAACAGCTGATGAACTGGTTGCGCCGACGGCATTCGTACAACAGCAGTTCGAGCGCGCTTTCGGCGTAGAAACCGCCGGCAGGATCCGGGTGATCGGCCATGGTGTCGAGATCAGCCGCCGCAGTCCGCGTCCCACACCGATCGCCAAGTTGCGCGTGGGATTTCTCGGCAATTTGACCGATCGCAAGGGCGGTTATGTGCTGCTGGATGTGGCGCGTCGCCTGCGCACAGAGGCAGTGCGTTTTGAGGTATTCGGCGGCATTACCAGAGAATTGCAGACGCATGCGGAAAGCGCCGGTTTGGTATTGCATGGTAATTACACACGTGGTGAGCTGCCCGGTCTACTTCAAAAAGTCGATTTGATTGTCATCGCCTCGGTATGGGATGAAACCTTTTGTCTGACCGTAAGCGAGGCACAGGCGATGGGTGTACCGGTGCTGGCGGTACAGGCGGGTGGTATCGCCGAGCGTGTCAGCGACGGTAGCACGGGATGGCTGGTGCCACCGGGTGATGCCAAGGCACTGGCGGACAAGTTGCTGGAACTTGCCGCTGATCGAACTGCCATCACTGCGGTGGCGCACGATCTCGAAACCTTGCGCATCAAGACCATCGATGCGAATGCGCAGGACTACCGCGCCATGTACCACAATCTGCGAGCCCGTAAGAGTGCGGATACTCCAATCAATACAACTAACGGGAGTGCTCCTGAACTGACATCGCCCAGCGTGGTGACTGATGACTACCTGTCCTGGGTGGGTCAGCATGCAACCACTCCGGCACGGCAACGCCGCTTGCAGGCGCAGATGGAAAACTGGGATAGCTTTCCCTCGGTGCACCTGCTCACGCTTTGCGCGCCGGATAGTTTGCCGCGATTAGCGCAGACTCTGGACAGTCTGGCCGGGCAACTGTACCGCGGCTGGGGACTGACCGTCGTGGGCAACGGACCCTGTCCGGACGATAGACTGACCGGGTTCGATAATATCGAATGGTATGACGGAGGCAAGGACCCGCTGGCAGCGGTCAATCGCGCCGTTGCGGATACCGGTGCCGATTGGGTGGCGGTACTGGGGTGCGGTGACAGGTTGGCGGATACGGCACTGGTACTGGCGCTCGACGAGGCTGGTCAGCATCCCGACTGGCAGATGCTGTATAGCGACGAAGATCGCATGGGAACCGATGGCCGGCGCAGCGATGCGGACTTCAAACCGGATTTCAATGCCGATCTGCTGCGTGCAGATCCGTATCTCGGCGGCTTTTGCCTGTACCGGCGCGAAGCCTGGTCGCACGTTGCAGGTATTGCCGTAGCGGTCGGCGCCCATAATCACGACTTGGCCTTCAAGCTGCTCGAGACCTATGGCGAAAGCGCCATCGGACATGTGTCGCAGGTACTGTGTCACCGTGCTCCGGATGCGCCGCTGGCGGCGGATTTGTCGCCGATTTGTGCACAGGTACTGCAGGCACACTTGCAACGCATCGGCGTGACGGCAAATATCGAGGGCGGTTTCGTTCCGGGCAGTTTCTTCATCGACTATTACCATGCGCACTCGCCACGGGTGTCCATTATCATCCCGACCCGAGACCGTCTGGATCTGTTGCAGCCCTGTCTCGAGACGCTGCTGAAAACTACAGACTATTCAAACTATGAAGTGATCGTGGTCGATAATGACAGCTGCGAGTCGGCGACCCTGGCCTATTTGAATGCGCTCCCGGCGGCGAACAGTCGCATACGCGTGATCCGACATCCGGGTGATTTCAATTTCTCCGCCATCAACAATGCCGCGGCACATGTTGCCGACGGTGATTATCTGCTGCTGCTTAACAACGATACTCTGGTGCTGCAACCGAACTGGCTGACGCGTATGTTGGCGCATGCCCAGCGTGACGAGGTCGGCATCGTCGGCGCGCGACTGATTTTCCTCGACCAGCGCCTGCAACATGCCGGCATGGTGCTTGGCATGGGTCCTCTTGGCATAGCGGATCACTGCTATTACGGTATGTCGATGCAGGCAGTGGATCTACCGCGGCGCGCTCAGCTGGTACAGAACCTGTCCGCCGTTTCCGGTGCCTGCCTGTTGATACGCAAATCCTTGTACCACGAGCTCGGCGGTTTGGATGAGACCATGTTGCCAACCCTGTTCAATGATGTGGATCTGTGTCTGCGGGTCGCCGATCGAGGCCTCAAGCTTGTCTGGACACCCTTTGCAACCCTTGTCCACCATGGTGGATCGAGCGTGCAGACGCAAGCGATCGGTTCCGAACGAGTGGAACAGGCCCGCCGGCAGCTTGACTGCCTGCGGCAACGCTGGGGCGCCCGTCTGGGGTGGGACCCGGCCTATAACCGCCATCTGTCACTGGTTCGACTCGATGCCGTTGTGGAAACGGAGCTGCAGACACCATGGGTTATCCACGATTCAATGTCGCGGCTGCGCGGCCTGGGATTCGGTTCCTATGGTTCGTGGCAGTTCCGAGTCAATCTGCCGCTGCAGGCAATGCACGCAGACGGTTGTGCGGAAGCGGCGGCGCTTGCACATCGTGATATCGGCGCGCGTCTGCCGACACTGGCGGAGCTATCGCGTGATCGCACCGACGTTCTGCTGATGCATAACACAGTTCATGATGTGCATATCGCCGCGCTGAAGGATTTCCGTCGGCATGGCAAGTCACTGCTTGTGTTCGGTCAGGACGATCTGATGTACGCCCTGCCACCGAAAAATCCGTTTCATAAAACCGTATTCAAGGACATCAAGAAGCGTCTGCGTACCTGTCTATCGCTGTGTGACCGGCTGGTAGTAACCACCGATGCCCTCGCGAATGGCTACCGCGACATGATCGATGACATCCGCGTGGTACCCAATTACCTGCCGCGTTCGCTTTGGGGTGATGTGCATACACGCTTCGGACAAGGTCGGCGTCCCCGCGTCGGCTGGGCCGGCGCCTTGCAGCACGCGGGCGATCTTGAAGTTCTCTTTGATGTCATACGTACGCTCGCCGATGAGGTGGAGTGGGTGTTCATGGGCATGTGTCCCGAGCCGGTGCGCATGTATATGGAAAAGATTTACCCGGCCGTGACGTTTGCGGACTATCCGGCCAGTCTGGCTGCACTGGATCTGGATCTGGCACTGGCACCGCTGGAGCTCAACCGCTTCAACGAGGCCAAGAGCAATCTGCGTGTTTTGGAATACGGCGCGTTGGGTCTGCCGGTGATTACGACGGATATCGAGCCCTATCGATCTGCACCGGTACGGCGCGTCGCCAACAAATCGGATGCCTGGATCGATGCCATCCGCGAGTACATCAATGACCCGGTTGCGGCACAGGCGGAAGGCGCACGTCTGCGTGACTGGGTGATGTCCGGTTGGATGCTGGAAGATCATCTGGATGTCTGGTTGGCGGCATTGGGCTGTGGTATGGACATGAGCGGCGCCGTACGCGACGGACAAGCACAACGTGCCAGCGGCTGACTGACGGGCATGGCTGGTAAATCCTGCGTCATTCTGTTCGAGGTGGCGCAATGAATGAATGAGTTTGAGGAGACAGGTATGAATGCGGAATTGTTTTCCCTGGATGACCGGTTGAATTCGCACCAGATCTATCGTGGCGAGTCCTTATCATCCCTGGCAGCTCAGCGCCTGCAGTTAGCGGTCTATCGTCTGGATGAGATACACACGGGCGACGAGTCCGGCCGTTACGTGGATGTCGTGCTGCATATTCCCGAGACCGACAAGCTCATTTTTGCCATCGGCCTGCCATTGCGTGAAGTGGATGGCCGATTTGCAGGTGTGACATGGCCGCAACTGTTTGCAACGCTGGGGCATGATCTGCTGGCGCGCCTCACTGGCGAGATTATTGATGGCCTGAATGGCAAGCCCTGGAAGTTGCATGAGTTGCGTGTCATGTTGCCGTTGTTGCAGACCTTTGGCGCAGAGTATCAGGACCTTGTCGATGAACGCTGCTGTCCTGGCCTGGAACTGTATTGGAATCTGACCCGCCACATGAAACGCTACGGCTTCGTTGCAGAGCAGGTGTGCGAGGGCAGGGTGCTGGATGTGGCGGTAGGGGCCGGATACGGCGCCAGCATGGTGTTGGGCGCGAATCCGGGCATCATCAGTTATACCGGGGCCGACTACGACGCCATCGCCATCAAGCTGGCACGCAAGACCAATTTGGATCCACGCGCGCAGTTTCATCAGGGTGATTTCGCGGAACTGCCGGGCGGATTCGATTGGATCGTTTCACTTGAGACGATCGAGCATGTGCCCGATCCGGACCTGTTTCTGGCAGGGCTGGTCAGCAAGCTTGCCCCGAACGGCCGGATGCTCATCTCCTTGCCGACCGAGCGCTGGGACGGTTCGCATCTGAACCCGCATCATTGGAGTAACTGGAATCTCGCACGTATCAGGGCACTGGTGGAGCCGTATTTTGACGATGTGCGTTGCTACTGCGACGACCGGCCGACATTCGCGGAATCGCCGTTCAATATTACCAACATCCAGCCTTATGAGGACGGCTCGGATACCAGCCGTCATTCTGGATACAGCGTGGTGCTGGGCGCGCCCAAGGCGGTCCATACGCGCCGGCCACGGCTGATTGTAAGGCGGCGCTATGCCCGTGGTGATGTGCTGCAGGCCACGCCCATCGTAAGAGAATTGAGGCACCGTTACCCGGCGCATCGCCTGGCCGTCTGGACCGATGTCAACGAGGTATTCGCGGACAATCCGCATGTCGATCTGCTGATCAGCGCTCGCTCCGGATTCCAGCCGGCTGCGGATGATCTGCTCATCAATCTCGATGAGGCCTATGAGCGCAATCCCAAAGTGCATATGCTCGAAGCCTATGCGCAAGCGGCCGCCGTTGAGTTGGCCAATCCCGGGCTTGAACTATTCCTGGCGACCCTGGATTACCGTATCGCCGCTGCGTATCTGCAGCCGTTAATGGCTGCACCGGCCATCGAGCGGTTGGTGGCGGTGCATCTGGGCGCGACGCCGGACCGGAGCTGGCCGCAGATGCATTGGGATACCCTGCTGACGATGCTGTTGGCCGATCCGGCCGTCGGTGTCGTTGCGGTAGGTGCGGGGAGCGATTTCAGTCCCGCACCGAATGCGCGCATCGTCAACCTTGTCAATAAACTTGATTTCCGCAGTACTGCCGCCGCACTGGCGATTGCCGACCTGGTGATCGGTCCTGACTCGGTAATACTGCATGTGGCCGCTGCCGTAAGTACCGCCGCTGTCGGATTGTACGGTATGGCCGATCCGGACAAGCGCATTCCGATCGGCGCACAGCAGATCGGACTGCAATCACCCGTGGATTGTGCCGGTTGTCTGCATGAACTGCCCGCGCCCAATACCAATCCACGCTGCAAATTCGGTACGGCGTTCTGCTACGAGGCGATCACACCGGATCGCGTTTATCAGGCAGCGACTCGCTTGCTGGAAGATCAGCAGGCGATGGCCTGGCGTCTGCGCGCACGGCTGGGTGGGGCGGTGCCAGGCGAACAGACGTCACAGCTTGCACCACAGCCTCAGAATGTCTCGCACGTCGCAGCACCTGCCAAGGTGTCACAATCCGTGTCGGCAACTGCTGCCACGCTTGATGCTGGCACATACGCAGCCTGGCTCGGCAAACACGCCCTGCGCGAGGTCGGTGCGCAACTGCATGCAGAGCGCATGATGACTCAGTGGCAGATGCATCCGACAATTCATCTCATCGTGAAGGCCCGTCAGGGCGCGGAGCGCCTCCTTGCGCAGACCATGGATTCAATTTCACGGCAGCTCTACAACAACTGGACAGTGTCAATCGTAGCGGATTTTGTACATCCTGAAAGTATCGTGCCCAACGAGGTATTGCACTGGTATAGCGTGGAACAGGGCGCACCACTGGCGCTGGCCTTGAATCAGGCGCTGGCGGAGGTGCCTGCCGACTGGGTCGGGCTGATGGATGCCGGCGATACGCTGGAGCCACAGCTGATGCTGGTGTGTATCGACACCATGCACGGTGAGCCCGGTTGGTATTTCATTTATACAGACGAGGATGTCATCGATGCCAACGGGGTGCTCGGTGAGCCGCGTTTCAAACCCGATTTCAATCTTGATATGCTGCGTTCCACACCCTATGTGGGTCATTTTTGTCTGGTGCAGCGCGAAGTGCTGTTGAGTCTGGGCGGCTATGCCGACGCAGACGGTGCGGAGAACTATGATGCCGCGTTGCAGGTACTCGATCAGATGCGTGAGAACAGCATCGGTCATATAGCCTCGGTGCTTTACCATCGTCATTCGGCCAACGAGCAGAGTAGCGATACGGCCAGGCAGGAGGCGTTCGGTAAAGCGGCGGTGATGCGGCATCTGGCCCGCAAAGGTATCGATGCGCAGATTGCCGATGGACTGCTGCCCGGGACCTGCCGCGTACTGTACAAGCATGCAGTGCAGCCACTGGTATCGATCATCATTCCCAACAAGGACCGCCTGGACTTGTTGCGTCCGTGTGTCGAGAGCCTGTTCGAAAAAACCGCCTATGACAATTTCGAACTGTTCATCGTCGATAACGACAGCCAGGCTGAGGATACATTCGATTATTACGCGCAGCTCAAGACCCGCTTTAGCGGACGTGTCGAAGTGTTGTCCTATCCGCACGTATTCAATTACTCGGCGATGAACAACCTCGCCGCGCAACAGGCACGCGGCGAGTATCTGCTGCTGTTGAACAATGATACCGTGGTGATTCAGAGCGAATGGCTGGATCGCATGCTGTCCTATGGCCAGCGGGCCGATGTCGGTGTGGTCGGTCCACGGCTGGTCTATACCAATGGCAAATTACAGCATGCCGGGGTGGTTCTGGGCATGCAGGGTTATGCCGGGCATCCGTTCATGGACCTGTCGATTCAGGATAGCGGTTATATGAAGCGGACACAGATCGATCAAAACTATTCGGCTGTCACCGGTGCATGCCTGCTGATTCGCAAATCGATCTTCGCTGCAGTGGGTGGACTGGATGAGGAAGCGTTCACAGTCTCCTACAACGATATCGATCTATGCATTAAAGTGGGACAGCACGGTTACAAAATTGTCTGGACTCCCTACGCCACGATGATTCATCACGGCAGCCTGTCGCAGATAACACAGGTGGTGACGGCCGAATCGAGGCAGCGTTTTCGCGGTGAGCAGCAGTGCATGTTGGAACGCTGGCTGCCATTGCTGGCCAATGATCCGGCCTATAACCGCAATCTCAGCCTGGCGCACACCTCAGTGGAGGTGGAGACGCAGATAGACGCCGGCTGGGACGCCAATTTCAGGGACTGTCCGAAAATTCTCGCCGTGCCGTTGAACGCCGATGCCGTGGGTGAGCACCGTGTTGTTGCACCGTTGCGTGCGCTGGAAATGGCGGCTTGGGCGCAGGTAGCCTATACGCCTTGCACTGATACCACTCGCCAGTTGCCGCGGATGCCCACGGTGGTGGAACTCGAGCGCTTGCGACCGGATACTTTGTATCTGCAAAGTACCGTGCACGACGTACACCTGGAGATGCTCACGCAGTATCAGCGTTTCAATTCAGTGTTCAAGGTGTTCGATTTTGAAGACCTGAAGACCGATGTGCCGGAAAGCAATTCACGCAAGAGCATACTGTTCCCTGAAATCAAGCGCCGACTGCGCGCGGCATTGGCCTGTTGTGACCGGCTGACGGTGACAACCGAACCGCTGGCAGAGGCCTACCGGCATTTGATCGATGATGTCCGCGTCGTACCGTTACGTCTCGAACGGGCTCGCTGGGGCCACCTGAAGTCTCTGCGTCGCCAGAGCCAGCGCCCGCGGGTTGGTTGGGCCGGCGCGCAACAGCACCATGCCGATCTGGAGGTCCTCATCCCGGTGATCAAGGCCACGGCGCACGAAATCGACTGGGTGTTCTTCGGCATGTGTCTCGATGAGTTGCGGCCCTATGTGAAAGAGGAACATGGCTTCGTCCGTTTCGACGAATATCCACGCCAGCTCGCCGCACTCAATCTGGATCTGGCGGTTGCCCCCCTTGAGTACCACGCCTTCAATGAGGCGAAGACCAACCTGAGACTACTGGAATATGGCGCGATGGGCTGGCCGGTGGTGTGCACGGATATCACGCCCTATAAAAACGCGCCGGTTGCGCGTGTGCCCAATGACCCGCAGGCGTGGATGGACGCCATTCGTGAACGGGTCTTCGATCTGGACGCGGCAGAGGCGGAAGGTGACCGGTTACGGCGCTGGGTGCATGGGGAATGGATGCTCGAAGACCACTTGGACGAATGGCTGGCGGCATTGACTCCCAATGCGGTGGCTCCGTCGGCAGCCGATTCGTTAATCCTGCCCTTCGGCCCTTCGGCCGCTCGGCGGTAGGCGACTGACCCCGGTAAAACTCCGCCAGGTATTATCATGCCCGGCGGGGCCTGTCCCATGCCCTTGCTCCAGCTTTGTCTATCGCTGCTGCAAAATCCTCTTTTCGCTGACAGTTCCACCGGTGCCAGTGCCAATCCCACCCTGGCAATACGGTTATAACATGCTGTATTAACGTTCTTTATGTTGCCCGTATAACCATGTCCCCAGAGTCTGATCCGTGCCTCGGTCGGTAACCGGAATAATCTCTAAAGTTTGCTGCGGCGGAGTCGATAAGTTGGACGGCAGCGGTAAATATCAGTGGTTCAGTCCATAGATATATCCGCTAAACATTAGAGCGAATTGGTGCCTTGGCCCTGGTTCGCACCAAGATTGAGGTAATACATCATGGCACTAGTAATCAATACCAACGTATCTTCACTGAATGCACAGCGCAATGTGAGCAATACCCAGAGCGCCCTGGCGACGTCACTGCAGCGTTTGTCCTCAGGTCTGCGGGTCAACAGTGCCAAGGACGATGCAGCCGGCATGTTCTCTATCGAACGTATGAACGCCGACATCCGCGGCTTGAATCAGGCGGTGCGCAATGCCGGCGACGGTATCTCGCTGGCGCAGACCGGTGAAGGCGCAATGTCGCAGATCCAGTCCAATCTGCAGCGTATCCGCGAAATCGCCGTGCAGTCCGCCAACGCCACGATCGAAGATCGTTCCGGTCTGCAGGCAGAAACAGATCAGCTCACACAGGAACTGTCACGTATCGTTCAGACCACGCAGTTCAATGGTACCGCGCTGCTGAGTTCCAGCAGTGCATTGAACTTCCAGGTTGGCCAGAATGGTACCGCCGCCAATCAGGTGGCGATCAACACTGCGGTATTGACCGGTATTACCGGCTACGCCTCAGATCTGACCGCAAACGGCACAGTTGTGGTGAGCACTCAGGCTTCGGCCTCCGCGGCCATCGCCACGCTTGACTCGGCCATCAACACCGTCAGCACCAGCCGTGCAACCTTCGGTGCGGTGCAGAACCGTTTCGAGGCCGTGATATCCAATCTGCAGAACTACGCCGAGAACCTGACAGCAGCCCGCAGCCGTATTCAGGATACCGATTTCGCGGCAGAAACGGCAAACCTGACGAAAGCCCAGGTTATGCAACAGGCCGGTGTAGCGATGCTGTCGCAGGCCAATGCCGGTCCTCAGAGCGTGCTGGCACTGTTACGTTAAGCATGAACTGACGATAGGTTGGACTTGGCGTCCGGGGCTTTCAGTCCCGGGCGCCAAACCCATTAAGCCGAGGTTATTACCATGGCGAACGATATTATGAGTGCCTCCCTAAGTACGCTACCTCGTACCCAGGAACCGATGCGCGCAGTCGGCATGTCCCCGACCGTTACGGCTCACGATACAAAGCAAGTTCTGCCGGTCAGCGGCAAAAAGTTGCCGCCTGCAACAGCTCAGTCTCCTGCGTCAAACGATAGTCTGGATAAGGCCATCAAGCAGCTCAATGACTATGTTCAGAGTGTACACCGTGACCTGACGTTCAGTGTCGATAAGGACAGCGGTCGAACGGTCATCAAAGTAGTTGATTCCAATACCAAGGAAGTGATCCGCCAGTTTCCGAGCGAAGAAATGCTGAGGGTAGCGAAAGAGTTGAGTAAGGACCACGGCCTGCTGATCAGAGTAACAGCCTGATATGGTATTGAACTTGCAATCAGATCAGTTGTGATTCTCGGAGGCAGTAATGGCTACCACAACGACTAGCGTTGGCTCTGGTTTTATCGATGTCAACAGTATCGTCTCTCAGTTGATGACTATTGAAAGTCGCCCGCTTACGCTATTGCAAACCAAGGAAGCCGCGCTCAACGCCCAGGTTAGTTCCTATGGTACGCTGAGCAGCTCAGTTTCCAGTTTTCAGACTGCCATGAGTGGCCTCAGCGATCTGTCAAAATTCAAGGTTTTCACGGCAGCCTCTTCCGATAACACCGTGTTGACCGCAACGGCATCCAGCAGTGCCGCCGCCGGCAGCCACACCGTGGAGGTGGTAAGAAGCGCCGAGCAGCACAAACTCTTTTCCGCCACATCCTTTGCCGAAACCGATACACTTGCCGCGGCGACCACCGCCACTATCACCGTAGGTACCACCGCATTCAGTGTCGATCTCAGCGGCAAAACGCTCAAGGAT
Source organism: Gammaproteobacteria bacterium (assembly GCA_038319625.1). GTDB lineage: Bacteria > Pseudomonadota > Gammaproteobacteria > JBBQDK01 > JBBQDK01 > JBBQDK01. The sequence goes on from JBBQDK010000005.1 coordinate 21,015, forward strand.
GCGGCGACAGCGATCAACGAGGCCAGTGACAATGCCGGTGTCACGGCGACCGTGTCCAATGTCGATGGCGGTTACAAGCTGTTGCTCACGTCCAAGGACACTGGCAGCAGCAATGCACTGAGCATTGCCTACAGTGGCGCCGATCCGTTTTCCTTTACCACCATAAATCAGGATAGAAACGCCAGTGGCGGGTTCACCAGTGCCGATCTCGATGCTGTGATGATTCTGGATGGCAGTGCCAGCCTGACCGCAACCCGCAGTTCCAACACAGTGACTGACCTGATCGGCGGCGTCACACTGAATCTGGCAAAGGCCGGTACAGTTACTGTCACTACCGCCAGAGACACGGATACCATTACCAAGTCGGTGCAAGCCTTCGCAGATGCATTCAATTCATTGCGATCCGCCATCAGTGTTCTGAAGAAAGGCAGTCTTGCCAGCGACAGTAATCTGCTCAGCATCGACTCGCAGATAATGAGTGTTATCAATACCCCGCCAAGCGGACTGACTGGCAGTTATAACTATCTTTCGCAGGTCGGTTTGTCGATCCAAAAGGACGGCACCATGACACTTGACAGTACGGCGCTGAATTCCGCTTTGAATGCTGATTTCTCCGGTGTAGCCAATCTGTTCGCCAATAACGATCAGGGCTATGCCTACCGTATGCAGAATACTGCCAAAAATATGTTGGCTGCTGATGGCTTGATAAAAAGCCGTACCGATGGTCTGAATGCGAATATAAGCTCGGTGAAGGATCAGGAAGACAAGACCTCGGCTCGCCTGGCAATTATAGAACAGACCTACCGCACCCAATACACCGCACTCGATACCCTGGTGGCGTCATTGAACTCCACGAGTAATTTCCTGACGGGGCAATTGGCCAATTTGCCCGGTTACAGATGATAGCGCCAGAGATTATGGCGGATATAAGTACTTAACGATTGGCAGCACCGCAAGCTATGATCGCCTTCTAAAGAATGAGGTAAGCAAAATGAGTTACTCCAAGTCGGGCGCACTGAACAGATACGGCCAAGTTTCCGTTCAGGTCAACGCGACAGATGCAAGTCCGCACCGATTGATTCAGATGCTGCTGGAAGGCGCGCTGGAGAAAATCGCGATTGCCAAGGGGCATATGGTGCGAGGTGAGATTCAGCCCAAGGGGCAGCTTCTCGGTTGGGCGATGTCCATCATTAGTGGCTTGCGCGCCAGTCTCGACATGAATGCCGGCGGTGAAATCGCCCAGAACCTCAATGATCTTTATGATTACATGGGCCGGCGTCTGTTGCATGCCAATCTCAAAAACGATATTGCAGCGCTCGATGAAGTTATTGCACTGCTGCGCGAGGTCAAGACCGCCTGGGATGCGATACCGGATGCTGTGAAGCAGGCCCATGCCCAATCCAAGGTCAAGGCTGACGCGATACCTGCACAAGCATCATCGATGGCTGCGCGTTGAAGAACGACCAATCCAAGTTGGCTCAAAGCCTTCCGTGAACCCGATGAATCCAGCCCAGCATGCGCAATGGTCAGCAATTGTGGCCATGAGTGAAGCCATGCTGCATCATGCTGAGGCGGGCGAGTGGCTGGAACTGACGGGTCTGGAAATCCAGCGACGTGCATTGATCGCCAGTGATATGCAGGCACCACCGCATGATTCCGACACCGACAGCTACGCGCAGATTCTACAGTGCATTCTGACCCTGGATGCGCGGACCATGGCACTGGCAGAAGGCGGTCACGCCACACTCGCCAAGCAACTGCAGATTATCGGCCTGGGACGTTGCGCTGTGCAGGCGTATACGCGGTAGGATCGCAATATCTCAACAACGCAACACATGCTGAGTCGCCATGAAATAACATGGCTTGTGCCAACGGGCTTAAATCAAGTATCTTGCCTGCCATGAGTTCCCCCCCTTCGAAAGATCCACTGGCCGAAGGTCTCTATTACGAGGCCTCGCTGCCGTTCGCTTGGCGAGTACTGGAGTCCGTGCCCGATGCCGCCCATCTTAATTACTGGAACGAATATAACGAAGCAGCCTTGCGCGGGATGGCAGTACTTGACGAGTACGTCAATCAACTTCCTGAAGATCATGCGAATCAGGGCCATGAGTTGGCTCGTCTGGAGGTCAAGGTCAATCTGGTGCTTGATCTGGTCGGACAGTTGCTCGCACAACAATTGCTGCTCCCCGAACCAAGCTGGCTGAAGGTCGGTGCGCGCGGCATTGAATGGGTCAGCCCTCAGGCTCTGGACACGGGTACATCACTCTTAATACAGCTTTACCTGACACCCAATTACCCACGGCCTCTGGAATTGCCGGCCACCGTGGTCAAGCACGAACCACTGGCGGTGGGTGCGCGTAGCACAGCCGCGTTTGAAGGATGTAGTGAGCCGGTACAGGACTGGCTGGAAAAACTTATTTTCCGCCATCACCGTCGCAGCATTGCCCATGCCCGCGTCCCGCGCGACGGGGATTGATTTAATCACATTGTTCCTTGCCCGCCACAGCGCACACGTAACTTCCGATGCCGTGTCATCCCGCGTAGTTTCGACTCGTTGGTTACTTTCGCGGCATACCCGACGATGTTATGGTTCTACGAACCAACCCAGCTGTTTTATCCAATGCTGCCATGGCCTGCGCGATGACGGCAGCGCCGCCTGTGCCACCTTGTGCCGTCGCTGCAACAATCTGCCGTGCGCTGACACAGAGTCGCAGTGCGCTCACGGGTCTGCCATTGCGCGTGCCGCACTCTACTGGCTGGCCTAATTGACAACGCAGGACCGCGATATCGGCTGCAGGTCCGATATTTCCAGAGTCGAAATGGTTGCTTAGATCGAGCTGCAATAATCGATAGACCTCCTGTGTTTCGCTGATACTCAAGTGTCTCCTGGCACCATCACGTTCGGGATGAAGAAGAAAGGGAAAGATTGTCTGGATATGATCCCAGCTGTGGGCTGATATCAAGGCTCGGCGGTCGATAGCAGGAACCAGCAAGGGCTCCAGGCAGGCATCGTTAGCAAGACGATCCTGCACGGCACTGGCGAAATCGTGTAGGAAGGGCGTGATCTTCGCTTCCGGCACGGCGCGCAGGCAGCGCAACTCCTGCAGGGCGGCTTCCCAGCGCAACAGCAGTCCATAATTCGCCGTTCGGTCGAGCACACCTGTTGTGGGCCAGCTTTTCGGCCAATCGGCTTGTGTTGAATAGGATTTCAGAGCGGCAGGGAATGTTTGCCGACGCAAGCGCCGGGCCATTGTGCCGGGAAGCAGCAAGGCGCCTGCGAAGGTTGGACCTGTCATGAACTTTGACCCGGTGAGTGCCAGCATGAAGCCTTGTTCCAGATAAGCGCGTATTGTTGTTGGCGCAATCCGGAACTGACACGCATCGACGAGAACGTCGACATTTTTTGCAAAGCGCTGTCGTAGCTTACAAACACAGGCCGGGGTAGGCGCGATCAGACCGGTCTTTGAAACATCGACAAGAATCAGAAGTACATGCTGTCCGAGTGCAACCGCTGTCGTTACCAGCGCTTCGACATCGGCGTCCACGGCCGCTGCCGGCCGTGCACTGCCATCACTGTCGCGGATCGCCAAGGTCGTGACTTCCAGTTCCGTACCGCCTCTGATCGCCGCGCCTTCGCTGACTGTATCGCCCAGTGCCACGCGGCTGCTGAAGTGGCGGCCGGCCAGGGCTGCGGGAACACAGCTGCCTGTCTCGGAGGCATCCACCATGATGACTCGCGTGGGCTGGACAGCGTCGTTGACGACGAGCTGCGCGGCAATCAAATGCAAATCGGTACCCGATGCGGCGAATACCAGGTCCACTCCTGGCAGATCGGACACAGCACACAAGCGCAGTAATTCCCTGCGTACCCGTTCGAGTTCACGCGCATAAGTTACGGCCTGTGATTCTGATCCGGCGTTGAGAAGAAGTCTGCGACGCAAGTGTTCCGCTGCGGCGAAGCCCGCTGTGGAAACCACCGATGCGGTCGACGATCCGAATGCCAGCAGCTGTGGATCCGGGTATGGTCGGCAACCGTATCTGTTCATGGTGCGATCCTGATCAAGCGCGATACGCGCATCGCCGCCTTCAACCAGCAGTTGTGCCGTCGAGGGTAGCGAATCCCGGAAGCGTACAGGTGATGCCAGTCGCCGCAGTCGCCTCGGCTTATCAAGTTCTGCAGCAGGGATGATATCAAGCGCCTTCATATGCGTATGCGATGACGGTGACCCACTAGGGCAAGGTGCGCCGCGATCTGTCAGTCAACATCTTACGAAATGCGGCAAATACTTTTTGCATCTGCGGTTGCTTGTAGGGGAAGACATCGACCGGATCCATGGCGTGAACGATCATCGAGGTATCAACCTCGAAGATCAGCAGTTCTCCATCAGGTGTCTCGGCACAATCGATGCCGTAGTAGTCGAGTCCGGTCCGGTCGGTGATGGCAGCGAAGGCGGTGGCGTGACGCTGCGCGAAATCCGTATCGAAGCCGGCCATGAAGCGCGCCTCTTCAGTACGCTTGGCGGCACTTTCACCCATGCCGGCATTCATGTAATGAATCATCCAGTGATCCGATATCGCCATGTGACAGATGAATGGCCGCGCATCGATCACGGCAATCCGACTCTTCCTGTATTGGCCGTCTGGACCTCGATAGTCGATGAAGGGCGTCACATAAAATTCGTGTTCGGAGATCGTCTGCAGATAGCCTGCAATGGCAGTCGATCGGTCGAGCTTGACGAGGCCTTTGCCTGCATGAGAGCCGACCGGGCGGACTATGATCGGAAATTTACTCTCATCAAGACAGCTTGAGATTGACAGTTCCCCACGGCCGATATGTTCCAGTGTCTCTCTGTCGACCCGTGCCGAGGTGGGTATGACAACACCCGGCGCGGACTTGAGCAAGGCACACGCACCGTCACGAGACAAGCGGGCGATTTGCGCGGGTCTGTTGATCACAGGCCGTGGCCAATCCGACATCAGGCTCTCAATCTGTTTCAACAGCGGTCGGTTCTGATCGGACTCGCCGACCGCGACGAATACCAGATCGTGTTCCGGCAGAGAGTTCGGCAAAGGCTGGCCGGGAACCACGTAGAGCATATCGAGCGCGACATCGGAGCTTTCCAGCAGAAATTCCAGCGGGGTATTGGCCATCAGGTCGCCGGGTCCCATGATGGCCAGCAGCCGGATGGCATCTTGGCCGGTGGCGGACGGCAAGTGATATACACGCTGTATTTCCAGTGCCTGGGCTTGTGTGGCGAGTGCGATGTCATGGTGTCCAGTGAGCTGCAGGATGGTCGAAATATTCATCAGCAGATCGCCATCATCCGGGTTGCGGATCGCAGTTTCCAGCAGGCGCTGTCCCAGGGGTGTGAGGTCGATACCGGAATAGGCCATCTTCATCAGTTTCACAAGACCCATGAATGGTTCGTTGGTAGGGATATCGGTGTGTGCTGGTGCGGTGGCGATTGAAATCATGATGTCTCCCTCAGTGGTGTGTTATTGGCAAAGGTCGCGCCGAATGACAACGTGGCCTCCAGCAGGGCATCGATGTCTTGCGTCCGGGTGCGATGATTGACGAGCGCAGCGCGGATCGCGAAGCGGCCATCGAGTGTGGTCGCGGAAGGTGCGGCGACGCCCGATTCCTGCAAGGCTGTGACGATTTCCGCATTCACGCGGTCGGGATCGTCACAGCGATAGCGGAAACAGACGATGTTCAATTCGACGGGTGCCAGCAGTTCCAGCATGGGCTGGTTCTCGATACGTTGCTGCATGTAGCGGGCGAGCGCGCAGGTGCCGGAGATCATCCGGCCGAGTTGATCGGTGCCGTAAACCTTGAGCGTGAACCAGGTCTTGAGCGCCCTGAATCCGCGTGACAGTTCCGGGCCGAAGTCGCACGGCCAAGGTGATCCAGCCGCCATGCCACGAGTTTCGCGGCGCAGATATGCTGCCGGTGAGGCGAAGCTGCTGTGATGCAGGGTGCCGTCGCGTACCAGGATGAATCCCGCGTCGTAGGGTACCTGCAGCCATTTATGAAAATCGAAGGCGATCGAGTCGGCCCGTTCGATGCCGGCGAGGCGCGGCGCGATGTCTGCGGCGAACATGCCCAGCGCACCGTAGGCGCCATCAATGTGAAACCAGAGATTTTCTTTCGCTGCGATATCCGCCAGTGCGGTGAGATTGTCGATGGCACCGACATCGACCGTACCCGCCGTGCCGGCAATGAAGAACGGCATGAGACCCGCGCGACGATCCGCGTCGATGGCCTGTTCGAGTGCATGACTATCCATGCGGTAGTGAGCGTCCACCGGAATGACACGCAGTGCATCGCTGCCGAGGCCGACAAGATCCAGAGCCTGTGCAATACAGCCATGGGCGCCGGCGGAGGTATAGGCAATCAGTTGCTGGCCACCGGCGGCGATGCCCGCCTGCCGTACGCGGGTGCCGAGCGCGGCGGTGCGGGCAACCAGCACGGCGATCAGGTTGGCCATGGAAGTACCGGTTACGAACAGACCGCTGGCGGTCGCCGGAAAATTGAACAGCTCACGCATCCACTGCACGATCTGGCGTTCTACTTCGATTGGAATCTGATCACGTCCGCCGAGGTTGGCATTCAGGCCGGCGGCAAGCATTTCCGCCAGCATGCCCACGGGCGTGCCGCCGCCATGCACCCAACCCATGAAGCCGGGGTGCGCATTTCCGACAGCGTAGGGCAGGATGTCGCGCATAAAGCTGTCATGCACGCTCGCCAGATCGGTCGGTTCGGAGGGCAGCGGTTGCCGGAAGACGTCGCGCACCGCCGGCGGGATCGGCTGCCAGACCGGTCGTTCACGCAGCTGTTCGAGATAGTCCAGCATGTCATCGAGCATCCGGTGGCCCTGAGCGCGGAACGCTTGCCAGTCGGATGGATCGAGGGTGTCGTTTGTGTTCACATCGGGCTCGACTGAAATGAGTAACACAAGTCGCGCTGTGCCATGTCAAAAGACCAGCGCGGTTGCCGTTTATGGTCGGCCTGGGTGGTGACGATGATGTTCATATTGCTTGTAAACACCTGGGTAAAGGCTCTGTAGAGGCGGTTGCCGCCGGTCTTCAGGCATGCATGGGTCTGGCAGGAGACAAGCAATACTTACGCCATAAAGTGGCCTCAGTGGTTGAGCAAACTTGTTTGCCAGTCATGGTCTGTCACGAAGCGCATCGAGGTGCTTGCAAGTCGTTTATATGTAGTTTCGGGATTATTGTTGTCAGGGTGTCTGAAGATGGGTTTCGGGGTGCCTTCTCATCGATTCTCCGGCTGTAAGCGGGTACTGCGTGACCATAAAGCGTTACCGCCACAAGGTCATAGCGGTCTTGTTACAGAGAGAATGGCGAGGAGACAAAATTTTGACATCTCGCACGATCAGTGGTTTACTTCTACATCTAAATATGTGCCACGGCGGCTGCCGTCCGGCCAAACGAGCCAGGGATGGGCTGATCGGTGTTTGCACGATTCTGTTTCTATGGGGCTCATTGCTCAAATGTCACAAGCCAAAGTTCTGGTTATCGATACCGATGCGGCGCGCACGGCGCACCTCAAATCATTGCTTGAATTCATTGATTACGATGCTGTGCCGGCCAAGCCCGCGAGCGCCGTGCAGACATTCACCGATCAGAAGCAGATCGCAGCCATTCTGATCGGCGATGTAGGGTCGGATACCGACCTGAAAAAACTCGTGAAGGAATTGCGCAAGCAGGATCCCGGTGTACCTGTGCTGCTGCTGGTTGAAAAAGACGCGCTACCGCTGAGTGGTGAGCTGGCGGCGCTGGTGTTGTCGCAAATCGTCATTCCGCCACGCTATGCGCATCTGCAAAATGCCCTGCACCAGGCGGAGTTATACCGCGAAACCCTACAGTCCAAAGAGGAGCAACGCCCAGTGGAATTGTTCCGTAGCCTGGTCGGCAACAGCCGTGCCATCAATAAGGTCCGTCAGCTCATGGAGCAGGTGGCGGATTCCGATGCCAATGTGCTGATCCTTGGCGAATCCGGAACCGGCAAGGAGGTCGTCGCGCGCAATCTGCATTATCACTCCTCGCGCCGCAACAAGCCGTTCGTGCCGATCAACTGCGGCGCCATTCCGCATGAGTTGCTGGAAAGCGAACTGTTCGGTCACGAGAAGGGCGCCTTTACGGGTGCGATCAGTTCACGTCAGGGCCGCTTCGAACTGGCCGAGGGCGGCACGCTGTTCCTGGATGAAATCGGCGACATGAGCCTGCCCATGCAGGTCAAGCTGCTGCGAGTGCTGCAGGAGCGCAGTTTCGAGCGGGTTGGCAGCAACAAGAGCATCAACGCCGATGTGCGCATCATCGCCGCCACCCACCGCAATCTGGAAGACGGCATCAAGCACGGCCGCTTCCGCGAAGACCTTTATTACCGGCTCAATGTCTTCCCCATCGAGATGCCGCCGCTGCGTGAGCGCCGCGAAGATATTCCGCTGCTGATCAACGAGCTGATCGCGCGCATCGAGCACGAAAAACGCGGTTCGGTACGGGTCACGGCCGCCACCGTCATGTCCTTGTGCCAGTACGGCTGGCCCGGCAACGTGCGGGAGCTGGCCAATCTGATCGAGCGCCTGGCGATCCTCTATCCGTTCGGTGTGGTCGACGTGAACGAGTTACCCGAGAAGTTTCAGGGCCCCGTCGGCTCCGATTTCAAGCTGCCGGTGAGCGATGTCGACAGCGACGAACCGGCCTACAGCATGCCGAAACCGGCAGCTCCACTTTCGGGCAGTACCGAGCCGCGCCTACCGCGCGGCGGCATCGATCTCAAGGAGCATCTCAGCAATCTGGAGATCACCTTCATCAAGCAGGCCCTGGACGATGCCGACGGCGTGGTGGCGCACGCCGCCAAACGTCTCGGCATGCGCCGTACCACACTGGTGGAAAAGCTCCGCAAATACGGTCTGCACCGTGGGGACGAGATGTCGAGTATTTGACTTCCCGGCATCATCAGCTGTTCTATCCCGCTGTCTGAAAAGGAATCCAACATAGAGGCATGCTTCTTGCCTCTGGGTAACCGAGGGCCCAGGCCCACCGGTTTCATCCCAGAGTGTCGACAGGAGCAGCCAATCCATGACCCAGCAGACGACCGGCCGCAACCGGGAGTTGGAAGACGCCTTCAACGTCTTCAACCGGATGTCGCTGCAATTGGAAGCTTCGTACCGCGATCTGGAGCAGCAGGTCGCGGGTCTGACCGCTGAACTCGCCGCCGCGCGCAGCGAACGCCTGCGGCAACTCGCCGAAAAAGAACGCCTCGCCAATCGCCTCTCACGTCTGCTGGAAACCCTGCCCGGCGGTGTCATCGTGCTGGACGCGCAGGGTGTCGTTCAGGAATGCAATCCCGCCGCGTTGATGCTGCTGGGCGAGCCGCTGCTCGGTCAGCTCTGGCGCGATGTCATGCGTCGCGCCTGTGCGGTACCCTGCGCTGCCGATAACGGTGACATTCAGTTGGTCAATGGTCGTCAGGTCTCGCTCAGTGCCCGTCCTTTGGGCAGCGAACCAGGTCAGATCCTGCTGCTCACTGATGTCACCGAACATCGCGCCTTGCAGAATCTGGTCAATCGCCAGCAGCGCCTGTCGGCGATGGGTGAAATGGCCGCCAGTCTGGCGCACCAGATCCGCACCCCACTGGCGACCGCACTACTCTACCTGTCACATCTGAATCATCCACAACAGACCGAGACCGAACGCCTGCGCGTGACGGAAAAGATCCGCGCCCGTCTGCGCCATCTCGAGCGCATGGTCAACGACATGCTGGTGTTTGCGCGCGGCGGTGGCAGCGGCGCGGTCGAGAATGTCAGTATCGACAGCGTGCTGGATGAGTTGCGCCAGACCCTGGAGCCGCAGTTGCAGGCATTGAGTGGCGAGCTCGATATCGATAATGCCGTGCCCGGTGTTGTTGTCAACGGCAGTCGTGCGGCATTGGCCGGCGCGCTGCTGAATCTCGCCAGCAACGCCGTGCAATCCTGCGGCAGCGGCGTGCGGCTGCGCATCGTCGTTCGCAGTCCGCGGTCGGATCGCTTGACGCTGAGCGTCAGTGACAACGGTCCGGGTATTCCCGCAGCCTGCATCGAACGCATCTTCGAACCCTTTTTTACCACCCGGCCGGACGGTACCGGTCTCGGCCTGGCCGTGGTGCGCGCTGTGGCCGAGGCGCATCACGGTTCGGTCTGGGTGGAATCGCCGCCCGGACAGGGCGCGTGCTTCGGCATGCGTCTGCCCTGCCAGCCGACAGCGGCGCGTGTTGCACGGCACAGCCGCACCAAGCGCCGCACCCTGTCCCGACCCGCACATTCACAGACGTACGAGGTAACTCCATGACCCAGTCCAGCGTTCTGATTGTTGAAGATGACCTGTCCTTGCGTGAAGCGTTGTGCGACACGCTGGAGCTGGCCGGTTATCCGGTGAGTGCTGCCGGCGATGCGCAGAGCGCGCTCGACATGATGACGCATGAAGACTTCGGCATGGTGGTGAGCGACGTACAAATGCCACGTATGGACGGGCATGCGCTGCTAAAGCGCGTCAAGGCCGCGCACCCGGATCTGCCGGTATTGCTGATGACCGCTTACGGCACGATACAGAAAGCCGTTGACGCCATGCATGACGGCGCCGTTGATTACTTGGTCAAACCGTTCGAGGCCGAGGTACTGGTCAATATGATCAGCCGCTATTTGCCGGTGGAGATGGAACAGGATGGTGATATCGTCGCCGAAGATGAGCGCAGTCGCGAGATCCTGGAACTGGCGCGTCGCGTTGCGGGCAGCGAAGCCTCGGTACTGATCAGCGGTGCCAGTGGTGTCGGCAAGGAAGTACTGGCGCGTTATATCCATCGGCATTCCAAGTGCGCGCAAGGTCCGTTTGTGGCCATCAACTGCGCGGCTATCCCCGAGAACATGCTCGAAGCCGTGCTATTCGGTTACGAGAAGGGTGCCTTCACTGGTGCCTATCAGGGCTGCCCGGGCAAGTTCGAACAGGCGCAGGGCGGCACGCTGCTGCTCGATGAAATATCGGAAATGGATCTGGGTCTGCAGGCCAAGCTGCTGCGCGTGCTTCAGGAGCGCGAAGTCGAGAGGCTCGGCGGCCGCAAGACCATCGCTCTGAACGTGCGGGTGCTGGCCACCACCAACCGCCAGTTGCGCGAGGAGGTCTCCGCCGGCCGCTTCCGCGAGGATCTGTTCTACCGCCTGAACGTTTTTCCTCTGCATCTGCCAGCTTTGCGCGAACGTCCGCGTGACATTCTGCCGCTGGCGATGCAACTCATATCCCGGCATTGTCGCGGTACTCGTGCGCTGCCGGAATTAACCGCCGCGGCACGGACCCGTCTGCTTGAACATCCATGGCCGGGCAATGTCCGCGAGTTGGACAATGTCATGCAGCGCGCCTTGATCATGACCAGCGCCGCTGCGATAGAGGTCCAGGATCTGCATTTCGAAAATCCCAGCCCCGCTGCCGCCATTGCACCGGCGCTGGTGGCGGCGGTCAGTGCACACAACGACAGCCCGCTGGATCTGGGCGAAAACCTCAAATCCAACGAGGCACGACTGATCATCGAGGCTCTGCGTGCCGGCAAAGGCAGCCGCAAAGCCGCTGCGGAACAACTCGGCATCAGCCCGCGTACCTTGCGTTATAAGCTGGCGCGGTTGCGTGCGGCCGGCATGAATCTGCCGGGTGGGCTTGGCGTGGAAAATGCTTGAGAGACAGTGGCAAGTAGCAAGTGGCGAGTAACAAGCAACACCAGCGCCCTTACTAACTGCCGGATACAGATACCTTGCTACATGCAACTTGCTACTTGGAACTGAATTTATGAGCGAAATCGACATCTCCCAATTACTGAACCAGATGCGCGCGGTGGCGGCGCAATCGCAAGGGCTACCAGCGACGCCGGAAATCGGACAGTCCAACCGGCCGGATTTCGCCGCCATGCTGCAGAGCACGGTGAACAAGGTCAACGAGACGCAGCAGCAGGCCGGCCAGCTGGCCAACGCCCTGGAGAAAGGCGATCCCACTGTCGACGTGGCCCAGGTGATGGTGGCCATGCAAAAGGCCAACATCTCCTTCCAGGCCATGACCCAGGTACGCAACAAACTGGTTTCCGCGTACCAGGACATCATGGGAATGCAGGTTTAAATCAGTAGCGAGTAGCGAGTGGCGAGTAAACCGCCGCTCGGAAATAACTCCTACAGTCTTGCTGCTCGCAACTCGCAACTCGCAACTCGCAACTCGGAACTAGCTACTTAATATGGCCCTTGTAAAAGCAGAAACTTTGAATGCCCAGGCCCGCGGTTTCGGTCGCCTGCCCCTGTTGCGCCAGTTCGGTCTGCTGATCGGCCTGGCCGCCAGTGTCGCGATCGGTGTGGCTATCGCCCTGTGGTCGCAAGCACCCAACTACAGCCTGTTGTACGGCGGCCTCAGTGACAAGGACAGCAGTCAGGTCATCGATGCGCTGCAGAAGGCGGCCATTCCCTATCAGATTGAGCAGGGTTCCGGTGCGGTGCTGGTGCCAGGTTCGCAGGTGCATGAAGCGCGTCTCAAGCTTGCCGCGCTCGGCCTGCCAAAAGGTACCGGTGAAGGTTTTGAGTTGATGGAGAAGGAACAGAGTTTCGGCACCAGCCAGTTTATGGAGAACGCCCGCTATCAGCATGCCCTGGAAGGCGAACTGGCGCGCACGATTGCCAGCATGGGTAATGTGCAGGATGCCCGCATCCATCTGGCGCTGCCCAAGCAATCGGTATTCGTGCGTGATCGCCAGAAACCATCGGCATCGGTGATGATCAATCTGTATTCCGGCCGCACGCTCGACGACGGCCAGGTCGCGGCCATCGTGCATCTGGTGGCAGCCAGCGTGCCGCACCTGGAAGCGTCGGAAGTGACGGTCGTGGACCAGCAGGGTCATCTGCTGACCTCGGGCGACAGTTCGCGTGATATGGGTCTGTCCGACAGCCAGTTCAAATACACACGGCGTCTCGAGGACAGTTATGCAAAGCGCATCGAGGATCTGCTCGCGCCGCTGGTCGGGCAGGGCGGCGTGCGCGCGCAGGTCGTGGCCGATCTCGACTTCACCGTCACCGAACAGACCCAGGAAAATTACGATCCGGACAAGCCGGCGCTGCGCAGCGAACAGACCAGCGAAGATAAGAACAGCGGCCCTGGTCTCGGCGCCTCGGGTATTCCCGGCGCACTATCCAATCAGCCGCCCGGCGCCGGTACCACAGTGCCACCCACTGCCGCCAAGCCCGGCACCGCTGCCGACAAGCCCGGCGCCGCCAAGGCCGTGTCCGACGCATCGGCCGCCGGATTGTCACAGGAAAATGTCAGCCGTCAGGCGACCCGCAATTTCGAACTCGATCGCACTATCAGCCACACTCGCCTGGCGACCGGAAACGTGAAACGCCTGTCGGTGGCCGTGGTGCTGGACGATCACCAGACTGTGGCCGAAGACGGCACGGTGGAGCGCAAGCCGCTCACCAAGGATGAACTGGATCGTTACACCCGGCTGATCAAGGAAGCGGTCGGGTTCGATGAAAAACGCGGCGACAGTGTCAACGTCATCAATGCCTCATTCCAGGTGCCGCCACCGATCGCGGCATTGCCGGAACCGCCGGTCTGGAAGCAGGCCTGGGTATGGGAAGTGGCCAAGGTCGCCGCTGGCGGTCTGGGCCTGATATTCCTGTTGTTCGGCGTACTCAAGCCGGTGCTACGCACACTCGCCGAGAAGGGCGCGCAGGGCGGTGGCATGGACATGGGTGGCGGCATGATGGCATTGCAGGGAGCGGAAGGCGGCATGGTGGCGGATGACCGCGTCAGTCTGTCCGGCGCTGCCCGACAGGGGCAGTTACCCGGCCCAGCCACCAACAGCAGTTACGAACAACACCTGAATGTCGCGAAATCGGCGGTTGCGCAGGATCCCAAACGGGTCGCGCAAGTGGTCAAGAACTGGGTAGGAACCGATGCCTGACGTCAATATATCGAAGATTACCGGTATCGAGCGCGCCGCCATTCTGCTGTTGAGCCTCGGCGAGCAGGATGCCGCCGCCGTGCTCATGCACATGGGACCCAAGGAGGTGCAGAAGGTCGGCTCCGCCATGGCGACGCTCAGCAACGTATCGAAGGACCAGGTTGCGGCCGTTTTGCAGGACTTCGCGACCACTGTGGAAAATCAGACCAATCTCGGTGTGGGTTCCGAGGACTATATCCGCAAAGTGCTGGTCTCGGCCTTGGGCGAGGACAAGGCCGGTGGCGTTATCGATCGCATCCTGCTTGGCCGCAATACCAAAGGTCTGGAAGCATTGAAGTGGATGGACCCGCGTGCCGTTGCCGAGATCATCCGCCTCGAACACCCGCAGATCATCGCCATCGTTTTGTCCTATCTGGAAGCCGATCAATCCGCCGAAGTGCTGAGCCATCTGCCGGATCGCACCCGTCCCGATATCCTGATGCGCATCGCCTCGCTGGACGGCATACAGCCATCGGCCTTGCATGAACTGGATGAGATTCTGGAAAAGCAGTTCTCCGGCAATACCAATGTGAAGTCATCAAGCGTCGGCGGTGTGAAAGCGGCCGCCAACATCCTCAACTTCGTCGACTCCTCGCAGGAAGGCGCGATAATGGACTCCATCAAGGAAATGGATGCCGAGGTCGGCCAGAAGATCCAGGACCTGATGTTCGTGTTCGACAATCTGATCGATGTCGACGATCGTGGCATCCAGGCGCTGTTGCGCGAAGTGTCCTCCGACTCGCTGCTGCTGGCGCTCAAGGGCTCCGATGAAGGTATCAAGGAAAAGATCTTCAAAAACATGTCCAAGCGCGCCGCGGAAATGCTCCGTGACGATCTGGAGGCCAAAGGACCGGTCAAGCTCTCCGAGGTCGAGAGTGCGCAGAAGGAAATTCTCGCCATTGCCCGACGCATGTCCGAATCGGGCGACATCGTGCTCGGCGGCAAGGGTGCGGATCAGTATGTGTGAGGGGCAGGGTAAAAAAGAGGAAAGAGAAAATAGTAAAGGCGATGGCGTTACTTTTCTCTTTGCCATTTCATCTTTTCTCTACGGGTAACCCGGATGACTGTGAGCACAAAAATATTGACGGGCGATGCGGCGTTGGATTGCAGTACCTGGGTACTGCCGGATGTCTCCAATCAGCGTGGTAACGAGGTGTCGGGACGGGGGCAGAGCGGCGGAGTGCTCACGGCCAAGCAGCTCGAGGCCATTCAGAAGCAGGCCTACGATGAAGGTTTCGCGCAGGGCCATAAGGAAGGCCTCGATGCCGGTCAGGCCCAGATTCAGATGCGTGTACAGCGTCTCGATCAAATGATGGCGACCTTCGCGACGCCGTTCGCCGAACTCGATCAGCGCGTCGAACAGGAACTGGTGACCCTGGCGATGGCAGTGGCACGGCAGTTGGTACGCCGTGAAATCAAGACCGATCCGGGCCAGATTGTCGCCGTGGTGCGCGAAGCGCTCAGTGTCTTGCCGATTGCCTCGCAGAACGTCCGCCTGCATTTGCACCCCGAGGATGCCGCACTGGTGCGTGCGGCGCTGTCGCTCACCGAGGGCGAACATGCCTGGCGCATTATAGAAGACGGCCTGCAGAACCGCGGCGGCTGCCAACTCGTCACGGATACCTCGCGGATCGATGCCGGTGTCGAGACCCGGCTGGCGGCGATCATCGCGACGGTACTGGGCGGGGAGCGGGGCGATGATCAATAAACCTGGAATGAGTTATTCGAGCCGCCAAGGACGTCAAAACAAGCTGGTTGAGGTGAGCTGGTAGATTTTCCAGCCTTGGCGACCTTGGCGGTGCAAAGAATTTTCAAGAGATAAAACATGCAAAGCCCCGAACCAAACAGAACCCAGCATTGGCTGAATCGCCTGAAACCCTATCAGGGCCGTATCGCCAATCCGCCGTTGGTGGTGGAAGGCAAGCTGACGCGCATGGTGGGTTTGACGCTGGAGGCCGTGGGTTGTCAAGCGGCCATCGGCGGACGCTGCGTAATCGCCGCACCGGGCAGCACCAGGATCGAGGCCGAGGTGGTGGGCTTCTCGGGCGAGAAATTATTCCTGATGCCGACCGGCGATATCCGTGGTCTGGTGCCGAATGCCAGCGTCATTCCGACCAACAAAGTCTGTGAAGCGGTGGTTGGTGAAAGCCTGCTCGGCCGGGTGTTGGATGGCGCGGGCCGGCCTCTGGACGGCAAAGGCCCGCTGCGCAATACCACGCGCACGCCGCTCACCGGCCAGTCCATCAATCCCCTGACACGCCGCCAGATCCGCGAGCCGCTGGATGTCGGTGTGCGCGCCATCAATGCGCTGCTGTCGGTCGGTGGCGGGCAGCGCATGGGTCTGTTCGCCGGTTCCGGCGTCGGTAAGAGCGTATTGCTTGGCATGATGACGCGTTACACCAATGCCGATATCACCGTAGTCGGTCTGATCGGCGAGCGTGGCCGCGAGGTAAAGGAATTCGTGCAGAACATTCTCGGCGAGGAAGGCATGGCGCGCGCCGTTGTGGTGGCCACGCCGGCCGACAATTCGCCGCTGATGCGCCTGCACGGCGCCATGCTCGCCACCAGTATCGCCGAATATTTCCGCGACCAGGGCAAACATGTATTGCTGTTGATGGATTCCCTGACGCGTTTTGCCCAAGCGCAGCGCGAAATTGCCCTGGCCATCGGCGAGCCGCCAGCCACCAAGGGTTATCCACCTTCGGTGTTCGCCAAGCTGCCGCAATTGGTAGAACGTGCCGGCAACGGCGACGATGGCGGAGGATCGATAACAGCGTTCTACACCGTGCTGACCGAAGGCGATGATCAGCAGGACCCGATCGCCGATGCCGCGCGCGCCATCCTCGATGGGCATATCGTGCTGTCACGCCAGTTGGCCGAATCCGGTCACTTCCCGGCCATCGATATCGAGGCGTCGATCAGCCGTGTCATGAACGAGATTACCGATGTCCCGCAACTCCAGGCCGCGCGGCGTTTCAAGCAGCTCTACTCGACCTACCAGCAAAGCCGCGACCTGATCAGCGTCGGCGCCTATCACAAGGGCAGCGATGCGCGCATCGACGAAGCCATCGCCTTCCAGCCGCGCTTGATGGAGTTTCTGCAGCAGGATATGAATGAGGCAGTTCCGTTGAAACGGAGCGTCGATGAACTAATGGCGCTAATCGGAGATAGTGGTGTTAGATAAAAGAGAAAAGATAAAAGATAAAAGAGAGCTCTGTGACTTGTTCTTACTTGTCTCTTTTCTCTTTTCTCTTTCATCTGGCCATATATGACCCGCTCCAAACGTATGCAACCGGTAGTGCAGGTCGCCGCCTCGAAAGAACAGGCGGCGGCGCGCAAGCTAGGCGAATGTCAGCATGAGATCGATACGCGCATGGCCCGGCTCACTGAATTGTTGTCCTATCAGACCGAATACGCACAGCGCTTCGAGTCCAGCGGCGGCACGGGCCTGGATATGGCCCATTTGCAGGATTACCGGGTCTTTCTGGCGCGGCTCAACGACGCAATCAGCCAACAGCGTCGCCTGGTCGAGGCGGCGCGCAGCGAGCATGAGAAAATGAAAAGTCACTGGCTGGGTACGCGCCAGCAGGCGCAGGCCATCGACAAGGTGGTGGATCGTTTCAAGCGCGACGAAATACGCGCCCAGGGACGTCGCGAGCAGGCCGAGACCGATGAGCGTGCCTTACAGAATCACCGTCGCCGCGACACTGAGCACGGCGAGCACTGAGCACCGGCGATACTGGCATGCCGCTTGCCTAGTAGGATGGGAGACACTGAGTTGCATGCGTGGCAGACACGCGCCTGGAGAGCGTCATGAGTGAGTCAGTAATTACCCCGACGGCGGCCTCGACCCCCACACCGGCCGTACCTGGCAATAAAACGGCAGTGGCCGAAACGCCGGAGACGCCGGCCAATGAACGGTTTCACAGTGCCCTGGCGCGTCAGCTGCAGGGGCAGGCTCCGACGGGTGACGAAGCGCAAGCCGCTGTACCCGGTGCCTTGTCTGAGTTGCTGCAACCGGTTGTCGGTGACGGCAAGTTCGCCACCGACGGCAAGTCCACCACCGACAAATCAGGTAAAGACGGCATGGACTTGCCATTGTCCGGTCAGAACTTGCCGCTGGATCCCAGCCTGCTGGTCGTCGTGCCGCCGCCGGCCTTGCCGGCTGGCAAGCCGGCCACGGTGCCGGTTGCCAATGTCACATCAGACGGTGGACAGAGAGGCACGCCGCCACGCTTGTCGCTGACACCTATCGCCAGCGCACTCGCGCAGGAACCCGCAACGCCGGAGTCGGAACAGACCGGGCAGACTGTGTCGGATCTGCTAACGCCAATGTTGCCGCAACATGCCACGGTATCGGTCATGCATGGTGCGGCACTGGCTGCAGGATTGACCGCCCAGTCGTCGACATTGCCCGCGACCACGGCGTTGCCGACAGCGCTAAAACCTATCACCAGCGCACTCGCGCAGGATCCCTCGACGCCGGAACAGACTGGACACACCGTGTCGGATCTACTAACGCCAATGTTGCCGCAACATGCCTCCGTATCAGTCATGCATGACGCGGCACTGGCAGCGGGATTGACCGCCCAATCGTCGGCATTACCCGCGACCACAGCGTTGACCAACGTGCTGGCGCCGACCCACGTGCAACCGCAGAGCACTACCGCGCCGGCCGTGACCGTGCCGGCGATTCCGATTCCGCTGACACAGCCGGGTTGGGATCAGGCCCTGGGACAGCGTGTGCAATGGCTGGTCGGCCAACAGTTGCAGGGCGCCGAGTTGCGCATTACGCCGCCGCAGCTTGGTCCCATTGAGGTGCGCATCAGCATCGGACATGACCAGCAAACGGTCGTAAATTTCGCCTCGCCGCATGCGGCGGTGCGCGATGCCATCGAAGCGGCCGTGCCACGCCTACGCGATATGCTCGGCAATAACGGCCAGGGTATGGTCAACGTCAACGTATCGCAGCATTCCTTCGCCGAGCAGCGTCGTCAGGCCGGACCTTCGGGCGGCGGTCGCGACAGTTTCTATCGCAGCGACTTGTCTCTCAGTGCCGTGGGAGGCCTCTCCGGCACTTCCACGCCGGTACGCGCCGGCGTGGGGCTGGTGGACTATTTCGCCTGATTGACCGCAATACGGGACAGGACCCTCTCGAAAGATGCCACACATTACTGCGGACCAGCCTTAAGATATCCCCACAAGCCCATAAATTGCTTGACTTTCAAAACTGCTGTCTAGTAACGTGCACACTGCTGCTGTGCTGACACAACAACAATCAGAAGACACCAAATAACGCGGGGAACACAGAGGCGACCATGCCCGGTAAACCCAAGGCCAACGTGATTACATTACCGCTGAGTGAAAAAAGCGGTCATGCGCTGAGAATGGACCTGAATTATTTTCTGCGCATTGATGATCAGGATGCGCAGTTGTTAGCGCGTTACAGCGATATTCTCACCCAAGGCGCTGCGGATTTCGCCGCCGCCTATTACGACTATCTGTTTGCCTCACCGGCGACCGCCAAGGCGCTCTACCGTTACGAGCGCGAAGGCGGCGATATCGGTACCCTGGTACGCAAGCAATGCCACCACATGCTGACATTGTTGTCCGGCAACAGCACGCCCAACAGCGCCGCCGAGTTGTTAAATATCGGCGCCGGCCACCATGCCCACGGCATTGAATCGGCCTGCGTACTTGGCGCCTTCCGTCTCTATCATGCCCATTTGAGTCGCTTGATTGCCACCGCACCGGATATCGCGGTAGCGGACCGGCTGGCCCTGGAAGAAGCTGTGGACAAGCGCTTGTTCCGCGATATGGGCCTGACCATCGAAGGCTACTGGCGGGAAGCATCACGCAGCCACCATTTGAACAGTACCGCCGCAACCCACAACGAGACCCAGGCCGCGGCGCATCTGTTGGCGAATATTCCGCAGATGTTCTGGTCCGTCGATGTTGCCACGATGCGCATTCTGTATCTCAGTCCGACCACGCGGCACTTGTGTCCGGACGTGGATGACTGCCTGATTCCGGGTCTTGATCGCACCGTTGCCGAGGATCGTGAGCTGGTACAGTCCGCCTGGGAGCGTTCTCTGGCCGGCGAGACGACCACGGTTGAGTGCCGCATGCAGTTTCCCGGCGGACAGTCGCGCTGGTTCCGGCGCCAGTTTTTTCCCTACAGTTATATGCACGGCAAGGTGGGACGCGTCGACGGTTTCATGGAGGACATCACCGATGTGCGCCATACCCTGGAACGTCTGGAACTGCTCGGCACCAGCGATCCGCTTACCGGCCTCGCCAACCGCACGCTGTTTTACGACCGCCTGACCCAGGCGATCGCCGCGGCACGTCGCAACGGCAAGGAACAGTTGGTGCTGATGCTGCTCGATCTCAATCACTTCAAGATGATCAACGACACGCTGGGCCATGCCGCCGGAGACCGGCTGCTACGGCAGGTGGCGCAGCGTCTACAGAAGGTGCTGCGCGACTCGGACACCCTGGCGCGTCTCGGCGGCGACGAATTCGCGGTATTGCTGCCAGGCATCACGGATGCCGACCAGGCGGGCGCAATGGTGGCCGGAAAGGTGAAGGAAAGCTTTGTCGAGCCGTTCATTCACGACGGCGAGGAGTTGTATCTGGACGCGGCTATCGGCATGTCGATCTACCCCGATCACGGTGAAGATGCCGACAGCCTGTTGAGCCGTGCTGACATCGCCATGTACGGCGCCAAGCGCAAGGACTTCACATTTTCCTTCTACGATCCCGGTTCCGATGTCAGCGCGGCCGAGCAATTGCAGATCGCCGCGGGATTGCGCCATGCCCTGGAACGTGATGAGTTCTCGCTGGTGTATCAGCCCAAGATCGACATGCAGCGGCGCCGCATCTGCGGTGTCGAGGCCTTGTTGCGCTGGCAGCATCCCTTGCGCGGACTGATCCTGCCGGAACGCTTCATCCCGGTAGCGGAGCAGATCGGCCAAATCGGACCCATCACCGATTGGGTGCTGCTGACCGCACTGCTGCAATGCAAGCAATGGCGCAACGCCGGCCTGGACCTGCCGGTGGCGGTAAACGTGTCGGCCAGTTCCTTCCAGAATCCAAGTTTGATGGACCGGGTGCGCTGGGCGTTGAACGAAGCGGAGGTACCACCCGAGTGTCTGGAGATCGAGATCACCGAAAATACTCTGATGATCGATCTGGAACGCGGTGTGGATATACTCCACAGCCTCAACCGGCTCGGCGTCGCGGTGGCCATCGACGATTTCGGCACCGGATATTCCTCCCTGTCGTACCTGCGTCAATTGCCTATCCATACACTCAAGATCGACAAGTCGTTCCTGATCGATGTCGCCAAGGTCGACAACGACAATGTCATCGTGCGTTCCATCATCGATCTCGGTCACAATCTCGGTTACAAGGTGATCGCCGAAGGCGTCGAGACCAGCTATGCCTGGGATTTGCTCGAGGGACTGGGCTGTGATGCCGTGCAGGGTTATCACATCAGCCATCCCCTCACGCACGAAGGGCTGGGGCTGTGGTTGACCGATTCGCCATGGCACGGGCAGCTGAACTGAACCCGCCTTGATGGCCTGACCTGCCGCCGCGTTGCGCTTCGCAATGGTTGTACCACTCGCCGATTGAACCCGGCTGCGGACGCGGGTCCCACTCCTTCGCAGTCACGTCACTATTCCCCCACCATAGATTATGGCGTCCGTCCTGACAGCGGCGTCCGGAGCCGTGGGCGGCGACACTGCCAAGTTTCCGGCTAGGGAGTGCCTCGCCAATCAGTCAAAGTCCTGTCGGCTCCCTGAATACGGTATGCATGTTGCTGTTCTTCAGAAGGAAACTTTTTCTGGCACCCATGGCATGGCTCTTGCTGAATCTGACCTGAGTTGTTTATTTCAGGGCGATCACAATGGCCAAGACCGAAGAAGATCTGGATCTCGACGTTACCAATCAGGCGGCGCCGGAAAAGAAAGGCGGGATGAAGAAGATCATAATCATCGCCGTTGCCGCAGTTGTGCTGCTGAGTGGTATCGGCACCGGCGCATGGTATTTCATGCATAAATCCGCCGCCGGCAGTAGCGATTCCGCCGCCGGGGCAAAGAGCAAGGAAGCGGGCAAGCACGGCGCCAAGTCGGACAAGAAAGACGCCAATGCCAAGGCAAGCACGCCGACAGCTCCGTCCGTCTATCTGGC
>JBBQDK010000006.1:0-42658 GCA_038319625.1 Gammaproteobacteria bacterium
GTGCATCTCCAGATCGTCGAAACGCAGCGTTTCCGTCAGCGGCGAATGCGACTCGGTGCGGCGCAGGACGGCACGGATGCGCGCCACCAGCACGCGCGGGTTGCAGGGCTTGGCCAGATAGTCGTCGGCACCCAGCTCCAGGCCGATGATGCTGTCTACATCCTCATCACGCGCGGTGAGCATGAGCACTGGCATCTGCGTATAAGCGCGCAATTCGCGCAGCACATCGAAGCCATTCTTGTGCGGCATCATCACATCGAGCACCAGCAGATCGAAGTGGCCGCTGTCGACACGTGCCAATGCGGCCGCGCCGTCATACACCGCTTCCACCGTAAAGCCCTCGGCAGTGAGGTATTGCGTGAGCATTTCGCACAGCTCGACATCATCGTCCGCGAGGAGGATATCGGCCATCATCTGGCTCCAGAGCTGTCGGGGGTGCTTGTCATGTGCCACAGTCTGCCACAGCGCGGGCACCGTCAGACAGTCGGCAGGCGGTGTATTTACACAGATTTACAGGAACCAGACCCAGACTTACGCGGTCCACGCCTAAAGTAACGTCACCGGTGCGATAACGCACCTTGAGATATCTGACTGGAGGACTTCACCATGAAACACACGACAACTACCGTAATCATCAGCGCCGTACTGGCAGGCAGCCTGGCCGCCGCAGTACCGGCCTTCGCGCGTGGCATGGGCTCGCAAGGCGACTGTGGGCATGACCGGGGCGGCATGAGCGGCCGGCACGGCGACCCCGAGGCGCGTATCGAGCATATGACGCGGAAATTGAATCTGGATAGTAAGCAGCGCGACGCGGTGCGTGCCATTACCGACAAGCATCAGACCGAGATGCGCACGCTGCGTGACCGCATGGAGGATAATCGCAAACAGCTACGGACGCTCACCGTGCAGGGCGATGCCGATCAGAACAAGGTACGCACTCTGGCGGATGCACAAGGCAAGGATATGGCGGACATGATCATGTTGCGTACGCAAATGCAGTCCGAGATCGACAAGGTGCTGACACCGGCGCAACGCGAGCAGATGCAGAAACGTCGCGGCGGGTCTGATCAGTAACAGGATTGAAGCAATTTCCCGGAATGGGTTTCCGTGCCGGTCCGTCGCCGGTATGGAAACTCTCATGGGCCAGGCTTGATAATGACTGTATCCGATTAATCAGAAGTCACTCGGCAATCTCCAGTAACAGCAGGTAACGAGCAACCATGATGCAAAGCGTTTTCCTTGAGTGGGAGTTCTTTACACTGGTCTTGCTCTCGCTTGTCATGCCGGCTGGTATCTATGGATTATTGCTGAAGAGCAGTTCCATATCGCGGCTGTCAGTGTTGATATTCGCTATGCTACTGATCGTATTGTCAGGGATCGATGTGTTCCTGCTCATGACTCTCAGGGATATGGCTGTGACGACGCCATCAGTCCTGGATGACAGGATATTCAACGGGGAGTTATCCATGGCTCTTTATCTGCTCCCGGCCGTGTTCGCGGGAATTGGCGTCAATCTGATTTCACACGTGCTCATCAATCACCTCAACGTGGCTGAGCGAAGCTATAATCAGGAACAGCAGGGTGCCAGGTTAACCACGGCAAGTTCAGCGGCGGGAATCACGGATGGGCTTTTCTAATTGAAAGCTGAAATTCCGACCGAGGCAATGCCGAGCTGAATTCCGATCTGTAATTGCAAGTCGAGACAGGTAGAATATCTTCCGAATAGGACCGAAACCGGCGAAGCTGTCGGTGACGTGCCATGACCTTGACAGGACACCCTCATGCAACTGCTCAACAACGACAGACGTTTCGGCCTCGTCTCAATCACCAATCATTGGCTTGCTGCGCTGCTGGTTATCGGCATGCTGAGTCTCGGCCTCTATATGGCGGATCTGCCCAAGGGGCCCTGGAAGGGCCAGCTGTTCGACATCCACAAATCATTTGGCGTGCTGGTACTGATATTGGGCGCGGTACGTATCGGCTGGTACCTCGGCAATTCCCGGCCGGGCCCGGTGGGAGCGGCACCAGTTTGGCAGCACAGGATTGCGCGGCTGTTGCATATATTGTTGATGGCAGCGATGCTGGCGTTGCCCTTGTCCGGATGGGC
Source organism: Gammaproteobacteria bacterium (assembly GCA_038319625.1). Lineage (GTDB taxonomy): Bacteria > Pseudomonadota > Gammaproteobacteria > JBBQDK01 > JBBQDK01 > JBBQDK01. Next base: position 2,108 of record JBBQDK010000006.1, read on the forward strand.
GATGTCGTCCGCGGGCGATCACCCGGTGTCCTTCTTCGGGCTGTTTACATTGCCGCCCTTACTGGCACCGAGCAAGGAACTGGGGGAGATACTGAGCGAGGTACACGAAACGCTGGCCTGGACACTGATCGCCTTGCTGGTGGTGCATGTCGGCGCGGCATTGCAGCATCATTTCTTCGCCCGCGATGCGACACTGCGCCGCATGCTGGGACGTGCTTCGTGAACGGCGACAATTTTCCGGAACGCTTGCCGATCCCGCCGGCAGCTATCGCGTCGGGTACGCAGGCGCTAGCCTTGTCCACTATCCCGTGCAACGGCTTGCCTGCCCGGCTTCATCCCGCATCATGCTGACCGGATCACGAAGCCGGCTCCGGTAACGATCTCCCGATGTCTTCACAATTCACCGTTTACGCAAGACCAAGACCTTGGCTGGTGCCGGTGCTGGCGCTGACGCTGGCCGGTTGCGTGATGGTCGGTCCGGACTATGTCGCACCCCACGCTGCCACGCCGGCATCCTGGCATGCCGATCTGCAAGACGGCTTGAACGCAACGGCCACCGACCCGCAAGTGTTGGCGCAATGGTGGCAAACGCTGCACGATCCGGTGCTGACGCAACTCATCACACAGGCCGTTGCCGGCAATCGTGATCTCGCGGTGGCACGCGCCAATATCCTTGCGGCCAGGGCCAGTCGCGGTGTTGCGGCGGCGGCTTTCTATCCGAGCCTCGACGCCAACGCGTCAGCCACCCGCAGCCACAACAACGCCCAGATCGGTACGGGCAGCGTCGGTGCGCGTAACCTCTATTCGGCCGATCTCGATGCACAATGGGAACTCGATTTGTTCGGCGGCACACGCCGCGCGGTGCAGGCGGCCGATGCCGACGTACAGGCCAGCGAAGAGCAATTGCATGATGTGCTGGTCAGCCTGCTGGCCGAAGTCGCTTTGAACTATGTGGATGTGCGCACCTTGCAGCAACGCATCGCCGTTGCCGAGGGGAGTCTTGCCGCACAGGCGGAGAGCAGCGACATCAGCGGCTGGCGCTACCAGGCGGGACTCGGCACGGCGCTCGACACCGAGCAGGCGAAGTACGCCCTGGAACAGAGCCGCGCACAGTTACCGACCTTGCGCACCTCGTTGGCGCAGGCGATGAATCGACTCGCGGTGCTGACCGGCCGTCCGCCCGGTGCTGTGGCGACGCTGCTTATCACGCCCGCGCCGATACCGGTGACACCACTGACGCTGGCCGTCGGCGTGCCGGCCGACGTACTGCGCCAACGGCCGGATGTACGCCGCGCCGAGCGCCAACTCGCCGCGCAGACCGCGCGGGTAGGCGTGGCCAGCGCCGCACAGTATCCGAATTTTTCTCTGCTCGGTTCGATCGGCTGGCAAGCACTGTCGGCCGGCAATCTGTTCACGACGGCCGCGCGCGGTACCAGCATCGGTGCCAATCTCGCCCAGCCGATCTTCAATGCCGGGCGGATTCGCCAGACGATTGCAGTGCAGAACGCCTTGCAGGAACAGGCGCTGGCCACCTACGAGTCGACGCTGCTTGTCGCCTTGCAGGATGTCGAGGATGCGCTGGTCGCCTATGGGCAGGAACAGCACCGGTATAGTGCACTGCAGGCGGGCGCGACCGCCGCGCAGAACGCGGCAACGTTGGCATTGGATCAATACACGGCGGGCTTGGTCGATTTCCAGGTGGTGCTGGAAACGCAGCGCGCGCAGTTGTCGTTACAGGACCAGCTCGCGGTCAGCGCAGGCGCGGTCACCGCGGACCTGGTTCGTTTATACAAGGCGCTCGGCGGCGGCTGGACACCGAGTAGCCCGGGCTGAGCGTGCCCTGTGAGTATCTAATCTTACGATAGGCGCAATGATGCAAAACGACAAAACAGATCAGACTGCCGAGGTGGCGCGTACGCTGGGTCTCGACAAGCCAGCGGCGGTTCGGCACGGTAAATCCCGCTTGCTTTGGCTGGGGGCGGCGGTCGTGATGATTGCGCTGCTGATAGCCTGGGGCACACGCAACGGCAACGCGCCGATTCAATACACGAGCGCGAAAGCGCATCGTGGTGCGCTGACCATCACGGTGACGGCGACCGGCAATCTGCAACCGACCAATCAGGTCGAGGTCGGCAGCGAGTTGTCGGGCATCATCAAGAGCGTCGTGGCCGATTACAATGATCGCGTCAAGGTCGGTCAGGAGTTGGCGCGACTCGATACCAGCAAGCTGGAGGCGCAGGCCGCGCAGTCGCGCGCCGCGCTGGCAGCGGCACGGGCCAAGGTCGAGCAGGCGGACGCCACGGTCAAGCAATCCGGCAGCGATCTGGCGCGTTTGCGTCACGTGCGTGAATTGAGCGGCAACAAGGTGCCGTCCGCACAGGACATCGATGCGGCCGTGGCGACACTGGCGCGCGCACAGGCCGACGCGGCCAGTGCGCGCGCCACGGCGGCGCAGGCGCAGGCGACACTGTCGGTCAATGAAACCGATCTGTCCAAGGCGGTGATTCGTTCGCCGATCAACGGCATGGTGCTGACGCGCACGGTCGAGCCGGGCCAGACCGTGGCCGCTTCCCTGCAGGCGCCGGTGCTGTTCACCCTGGCCGAGGATCTGACCAAGATGGAACTGCACGTCGATGTCGACGAGGCCGATGTTGGCCGGGTGCAGAAGGGCCAGGCGGCCAGCTTCACGGTCGATGCCTATCCGGACCGCGAGTTCCCGGCGCGCATTACCGAGGTGCGTTACGGCGCCAAGACCGTCAGTGGTGTGGTCACCTATGAAACCCTGCTCAATGTCGACAACACGGATCTGTCACTGCGGCCGGGCATGACCGCGACCGCAACGATAACAGTACAGAAGCTCAGCGCTGCCTTGCTGGTGCCGAATGCGGCACTGCGTTTCACGCCGCCGTCCACGGCAGTCGCGGGCGATGCACGCGGCGGTCTGATGGGTTTTCTGCTGCCGCGCCGCCCCAGTCGCATGCAAAAAACCGGGGGCACCACGGCAGCCGGCAAGGGTCTGGAAAAACAGCAGCAGGTCTGGACGCTGCGTGACGGTCAGCCGGTTGCGATTGCGGTGACGGTCGGTGTCACGGACGGCACGAATACCGAGATTCTGAAAGGCGCGGTGCAGGACGGCACGGAACTGCTGACCGATGCCGTGAGCGCGAAGCCGTGAGTGCGCAGCCGGCCGATCGGCCTGTGATTGCGCTGCGCGCAGTCAGCAAGGTGTATGGCACGGGTCAGGCGGCCATGACGGCGCTGCGCGACATCAATCTCGACATCCGGCGCGGCGAGTTCGTCGCGGTGATGGGGCCGAGCGGCTCGGGCAAGTCCACCTGCATGAATATCCTCGGCTGTCTTGATACCGCGACCAACGGTGACTATTTTTTCGAAGGTGTTGAAGTCGGTGCGTTGAGTCGCGATCAGCGCGCACTGTTGCGGCGCAATTATCTCGGCTTCGTGTTTCAGGGTTTCAACCTGCTGAATCGCACCACGGCGCTGGAGAATGTCGAGTTGCCGCTGATCTATCGCGGACTGCCCGCGGAGCAGCGCCATGCGAGCGCCCGGCAGGCGCTGGCCGCGGTCGGCCTGACGGGCTGGGAGACGCATACACCGGGTGAGTTGTCGGGTGGTCAGCAGCAGCGTGTGGCCATCGCGCGCGCCATCGTCAGTGACCCGCAGATTCTGTTCGCCGACGAACCCACCGGCAATCTCGATTCCGCGCGCGGCCGTGAAGTCATGGAATTGCTCAAGGAGCTCAACGCCACGCGTGGCATCACGGTGGTGATGGTGACGCACGAGCCGGACATGGCGGCCTTTGCGCACCGCGCCATTCATTTTCGTGACGGCCGTATCGACAGCGAGCCGGCGGGGAGCGCGTAAATGGTCTGGAACGCGATCCTGCTCGCGCTGCGCGCCATCCGCCGCAATGCCATGCGCTCCTCGCTGACGGTACTCGGCATCGTCATCGGCGTCGCGGCGGTGATTACCATGGTGACGCTCGGCAACGGCGCTACCGCGAAAGTGACGGCCGATATCTCCAGTCTGGGCAGTAATCTGCTGCAGGTAAGTCCCGGGCAGGGCATGCACGGCCCGGGCGGTACCCGCGGTGAGGCCGTACCTTTCAAGCTCGAGGATGCCCAGGCCATCGCGCGCGACATCAACGGCGTGGCGGGCGTGGCGCCGCTGGTCAGTCAGGCGACGCAGGCGATCTACGGCAATACCAATTGGTCGACCGTGGTGTACGGCAGCGACAACGCCTACCTGCAGGTGCGTGACTGGTCGCTGCTGGACGGCCGTGCCTTCAGCGACGGCGAGGTGCGTGCCGGCCAGGCGGTGTGCCTGCTCGGCACCACGGTGCGCCGGGAACTGTTCGGCGGTCAGAACCCGCTGGGCAGCACCATCCGCCTGAAGCAATTGTCCTGCAAGGTGATCGGTCTGCTGGCCTCCAAGGGGCTGTCGACGTTCGGCAGCGATCAGGACGATTTCGTACTGATGCCGATCCGCGCCGTGCAGCGCCGCATCGCCGGCAATAACGATGTCAGTTCGATACAGGTCTCGGCCCGCGACAGCGCGAGCACGGAAAAAACCCAGGCCGATATCGAACGCCTGATGCGCGAGCGGCGCCATATCGCGCCGGGCGGCGACGACGATTTCAATGTGATGAACATGCAGGAACTGGTCAGCACCCTGACCGGCACCACCAAGATTCTGACCGCGCTGCTGGGCGCGGTGGCGGCGGTGAGTCTGCTGGTCGGCGGCATCGGCATCATGAACATCATGCTGGTATCGGTCACCGAGCACACCCGCGAGATCGGCATCCGTTTGGCCATCGGTGCCCTGGAGCGTGAAGTGTTGACGCAGTTTCTGGTCGAGGCGGTGGTGCTGTCCTCGCTGGGCGGGTTGCTGGGCATCGCGCTGGGTCTGGCCGCCGCGGGGGCGGGCGCACTGATTTTAAGCGTGCCCTTCGTACTCAATCCCGGCATTGTCGCCTTGGCCTTTCTGTTCGCGGCCGCGGTGGGGGTCGTGTTCGGCTACTTCCCGGCCCGCCAGGCCGCCCGCCTGGACCCGATCGAGGCGCTGCGGCACGAATAGCGTATTACTGACCACGGGGTCGGGCGGCGTTATAATCGCCACCCGTTCCCGGATGATTGATGCATTCCCATGCCGCCAAAAAAAACCAGCTCCGATGCCGACCGGCTCAACAAAATCGTCGCCGATGCCCAGCGCAACCGGGAGGCGCGCGAGCAGGATTACCGCGCCCAGGCCCTCAAGCTCTACCCCTGGATCTGCGGGCGCTGCCGGCGCGAGTTTACCCGTGAGAATCTTCAGGAACTGACCGTTCACCATCGCGACCATAATCACGATAACAACCCCGCCGACGGCAGCAATTGGGAGCTGCTGTGTCTGTACTGCCACGACAACGAACATGCCCGTTACCTCGACCCGGTAACGCCCGTTGCCGCGACGTCTGCCGGTAAATCCGGTCCGGTTTCCAAGCACAACCCGTTTGCCGATCTGAAGTCCCTGCTGAAGCCCAAGGACTGAATACCGGACGGTATCGGCTGTCGGGACCGGCCGGGAGTCATGCTCCGGCCCCTTTTGGGGAGGCATTCAGGGGTAAAAAAACTGGCTATCGAGTAGAGTTGGTGTATATTGTCCGCGTTGGAGTGCACTTCTTGTGGTCGGTTCGGTATTCAATCCCGTAATTTTTCTTCCAAGAATGAACTGCAAACCAACGCATTTCTACTTTTATTATTACGAGGTATTACCGTGACGACAGGAACAGTAAAGTGGTTTAACGATGCCAAAGGCTTCGGCTTCATTACCCCGCAGGACGGCAGCAAGGATGTATTCGTTCATCACTCCGCCATCCAGGGCAGCGGCTTCAAGAGCTTGGCCGAAGGCCAGCAGGTAACGTTTGATGTCGAACAGGGCCCGAAAGGTCCGTCAGCTGTAAACGTAAAGCCGGCCTGAACCCACCGCTCTGCGCAAGCAGAATTGGGTACTGAAGACCCCGCCGTGAGGCGGGGTCTTTTTTTGCGCGTGTGCCGGCCATGCTGTGGCAGGAATAGGTGCGCGCCGCCGTCGCATGAGCTTGCCGCACCGGTGCTGGGCAAGCAGAATGGATTCTCTGCTAACATCGCACCGATAGTGTTTCCGCATCACCAGCGAAGCTCTTCCCCACTGCCATGAGCGATTGGTTCGTCTACATGCTGCGTTGCGCCGACGCCAGTCTCTATACCGGCGTGGCGACGGATCTCGCGGCCCGTGTCGCCAGGCACAATGCCGGAACGGGCGCCAAGTACACCCGAGGCCGGCGACCGGTGGTGCTGGTCTATCACGAGCTCGCGGCGGACCGTGCCGCGGCGCAGCGCCGCGAGGCCGAGATCAAACAATTGCGCGTCGAACTGAAGCGGCAACTCGTCAACCGGCACGCCGGTCCTGCCCCGGGACGATAGCGTGGCGCCGGCCCGCTTGCCATGCCAGGCCAGTTGCGGACAAACTGCTGCAAGGGTAGCTGGCATACCACCCGGATTGAAAGGAGCGGCGTCGTGACTATCGAGTTTGACGAGTACGAGGCTCGCGTGATCGGTTGCCTTATCGAAAAGGAAATTACCACGCCGGAGCAGTATCCGCTGTCACTCAATGCATTGGTCAACGCCTGTAATCAGAAAAGCAATCGCGAGCCGGTCATGGAACTCGGCGAGACCGACGTGCAGGCCAGCGTCGATGGGCTCGTCAAGAAAAGCCTGGCCAGTGCCAAGAGCGGATTCGGCAGCCGGGTAACCAAATACCAGCATCGGTTCTGCAATAATGAATTCGGCGGCTTGAAATTCACCGCGCAGGAACTCGGCATCATCTGTGTGTTGCTGCTGCGGGGCGCACAGACGCCGGGCGAATTACGCAGCCGGACCGACAGACTCTGTAAATTCGACGACGTGCATGCGGTCGAGACGGTGCTCGAACACCTGACGCAGCGCGATGACGGGCCCTTCGTCATGCGCCTGACGCGCGAGCCCGGCAAGCGGGAGTCACGTTATCGGCAGCTTTTCAGTGGAGCGGCGGCTACGCCGGAACAATCCACGGTAGCGCCCGCCACTCAGGGCGTCGTACCGGAAGCCCATGCGCAACGGCTCGAGCGCCTGGAATGGCAGGTCGCCGAACTGCAAGAGGAGATCGATCGCCTCAAGGCATTGCTCGCGCAGCGTGACGGTCGTTGAATTACAGCTTGTGTGCGAACGCATATCCTGTTCGAGTGTCAGGTGCGGGTCAATCTGTGTTGTGATGGCCTGATAATTGAGCATTAGAGAGGGCTTCTTAATGAAAGTCGCGGTGATTACGCCCTATTACAAGACCCCGGACGAGTGGTTGCTCGAGTGTCACCACAGTGTCAAGGCACAAACTCATCCCTGTACGCACATACTGATCGCGGATGGACAGCCACAATCGGTGGTGGATACGCTGGATGCGCAACATCTGCGTCTGCCTGTCAACTTAGGTGACTACGGCGATACACCGAGAGGCATGGGTTCGGTGCTGGCGACCAGTCAGGGCTTCGATGCCATCGCCTACCTCGACGCGGACAACTGGTACAGCCCTGAGCACATTGCAACGATGGTTGCCTTGCATAAGAAGACCGGGGCGGCCGTCATCACCTCGGCAAGAAATCTGCACAGGTTGGATGGAACACTGCTTGGACTCTGTAGTGAATCTGACGGTGAATACTTTGTCGATACCAATTGCTTTTTCTTAACACGTATCGCATTTTCAGTAATACCTGCCTGGTGGACGATGGAGTCGTGGATGCATGCGCTCGATGACCGCGTGATACTTGGGCAAATAAAGGAGGCGAGACTGACCCGGGCATTTTCATCGTTGCCAACCGTGGCGTATCGCACTAGCTTCAAATTCCACTATGAACGTTTTGGCGAAACGCCGCCGCCGGGAACAAAAACAGGGGAGGCAATTTTTGCGGCAATAGAACGCATCAAACGGATGCGGCAGTCGATAACAGGTGCCCGTCCCAAGTGAGCAGGGCACGCATTGCTACCGCCGAATTTCTATCTCGAAGGGTATCGCCGTGGTTTGGTAGATGCACCCCAGGGAGACCGGCGCGCAACTGAAACGTTCCGTGGCACCACGATGTGAGCCGGGGAGTTCAGGCGTGCATGCGCTGCGTCAGATCCACTTGCACGCTGTCGTTCTGATCGGCCAGCCAGACTTGTCCGTCCTGAATGGTGCATTGCAGTTGCATGTTGCGCTGTGCCAGCTTCGCCAGTGCCTGCACGGTGTACGACGGCAGATCAATCACGGTCAGGTTCTTCAGGCGTTCGAGTGCGGTGTGCATCTTGTGCCACCAGATGTCTGCGCCGTTACCGCTGTAAGTGTAGATGACGACCTGCCGGGAGCGGCCGCACGCCTTGCGGATGCGCTTTTCCTCGGGCTGGCCGAGATCGATCCACAATTCAATGTCGCCGGTCAGATCCTTGCGCCACAAATCGGGTTCATCCTCGGTGCTGAGTCCTTTGCTGAAGCTCAGCGCGTCATCGGCGTGGCGCGCGAAGGCCAGTACCCGCACCATCATGCGCTCGTCCGTTTCCGAAGGATGGCGGGCGATGGTCAGTGCGTGCGTCTGATAGTAATTGCGATCCATATCGGCGATCTGCAGATCGGCTTTGAAGATGGTTGCCTTAGTGGCCATGATGTTGCTCTGTTGTTATGAGAGTCTGTCAGGAGTGACGCAAAGATGATAGCTCGTCGCTGAGCACTCGGTCTGATCATGATAAGGCCCCTCTCCCTAACCCTCTCCCCGCAAGCGGGGGAAGGGGATAGACTCCCTCCGGGAGAGGGGGCTGATCTCCAATGAGGCGTGCTGATTATCAGGGCGCTCAGCCCACATTATTTTGTGGATACGCCGCGTATCACTTGCGCGGCGCGCCGCGTTTCTTGGGTGGACTCTTGCGATGCGGTGCACTGGTCCGCGATTTGGTTCTGACTTTATCGGAGTTTTTGTCTCTGGGCGGCAGCGTCAGCTTTTTCGTCGTGGGCTTGCCTGGCGCATCATTGCCGCCGTACACGCTGATCTCCAGTTGCCGGCCGCACACCCACACCTTGCGCAGATGCTTGAAGACTTCCTTGGGCATGCCTTCCGGCAGATCGACGGTGCTGTAGGTTTCGTGCAGGCGCAGTTGCCCGATGTGTTGACTGTCGAGTTCCGCTTCGTTGGCGATGGCGCCGACGATATTTTTGGCCTGCACGCCGTGTTCTAGTCCGACTTCGATGCGATAGCGCTCCATGCCGGATTCCGGGGGCCGGAAGACGTCAAGTCGGTTTCGTTCCGGTGGCGGGCGGCTGGTATCACGAGCCGGCCGAGGTGTCGCCACGGCATCGGCGCGCGGTCTATCCACAGGCGGCCGCGGCCGCTCTTCGTCACGCCTTGGCGGTGGGATTGATTCACGGACCGGTCGGGGCGTGTAGGCTTCCGCGCGCGGTTTGTCCGCCTGCGCTCGCGGCCGTTCTGCATCGCGCCGGGGTTTGCGCGTATCCGGCCGACGTTCCTCCCGCTGCGTGCTAGCGGTAGATTTTTCGAATGGCGCCGGTTCGTTGGTGAAGGCCGGCGTCAGTGGGCGATCCTTCTGCACGAGGTAGGCGAGGGCGGCGGCGATCTCGGTCAGGTCGGCATTGTGTTCCTGCTGATAGCTGGAAATCACCGCCGCGAACTTGCCCAGTTCCTGCGCTTCTATTACTTCGCTGATGGTCTGCTTGAACTGCGCGATGCGGTGATCGGCGATGTCTTCGTGGCTGGGCAACTGCATCGGCGTGATGGTCTGGCGCGTGGCGGTCTCGATGGCGCGCAGCATGCGCTTTTCACGCGGTGACACGAACAGGATAGCCACGCCCTTGCGACCGGCCCGGCCGGTGCGGCCGATGCGGTGCACGTAGGATTCGGTGTCGTTGGGGATGTCGTAGTTCACCACGTGGCTGATGCGCTCCACGTCCAGGCCACGCGCCGCGACGTCAGTGGCGATGACGATATCGAGCGTGCCTTTTTTCAATCGGTCGACGGTGCGTTCGCGCAGCACCTGCGTCATGTCGCCATTCAGCGCGCCGCAGGAAAAACCGCGCGCTTCGAGTTTTTCCGCCAGTTCAACGGTGGCGCTCTTGGTGCGTACAAAGATCAGCATGCCGTCGAACGTCTCGACTTCGAGCATGCGCGTCAGCGCGTCGAGCTTGTGCACGCCGGTGACTTGCCAATAGCGCTGGGTGATGGTGTCGACAGTGCTGGTCTTGGACTGGATGCGAATCTCGACCGGGTCGCGCAGGTATTTGCCGGCGACGCGCCGGATCACACTCGGCATGGTGGCGGAGAATAATGCCACCTGCTTTTCCGTCGGCGTGTGTTCGAGAATCTGTTCGACGTCGTCGATGAAGCCCATGCGTAGCATCTCATCGGCTTCGTCGATGACAAGTGTGCTGAGACGGTCGAGCTTCAGCGTGCCGCGCCGCAGGTGATCTTGAATACGGCCTGGTGTGCCCACTACGACATGCACCCCGCGTTTCAGCATGCGCAACTGCGTGTCCATGCCCTGGCCGCCGTAGACTGGCAGCACGTGGAAATCTTTCAGATGGCGCGCGTATTTCTGCATGGCCTCGGCGACCTGGATGGCGAGTTCGCGGGTCGGTGTCAGCACCAGAATCTGCGGCTGCTTGAGCGCGACATCCAGGCGGCTCAGCAGCGGCAGCGCGAAGGCGGCGGTCTTGCCGGTGCCGGTCTGGGCTTGGCCGAGCAGGTCGCGGCCTGCCAATAGCGGTGGAATGGACTGGGCCTGGATGGGCGAGGGGGCTTCGTAGCCGACTTCTTCGACGGCCTTGAGGATCGGAGTGGCGAGACCTAACTCCGCGAAGCGTATGGCAGTGTCTATGGACATGGGTGAACCTGAGAAGGGGGCGGAGCGGATGCTGGTGGCAATTATACGCCAGATGAGACAGGCAGTGGAGTGCCATCTGTGAGACAATAGCGCGCTTTACGTCACTACAACTCTGGATTTACACCGTGTTAGCCACAGCCAACATCACTATGCAGTTCGGGGCCAAGCCCCTGTTCGAAAACATCTCGGTCAAATTCGGCAATGGCAACCGTTACGGCCTGATCGGCGCCAACGGCTGTGGCAAGTCCACGCTGATGAAGATCATGGGCGGCGATTTAGAGCCGACGGCGGGCAATGTTTCGGTCGATAACAATGAGCGCATCGGCAAACTGCGCCAGGATCAGTTCGCCTTCGAGAATTTCACGCCGATCGACACGGTCATCATGGGCCATGTCCGGCTCTGGGAAGTGAAGCAGGAGCGCGACCGTATCTACAGTTTGGCCGAGATGAGCGAGGCCGAGGGCATGAGGGTCGCCGATCTGGAAGTGGAGTTCGCCGAGCTGGACGGCTACACCGCCGAGGCCCGCGCCGGTGAACTGCTGATCGGCGTCGGTATTCCCATCGAACAGCACTCCGGGCTGATGAGCGCCGTGGCGCCCGGCTGGAAGCTGCGCGTCCTGCTGGCGCAGGCGCTGTTCGCCGATCCCGACATCATGCTGCTCGACGAGCCGACCAACAACCTCGACATCAACACCATTCGTTGGCTCGAGGAAGTGCTCAACGAGCGCAACAGCACCATGATCATCATCTCACACGACCGACACTTTCTGAACCGCGTCTGCACGCACATGGCCGACCTCGATTACGGCGAACTGCGCGTCTATCCCGGCAACTACGACGAGTACATGACTGCGTCCACGCAGGTGCGCGAACAGCAGTATGCCGACAACGCCAAGAAGAAGGCGCAGATTGCCGACCTGCAGAGCTTCGTCAGCCGCTTCTCCGCCAACGCCTCCAAGGCCAAGCAGGCGACCTCGCGCGCCAAGCAGATCGAGAAGATCAAGCTCGAAGACATCAAGCCGTCGAGCCGCATCAACCCGTTCATCCGTTTTGATCAGAACAAGAAGCTGTTTCGTCTGGCGCTGGAAGTGGATGGTCTGGCGCAGGGTTACGACGGCGTGCCGCTGTTCAGCGGCCTGAACATGATGATCGAAGTCGGCGAACGCGTCGCCATCATCGGCCCCAACGGTATCGGCAAGTCCACGCTGTTGCGCACGCTGGTCAAGGCAATGGAGCCGCAGCATGGCAATGTCAAATGGTCGGAGAACGCCGACATCGGCTACTTCGCACAGGATCACACCGACGACTTCGCCACCGACATGACGCTGTTCGAGTGGATGAGCCACTGGAAAGCCCCCGGCGACGACGAGCAGGCCGTGCGTGCCACGCTCGGCCGCCTACTGTTTTCAACCGACGACGGTAACAAATCCGTGAAGATCATCTCCGGCGGCGAAGAAGGCCGCATGCTGTTCGGCAAGCTGATCATGCAGAAACCCAACATCCTGGTCATGGACGAACCCACCAACCATCTGGACATGGAATCCATTGAATCGCTCAATACCGCGCTGGAAAACTATCCGGGCACACTGCTGTTCGTCAGCCACGACCGCGAGTTTGTCTCCTCACTGGCGACGCGCATCATCGAACTCAGCGCTACCGGCGTCGTGAACTTCAACGGCAACTACGAAGACTACCTGCACAGCCAGGGCGTGGAAGTGCCGGGCGCGGTGCCGGCAGGCAAGAAGGCCGGTGGCGGCCGGAAATAATACTTCTCATTGTGGCCAGCAAAACCGCAGGCAGAATATCCCCTCTCCCTCAGGGAGAGGGCCATGGTGAGGGAAATCAATACCCGGCTCTGGCTCCTTGAATAATTTTATCCACATGCTTTTGCTTTTCAGGACATCCCTTCCTTCCGGTCCAACGGACTGAATACGCCAACACCCGGACGATTCAACTAATGCGTATAGATCATTTCTTGAAGGCGATTCTGGCAGGCTAGCATCGTGAAGTATGCGCTGATATCAGTCCCGAAACGGCGCTTGATCTTGAGCCCGTTTTGCGCCTTAATGAAATCCTCGACATGCTTGACATACCAGCTGCGCTGCTTCTTCGGTATCTTATGCTTGCCGAGCAGAATCATATAGTTATCAAAAAAACGCGAAGCAGCATCGGGATGCTGCAAAAGGGACTCTGACATGGCGCCACTCCTTGTTGTGAAAACGGGCATCCAGCCCGGAAACCTCTGCAGGCAAAAATAATGCTAGGCGGATTCCATCGTTCGCACTATAGGCTGCCGCTGATTATCACTCAATACTGCGTAAGCGGTGTACTACACTGTTGGATTGCATAAGAGATCATGCGCAGCATGAAAGTTCTATAGATAGCAGCAATAATCGGCGTTGGTATCCGCGAATATTACCCTGGCGAGAAGCCCTATAAGATGTGCTACGTCGAAGATCCCTTTGGCCTCATCTTCGAGGTCTATTCGCATAGTTATGAATTAACCTATTCACAGGGCGCGCACTAAAAAAATTGATCAACCCTTACTAGGCTCTTTGTTATCACTATCCGCTGGTGCACTGATTTATGTAGGAGCAACACATCTCTTACCTAAAGCAGAGCAAGAACGTAAGAAATATGCTTTTGTTGCACTGGCGGGTGGTGTTCTGGTGGCCGTAATAATTGTACTAGCGAAGAATTAAATTAACCATGGATACGAGCTTGAGAAATGACCTAATAAAGAAAATGCACACGTACTGCGTAGCACTGCGCCGTTTCGCTCTGCATCATTTAGCACCCGGTGATTTGCATCGTTGTGCATTGAGGAAAGATTAATGACAAATTGTTGTCACGACAAAGCTTGCGAACTTGAGGGGCTTCTTAATCGTCAAAGTGCGGTTCTAAAGATAGTGCTGGTAATAAATGCTGTTATGTTTGTAGTGGAACTTACAGCAGGATTAATCTCGGGCTCTGTCTCGCTGGTGGCCGACTCTCTGGACATGTTCGGCGATGCCTTGGTTTACGGGTTCAGTATTTACGTTGTCGCGCGTGGCGCGAGAATGAAAGCCATTGCAGCCCTGTTTAAAGGTGGCATTATGGCGGCGTTTGGTCTTTTCGTTCTCGGGCAAGCGATTTACAGTATTCTCTTTCCGCATGTTCCAGTGTTCGGGGCCATTGGCGCTATTGGCTTGCTCGCGCTTGCCGCGAATAGTGTATGTCTACTTTTGCTGTGGCGGCATCGAGCCGATGACATAAACATGAGTTCCGTTTGGCTGTGTTCTCGCAACGACATTATTGCGAATGTCTCGGTCTTGGTTGCCGCCGGAGGAGTATGGTTCACCGATTCAGGCTGGCCCGATATCCTGGTTGGGTTGACACTTTCTGCCCTTTTTCTGCGCTCGGCACTATTTGTGTTGCGCGAGGCTAGTACGGAGCTTCGAGCAATCAATGCATAATCCAGCACTAAAGCGGGGCCGCGCAAAAGTGCGCAGTCCATTAGACCCACGTCATGACGCTTTGACTGTCGAATCATCATGATCGAAAAGCTCATACAGGATGCTCTCATCATCTGGGCCACGATTGACCCTATCGGAACCATGGCGCTGTTTGCAGTCCTTACCGCACGTTTGTCTCCTGCCGAGCGTCGGCGAACAGCTTTCAAAGCCATCGCATATGCTGCCGTGATTTTAATTGGATCAATCGTTATAGGACAGGTGCTTCTGAGTGCAATGGGCATCCGTATGGTGTCTTTTCAACTTGGCGGAGGAATTATCCTTTTTCTCTTTGGCCTGCAAATGCTATTCAGTTCCAATTCCCAACAGGCGACACAAGAACCTGAGCACGACATAGCGGTTTTTCCCTTGGCCATTCCGGCAACCGCTACGCCGGGTGCGATACTTGCTGTAATACTTCTCACTGACAATCACGTCCACCCGATATCTGTGCAGATTGTCACTGCGGTGATAATGCTCGGTGTACTCGCTGTCACGCTTATTCTGCTTTTGCTCTCCGACCAGATACTCAAGATTACCGGGACTGCTGGCGCTTCCATTCTGACGCGAGTGATGGGTATGATTCTGGCTGCGCTGTCCGTGGAACTCGTCATGAATGCGCTTGGTATCGGGCAATGGATTCATCCAGCGCCATAACAAGACGCACTTGGCCGGGCCATGAAGAAGATGTCACGATGGACTTCTTCCGGTTCGACGTGGACGGAAAGATCATTGAGCATTGGGACACCATACAAAAGGGCCAAATGAGACAAGGAATGGCAGTACCATGTATTGAATCCGCAACTGGCAATGTACTGCACAGGTCAACCAGCCCGCTGCGCGAGCTGGTTGCCTGTGAGATTAGGCGTTAGGTGTAACCAGAATGCCGCTGGAGAACCTTGTTAATCGACTACTTCAGTTCCAAATTCATGGGCACGGCTCACCGAATTACGCCCATCACCTCCAATTTCGACGCGAGGAATCAGCATGAGCACAACGATTGCGGGGCCCGACGGCAAGTCACGTTGCCTTTGGTGCAGTGCCGCACCGGATTTTCTCGACTATCATGATACTGAATGGGGTTTTCCGGTCGGTAATGATCGCCGCCTGTTCGAGAAATTGAGTCTGGAGGGTTTTCAATCCGGGCTTAGCTGGCGCACCATCCTCGCCAAGCGTGAAAACTTCCGCACCGCCTTTCATGATTTCGACTTCGACAGGATTGCGCGCTACACCCAGCGAGACATCGACCGACTGCTCAAGAACGAAGGCATTGTCCGCCATCGGGGCAAGATCGAGGCGGTCATCAATAATGCGCGGCAGGCTCAGGAACTCGTCAAGCGGGAAGGCTCGCTGGCGACCTTCATCTGGTGTTACGAGCCTGCTGCGAAGGCGCTAGCAAAACCGCAGACTGCATCGACTTCCGCCGAATCGATCGCCTTGTCAAAGGATCTGAAAAAGCAGGGCTGGAAGTTCGTCGGGCCGACGACCGTGTATGCCTTCATGCAGGCTATGGGGCTGATTAACGACCATGTCGAGGACTGCGTGATCAGGGTAAAAGTCGAGCGCGCACGCAAAGGTTTCAAACGGCCAGGCGGCTGACTGCCGGCGCGTTATGAGGCGGCTACCCTTCGGGCACTTGAAATCGCGTAGATTAGGCGAATACTGTCCTATGCCTCGTGTTGTGATTGGTGATGTTCCCGTCGAATTTTCTAGGGAACATCTGATGTATTCACTTTAAGCCGCAGAGGCACAGCGGACACAGAGGAAAATTAATGATATTCAACAAGAACAATTCTCTGCGTTCTCTGTGCCTCTGCGGCAAATACAATTATTGAGCATTACCAATTCAGCTGACACTAACACGCCCCTCTCCCTGTCCCTCTCCCCGCGAGCGGGGCGAGGGGAGCCCCCTCTCCCGCCAGGGCGGGAGGGCCGGGGAGAGGGTGGGGGATGTTTCGGTATCGATGAAACTATGTAATGCGATTATGTAATACTCAATAATCAGAGCATCTCTAGGCTTTTCGGGGTATGACGCGCGAGTAATCTAAGTCGTCACTAAAGGCCGTGCCAGCGATGGCTGCGGCATATGAACGCGAATGTTCTTAACCAGGGGATTTCCACCAACTCAGGTGAATGCGATGCACACTCACGATAGCGATAAAGTTTTCGTCGGTTCGATTCCAAAGGTTTACGAAACGTTTCTGGTGCCGCTGATCTTCGAACCCTACTGTCAGGATCTGGCGCTGCGGCTTGCCACGAGACCGCTAAAGCGCGTACTCGAGATTGCCGCCGGTACGGGTGTGGTGACGCGTTGTCTGGCGAGAGTCCTGCCCGAGAGCGTCGCCATCGTCGCCACGGATCTGAATCAACCGATGCTGGATCATGCCGCCGCGCTCGACACGGTGCGCCCTGTGCAGTGGCGGCAGGCGAATGCCGAGCAACTGCCGTTCGAGAATGGCAGCTTTGATGCTGTCATCTGTCAGTTCGGGGCGATGTTCTTTCCCGACAAGCCCCGGGCGTTCGCGGAGGCGCGCCGCGTGCTGAGACCGGGTGGCGTTTTCATTTTCAATGTGTGGGACCGGATCGAGGAAAACGAATTCGCCGATGTCGTGACGACGGCGCTCGAGGAACTGTTTCCCGAAGATCCGCCGCGCTTCCTGGCGCGCACCCCTCACGGTTATTGCGATGTTTCGACCATCCGACGGGATCTGGCGATTGGCGGATTTTCCGCGTCAGCGCAGATCAGCGCGGTGACGGCACGCAGTCAGGCAAAATCCGCGTGGGCCCCGGCCTTCGCGTACTGTCAGGGGACACCTCTGCGCAACGAGATCGATGCGCGCGATGCCACGCGGCTCGACGTTGCGACAGAAATCGCGGCGGAGGCGATCGCACGGCGCTTCGGGACAGGGCCTGTGGACAGTAAGATTCAGGCACACGTTATCAGTATCGACTACTGAGGGCAGGGTGGGCACCCCGCCCCATTGAGTGTCTCAACGCGGCCGGCGCAGCAGGTCCACGCGCATCGGCATCCTGAAATCCACACCTTGCGGGGTCATGTGGCCGAGGAACTTCTCCTGTACCTGTTGATACAGTTCGGGTGACAGTGCATGTTGCGTATGCGTCACCTTCAGAATCCGCTGCTCGAAATGCACAAAGTCGTCAAAATGGTTCGTCACGCTGAAGAAGCGTTCGTCGGCCAGTTCGAGCAGACCGGTGGCGACGGCGCGCTGCAACGCGGCGAAGGCCGCTTCCCGTACCGTCTTTTCGTCGTGAAAGAGCCTCAAGATGGCGTTGAATTCACCGTCATACACCGGTTCGGAAAAATAGGCGAGGCCACCGGGCTTGAGTACGCGGTGGATCTCGCCCAGCGCCTGATCCATCAACGCTATAGGTACGTGGTGCAGCGATTTGAACATCATCACAATGTCGAAGTGACTGTCGGGAGCCGGTATCGCTTCCGCGCCGCCCGTGCCGAATTGCACATTGGCCGGGGCCGGATTACGCAGGTTATCGGCATGCTGCACGGCATCCACTTCCAGCGCCAGGATGGATTCCACCTGGCAGTTCTCGGCAATGCTGCGGGTATGCTCTGCCTTGCCGCAGCCCAGTTCCAGCACGCGGGCTCTCGCCAGAGGCAATAGTTCTGAATAGATTTCCCGTTCCAGGTGCAGTTCGTTGACAGTCGGAACGGCTATTTTCATCTGAGCCTGATCCGGCAGCGATACAGAGAGATTCATCGGTATGGTCCTGAAAAAGTGACGAGTTACAGTGGGTGATCAAGGGCGACGCGGAAATGTTGTGTATCGATGCAATGTGGCTACGTTCTCGGCAGCTATTATGGCGCTTTTTGCCTACCGTGAACAGCATGGGCCGCTGCCGGTGGGCGGGTGACCCGTGCGCCTTGTATGGACAGACTTGTTCCCTTAATCCAGCGGTTACTTTATCTCGCGCACGTAAATTATCGCCACGAGTACCGCAAGAGAGACGAACCAGATCAATAAATAGATGCTCATGGCGCGCTTTGCCTTCTTCTTTTCCCACCAGGTTCTGGGATGAATGCCCTTGGCCAGAAACACCACCTTGGCAGAGAGGTTGACGCACACGATATTCACTGCAAGCAGCAATGCCGCACCGAGCGCATGCTGATATTGACCGGCGCCGAGCATCAGACCCAGCGTGGCCGTGGGTGGCAGCAGTGCCACGGCCACCATGACGCCGACCAGTATGCTGGATAACCCGGTAGTGATCGACAGTACGGCCGCGGCGCCGGAAGCGAGGGCGAGGGCGACCGAATCCATGCCGACATCGGTGCGCGCCATCAGCTCATGGCTCTTGAGATCCACCGGCCAGATCAGCCCGATCATCAGTGCGATCAGAAATGCCAGACCGATACCGGTGCCGTTGGCACGCAGCGCTTTTCCCATCAGGCCGGTGTCACCGAGTGCCGTACCCAAGCCCAGCGCCAGATTTGGGCCGAGCAGCGGCGCGATCACCATACCGCCGATCACGACCGCCACATTGTTCTCGATCAAGCCGATAGCGGCGACAATGGTGGAGAGGATGACGAGAATGATGTAGTTGACATCCATCCGCGTGATTTTTTCGATATCTTCATAGAGCGATTCACGGATGGCGGTCGCGGTCTCCTCCTTGGTGCGTTCCGCCTCGGGTGGACGCGGCAGGGTCGTTTCCACATTGATCACGACGATGCGCGATACGCCATCATTCCCCAATGATTTCTGCAGTGCATCCAGTACCGCCTGCGCCCGGTTATCAGCAATCAGGATGCGCATGATCTGACGCCCGTCCTCGCCTTTATAGCCGAGTCGGAAATCCGTGGCTTCGTTGTGTTCGGCGATACTGGTGACGGTGTCGACATGGCCCGAGTCCGCATTCACTTCGACGAGTTTCATAATTTCACCTTAAACAAGTGCACTCACAGCAGCCGCCGTCCTGCAATCGAGACTGCATATTTTTCGAAACTTCATATTGGGTATGCCAATGCATGGCATGCCAGGATTATCCTGTATTTATTCGGTGCACCGCGCGGCACTGCCAGGGTCACGGTGCCGGATTCGGATAGCGGGCGTGTACGGTATCGATTTCCTTGAGAATGTCCGTGTTCAGCACGACGTTGGCACTCTCGATATTCTCCCTGAGTTGATCCATCGTGGTGGCGCCGATGATGGTACTGGCCACGAACTGGCGGCTGCGCACGAAGGCGAGAGCCATGGTTGTGGGGGTCATGCCCGCAGCGCGCGCGATCGCGGCGTAGGCGCCAGCCGCCGCTTCGACATTGGGTTTGCTGTAACGCTGGCCGAAGCCCGGAAACAGCGTCAGGCGCCCCGTCACGCCGGGCAGTTGATATTTCCCCGTCAACATGCCGAAGGCCAACGGGCTGTAGGCCAGCAGGTCGACATGTTCGCGTGCGCAGGTTTCAGCCAGTCCAGTCTCGAACACGCGGTTGATGAGGTTGTAGGCGTTCTGAATGCTGGCCACGTGCGGCAGGCCGGTATGTTCGGCGACCTTGATAAATTCGCTGATGCCCCACGGCGTTTCGTTGCTCAGGCCGATAGAGCGGATCTTGCCGGCCTTGACCAGATCGGAAAGTGCGCCGAGCTGCTCTTCGATCGGTGCGGCCGCGCGTTCCGCTTCGGGATCGTATGCGTTCTGGCCAAACATCGGCACGTTTCGGTCCGGCCAATGGATCTGATAAAGATCGATGTAATCGGTCTGCAACCGTTGCAGGCTGGTCTCGATAGCCTGCGCGATCTGCGCCGCCGTGATCCGCGGTCCTGCGCGGATCCAGTCGAAGCCGCGCGCCGGACCGGTGATCTTGGTGGCGATAACGAACCGGTCACGCGCCTGATGCTTAAGCCAGTGACCGAGATAATCTTCGGTGCGGCCATGGGTCGCGGCGCGCGATGGCACCGGGTACATTTCCGCAGCGTCGATGAAGTTGATGCCGTGCGCGACGGCGTAATCGAGTTGGCTGTGCGCGTCTTCGCGCGTATTCTGCTCGCCCCAGGTCATGGTGCCGAGGCAGAGTTCACTGACGCGCAGGTCGCTGTTGCCGAGTTGATGAGTCTTCATGATGTTGATTTTCCGGTTCCCGGAGTGGTTGCGATCTGCCAGCGCATCTTCCGCACCGAGCGGGTACAATGCGGTCCATGAATAATACCGTATCTGAGCATGTCATGGATGACATCCACGCCACCCTGCGCCGCGTGTTCGGCTTTCCCGCCTTCCGTCCCCACCAGCAGGAAATCATCGAGGGTCTGCTGGAAGGCCGCGATGCTTTCGTGCTGATGCCGACCGGCGGCGGTAAATCGCTGTGTTACCAGATACCGGCCTTGCATCGGCGCGGCGTCGGCATCGTGGTCTCGCCGCTGATCTCGCTGATGAAGGATCAGGTCGACGCACTGCGTGCCAACGGCGTGTCCGCCGCCTTCTACAATTCGGCGCTGGAATCTCAGGAGGCGCGGCAGGTGCTGGCGCGGCTGCATGCCGATGAGCTCGACCTGCTCTATGTCAGCCCCGAGCGGCTGCTGACGCCGGCCTTTCTGGAGCGCATTGGCGATATCGACATTGCCCTGTTCGCCATCGACGAGGCGCATTGCGTTTCGCAATGGGGGCACGACTTCCGTCGCGAATACGCCCAGCTCGGCATGCTGCGTGAACATTTCCCGCAGGTGCCGCTGGTCGCACTCACGGCCACCGCCGATGCGCAGACCCGCGAGGATATCGTGCGGGTACTCGGTCTCGGTCAGGCGACACGCTACGTCACCGGCTTCGACCGCCCCAATATCCGCTATACCGTGCTGGAAAAGCACAAGCCCTTCGATCAGCTGACGCGTTTTTTGATGAATCGCCGCAGCCAGGCCGGCATTATCTATGCCCTGAGCCGTAAGCGCGTCGACGAGATCGCGCAGAAGTTGCAGGATGAGGGACTGCGTGCCGCGGCCTATCATGCTGGCCTGCCATCGAGTCAACGACAGGACGTGCAGGAACGTTTTCTGCGTGACGATGTGCTGATCGTGGTCGCGACGGTCGCCTTCGGGATGGGCATCGACAAGCCCAATGTGCGTTTCGTTGTGCACTACGACATACCCAAGAACATCGAAGGCTATTACCAGGAGACCGGCCGTGCCGGTCGCGACGGCCTGCCCGCCGAGGCGCTGCTGCTGTACGGTGCGCAGGATATCATCACCGTGCGGCGTCTGATCGAGAACAGCGAAAGCCAGGAGCAGCAGCGTATCGAACTGCACAAGCTCAATGCCATGGCGGGCCTCGCCGAGAGTGTCAGTTGCCGACGCCGCGTGCTGCTGAATTATTTCGGCGAGCGCCTGGAACAGGATTGCGGCAACTGCGATATCTGCCTCGACCCGCCGGAACGCTTCGATGCCAGTGTCGATGCACAGAAGGCGCTGTCCTGTGTTTATCGCGTCGGCCAACGCTTCGGCGTCAAGCATGTGGTCGATGTGCTGCGCGGCGCTGACAATGAGCGTATCCGTTCCCTGGGCCATCACAAGCTGTCGACCTACGGCGTAGGCTGCGACCGAAGCGAGCCGGAATGGACCTCGATCCTGCGCCAGCTCATTCATCACGGCTATCTGATTCAGGATATTGCCAACTATTCGGTGCTGAACCTGACCGAATCGGCGCGGCCATTGCTGCGTGGTGAGCAGCAGATACAGCTCGCCAAGCCGCGTATCCGCGAACAGATCAAGAAGAAAGTAACGAAGTCACCCGCCAGTCAGGGGCCGTACGACGAAGCGCTGTTCGAGGAGCTGCGCGCATTGCGTAAACGTCTGGCGGATACGCAGGGCGTACCACCCTACATTGTGTTTGGCGATGCCACGCTGATACAGATGGCGCGTGACAAGCCGCTGAGCGAAGGCGATCTGCTCGGCGTCATCGGCGTCGGTCAGCACAAGCTGGAGAAATACGGGAGGGCGTTTCTGGATACGATTACCGAGTACGGCGCCGGCAATCAAATGTAGGGTGGGTTAGGCACGCCTTGCGTGTCGTAACCCATCAAATGCCGATGGGGACTTCATTCGAATTTTGTTTTGTTCCGCTGCGCGACGTTTGGTGGGTTACACAAACGACGCTAACCCACTTTTGTATGTTTAACGCATGCAGACCAGGTAGTGATTTTCCGTAGGATGAGTGAAGCGCAGCGCAACCCATCGGTCTGGGCGATGGGTTGCGGCACAAAAACGCCTCCAACCATCCTACACTTCGATATCTCTCCTACGGGCGCGATTGACGCCGTGGACCGTTGGGATTCGCGCGGGGTCCGGACGGACGAGCATGACTGACCGGGGCGCGGTTGCCGTTGGCTTCCGGCCGTTGCGGATTGGTATTACCATGCCGATGACCTGAAGGCGGAGCGGCACGCGGGCTACTGGTGTTGCCGGTTGGCGCCGGACCGCGATGGCTGTGACGTGTGGCCGCAGCATTGCCTGGTTGGGTCTGCGGGTGTGCATCGCCGCGCGGCGCATGGCGCGCACCCTTGTTCCCGCTGCGGGCTTGTCCACCATTGCGTGCACCACCGCTTCCACTGCGGGCTTGCCCATTGCTGCGGCCGCCACCGGTGCGCGCGCCGCGACCGTTGGGAATCGCTTCGGCACGGATCGACGGATCGGGTTCGTAGCCTTCGATAATCACTTTCGGCACTTCGCGATTCAGCACGCGTTCGATATCGCGCAGCAGACTGTGTTCGTCGACGCACACCAGTGACATGGCCTGACCTTCCTTGCCGGCACGACCAGTGCGGCCGATGCGATGCACATAATCCTCGGCGACGTTGGGCAGTTCGAAGTTCACCACGTGCGGCAACTGGTCGATATCGAGGCCGCGCGCGGCGATATCGGTGGCGACCAGAACGCGTACTGTGCCCTGCTTGAATTCCGCCAGTGCCCGCGTGCGCGCGCCCTGACTCTTGTTGCCATGGATGGCGGCGGATTTGATGCCGTCACGTTCCAGCTGCTCGGCCAGTCGGTTGGCGCCGTGCTTGGTACGGGTGAATACCAGTACCTGTCGCCAGTTCTGCGAACCGATCATGAAGGACAGCAGTTCGCGCTTGCGTTCGCGATCCACCGGATGAATCACCTGAGAAACGGTTTCGGCAGCGGTGTTGCGGCGCGCCACTTCGATCAAGGTCGGTGAGTTCAACAGGTCGTCGGCGAGCTTCTTGATCTCTTCGGCGAAGGTCGCGGAGAACAACAGGTTCTGGCGCCGCTTAGGCAGCAGTGCCAGTACCTTGCGGATGTCGCGGATGAAGCCCATGTCGAGCATGCGATCGGCCTCGTCCAGCACGAGGATCTCGACCTTCGACAGATCGACGGTGCGCTGGCTGACGTGATCGAGCAGGCGGCCGGGTGTCGCTACCAGGATATCGATGCCCTTGCGTAGCTTGTCGATCTGCGGGTTGATCTTGACGCCGCCGAACACCACAGTGGAGGTCAGCGACAGGTACTTGCCGTAGGTCACCACGCTTTCATTGACCTGCGCGGCAAGTTCACGCGTCGGGGTCAGGATCAGTGCGCGGATCGGACGGCGGGTCGTGTCGGCGGGTGAACTGGTGCTGAGGCGCTGCAACATGGGCAGGGTGAATCCGGCGGTCTTGCCAGTGCCGGTCTGCGCGCCACCCAGCACATCGCGACCTTCGAGGATCACGGGTATGGCTTGGCGCTGAATCGGTGTCGGTGTGGTATAGCCGTTATCAGACACGGCACGGAGTAATTCGGCCGAAAGGCCGAGCGATGAAAATGACATGCGGGATGGTGCTCCTAGTATGGCCTACCCAGCGTTATGCGCATGGGCCGGTCTAGGCGGGATTGTTTGAGTGCGTTCGAGGCGAGCCAGAAGGGGTGTCGCTACGGGGTCGGTGCAGACCGGAGTGCGCCGAGTACCGGTATTATAACAGAAAGACCGGGCTGCGTGCAGTTTGATTACCAACTACTCGTGTGACTGGTCGCGGCTGGTAGATAATGGCGGTTAAAAGCAGTTTGAACCACCAAAGACGCCAAGGTCGCCAAGAAATGCAAAAAATTCGGTTCTGCCTTTGCCGCACAGAAGATAAACGGGTTGGTGGGTGTTTGGATCGGTTTCTCTTGGTCTCCTTGGCGATTCAATAGAGTTTTTCAGGAAGATGCACTGATGCGCTATCAAGTCTGTCCGGATTGCGGTTACCGGCGCCAGCTGCAGGACACGGCGTCGGAGAGTGTCTGCCCACGTTGCGGACTGGTGTTCGAGAAGTGGTTGCACCGACGGTTTGCAGTGGAGACTGAACTGGAGACTTTCTCAGTCGATCAGCGCCTGTCGCATGGCTGGGGCCGGTTGCGTGCACGACTGTTTGCGATTCCCGATCCGGACGATAGCCTGTCATTCTACGGGCGGCTGGCGGTGTACCTGCTGCTCTTCGTCTGGGGTTGGTATTTTATCTGGCTGGATATGGCGTCCAACGTCATCGGTGCCTCCTTCATGCACAACATCGATCTGGTGTTTCATGAGGCCGGGCATGTGATCTTCCGACCGTTCGGCTGGTTCATGACAGTGCTGGGCGGTTCGTTGATGCAGCTGATCGTGCCAACGGTGGTGCTGGGCACGTTTCTGTTTCGCGAAGGCAATGCTTTCGGCGCATTCGTCGGGCTTTGGTGGCTGGCGCAGAGTCTGATGGACCTGGCGCCTTACATCAACGATGCCCGCGCGCAGCAACTGATGCTGCTTGGCGGGGGTACCGGTGCCGACATGCCGGGCATGCACGACTGGAACAATATTCTCGGCTATCTCAATCTGCTGGCGCAGGACCACCGTCTCGCGGTGTCCGTGGATGCACTCGGCGAGATACTGATGCTGTTGGCACTGCTCTGGGGTGGATGGCTGTTGTTGCTCATGCACCGTCGCCGTACGTGATCTTCCGGTTTTGGATCGGGAGTATCCCTTCGGCGTCGGGTATCTCCCGGACAGGGTAGACGCGGCTACCGCTTTCAGCGCGTCGAGAGATTTTTCCAATTGTGCACACTGACTTGCAGCGCGCTATCGAAGATTATTTCGATACCTAAAGAGTCTTTCCCGACGTCGACATGACGACATTTGATCTGGATCAAGTTAATAAGTCTTGTTTGCGCCGATACATACGATATATACAAGACGTACCGTAAAAATTATGCGGATGCCCGCTGTCTTACTTTTTTTGTCGTCTCACAGAGGATATCGTTCATGATTAAAGTGCAAGTCAACATGAAGTTCACTGGTGAACCCTTCAAGCGTGTGCCGGTGACAATCATACCGGATGCGGACCCGCACAATCCCATTCAGGCGATGACCGACCGCAGTGGCATGGCCTTGTTCGATGAGGCTCAACCCATGCCAGGCAAGATCATGGTGGACGGGGTCGCCCGTCATCAGGGGTATCTGGACGGTGAGATCAACATCGAACTCCGCTCGCTGCTGGATTCCTCGCCGGTGGGTGAAGATGGTTCACCGGGCGGTCACACGCACGGCAGTTCCGCATATCCCGGTATGCAGACCCGCGCACTCAATGTCAACGGCCGCGAAGTGCTGACTGACAGCGAAGGCTATCTCGTCAGTCTCGATGACTGGTCCGAGTCTTTCGTACGCACACTGGCGCAAGTCGATGGCTTGGAATTGGCGGCCGAGCATTGGGCGGTGATCCGTTATCTGCGCGACCATTACGAGCTGCATGCACGCCAGGCTACGGTGCGTGACATGCTCCAGCACTTCAGAAAGCTCTGGGGAACGGAAAAAGGCAACAATCTTTACCTGCACAAGATTTTCCCCATGGGCGGACCACAGAAGCAGGGCAACCGCCTCGCCGGCCTGCTGCGTACCAAAGGCGAGCACTGAGTGGTGTAAACCTCAAGTCGGCAAGGCGGGATAATCGGTATAGCCTTTAGCGGTTCCACCGTAGAAGGTCGCCGGGTCCGGCGTATTGAGCGGCGCGTTGCGGGCAAAGCGCAGCGGCAGGTCGGGGTTGGCGAGGAACAGTCTGGCGAAGGCAACCAGGTCGGCATCGCCGGCGGCCACGACCGCATTGGCCCGCGTCAGGTCATAGCCGGCATTGCATATGTACGGGCCATTAAAGAGTCGACGCAGCATCCGCAGATCGAACGCCGGTCCGGCGGCGCCCGGCTGATCCAGTCCCTGTTCGTTGATGTGCAGGTAAGCCAGGTCGAAGCGGTTCAGTGCCGCGACGGCATGGCCGAACAGTTCCTCGGGATTCGAATCGTGCATGTCGCTGTGCGGATACAACGGCGACAGGCGCACGCCGACGCAGTTGCGCGTCCACACCTCACAGACCGCCGCTACGATTTCCAGCAGCAGACGGGTACGATTTTCCACGCTACCACCGTAGGCATCATCACGCTGATTGCTGCCATCACGCAGAAACTGATCGATGAGATAACCGTTGGCGGCGTGAATCTCAACGCCGTCGAAGCCGGCCTCGAGGGCATTGGCGGCACCGCAGCGGAATTGATCGACGATGGCCGGTATTTCGCCGCCGGCCAACGCCCGCGGCGTGACGAGGTCCTGCCTGCCCTGGTAGGTGTCGACCTGTCCGGCGGGCCTGATGGCGGAGGGCGCTACCGGCAATGCGTTAGCCGGTTGCAGCGACGGGTGCGAGATGCGGCCCACATGCCAGAGTTGCAGAAAAATACGGCCGTGGCGTGTATGCACGACATCGGTGATTTGTCGCCAGCCATCGATCTGTGCGCGGCTGTGGATGCCGGGTGTGTCCGGATATCCAAGGCCCTGCGGTGATACCTGCGAACCTTCGGTGATGATCAGGCCGGCAGCGGCGCGCTGCGCGTAGTATTCGACATTAAGGGCTTGAGGCACATTGCCGGGGCCCGCGCGGTTGCGGGTCATGGGAGCCATTACCAAGCGATTGGCCAACAGATAAGGACCAATCTTTGCCGGGGTGAAAACAGTAACAGGGGAACTGCCCATGCCGGAGTTCCTTGCCATATGGGCCTGTCAGTTTACGCCTTCTCATGCGGAATGACTCATCTGTCGGACCGACCGGTGCCCGGGGCAGTCGGGCACGTCCTGTATCACGTATAATCATCCGCCAGAAGCGGGCCGCCATGACAACCGACAACACCACTCTGCAGCAGAGTATCGCCCGTCAACGCGACGAGCTTGGTGTTCTGTTGCGTGAACCGCTGCGGCAATTGGCGCAGCGCTGCAGCGAGGTGTGGGACGAACGCGCCAGACTCGAGGCCGCCCTTGGTGAGGCCTTGAGCGGCCTGTTGCATTGTAAATTTCTCTATGCATTGGACATCGATGCCATACAGATCAGTGCCAATATCAGCCGTGAAGGACTGATCGAGGCCGACTTCGGGCGGGACCGATCGCAGCGTCCTTATATACGTGAAACGATCATCGACGGAGATTTCCTATTATCGGGTGCGTATATCAGCATGCGGGCGCGGCGCCCTTCGTTGACGGCGATCCAGATCGTGCGCGATGCACAGGGCATTATGCTCGGCTACGTCGGCGCTGACTATGATCTGCGCGACTTGCCGTTAACTCGCAAACTCTACGAAGAGCCGCGCTATTGGCAGCAACTGCGCGGCGACCCGTCGATACGCGGCGCGGTGTTCCATCAGACCCGTGCCGAGAGCCAGATGGATCAGCATCTCGAAACCGTGCTCGGCGTGGTGGAAGAGTTGATGCACGAACACGGACTCTTCCACGTGGTCCTGCATTTTTCCAGTAGTCGTGCCGTCATCTGGCAGTATGACGACCCCTATCGCTACCGACTGTTGGATATCGACGCGCTGACCGATCCCAATATCTGTCTGGCGTATCCGCGCAAGCAATATCCGGCGGATGCACTGGTATCCGCGGAGCAAATCCGGACGGTGCTGGAGAAATTTCGTGAATTGCGCTTCATGGACGAGATGCTTTACCTGCGTTCAGGTACCTTGAACATCTTCAATGGTATCGTCGGTCTGACATTTTCTTGTGACGGCTCGCATTACATCCCGGTCGACGAGTTCCTCGCCATGGGTAGTGATTTCTGGAGCACGGGCTGAGGCCCGGGTGTCGTCAGACGAGTTTGATCAACTGTTCGCCGCAATGCTTGAGTTGCGCTGTGCCAATCTGCCGCAACTGTTCTTTGATGTCGATGTTATATGAACCGGGTGGCAGTACCGTCTTGATGGCGTAGCTTGGATCCGGATCGTCACTACCGGAGGTGGCGAGGTCGAAAATCCGCGCCGGACTGTAAGGCGTTTTGTTTGCGTCGAGCACCAGCGAGATTTTCGGGCGCAAGCGTTGTGCATCGTTCAGGGCGATGGTTACGCCGATCTCGCCGCTGGTCAGTTCCACCAGCGTGCCGACCGGGTAGATGCCGACGCACTGGATGAAGCGCTCAAGCAATGCGGGATCGAAATCGGTATGCCGCCAACTGTACATCTTGGTGAGCGCCTCGGTGGGCGAGATGCCCTTGTGATAACAGCGGTCGCTGGTGATGGCATCGTAGACATCGACGATAGAAACCAGTCGGTTCCAGAAGGATATCTCGGTACTGTTCAGGCCGCGCGGATAGCCGCCGCCGCCGATACGTTCGTGGTGCGAGAAGGCGATGTCGATCACATCGAAGGGCAGTTCGTGGAAAGTCGACAGGATCTTCCGTCCGTGTTCCGGGTGGGCCTTCATCATGTTCATTTCTTCTTCCGTGAGCCGGCCGGGCTTGTTGAGTACGTCCAGCGGGGTTTTGATCTTGCCGATGTCATGCATCAGTGCGCCGACGCCGAGCATGCTGAGCTGATCCTGCGACAGGCCGACATGCCGGCCCAGCGCCAGCGCCAGTACACAGACGTTGATGGAATGCTGGGCCGTGTATTCGTCGCGGTGCTTCAGGTGGGTCAGACAGACATGGGCGTCGGGATTGCGCAGTATGCCGTCCACCAGGTTGTTGACTACTTTTTTGACGCCGACCAGATCGATGAGGCGCCCGTGCGTGATGTCGTCGAACACCTCGTCGACGCAAATGCGGCTCGACACCCGGATCTCACTGGCCGAAGCTATCTCATCCTCGAGCGCAGTACTGGCCAGATACCTGCTCCGGTACTTGGGTTTTTCATGCTTGGCTTCAGTGTCGTAGCCGCGCACGCTGGGTTTGATAGTGATGCTCTTCTCGACATCGACCTGCACATATTCACAGTACTTGCGGATTCTCTCGATATCCTCGAGGCGCTGAATGCGGAACCCTTGGAACACGAACGATGTTTCCAGCCACGGCCGATCCAGATCGGATACGAACATGCCGAGTTTGAGCTGATTGACGTGGATGTGAATTTTGCTGGTGACCATACGGCTGTTACGTCCGCTAGCTATCCGATTGGTATCCGGGAGTGGTGAGCTTAGCGCCAGCCCCTACCCTTGGAGTGATATTTTCAGGGTGTATTCACTCATCGGCTGAACCCGCGCAGACTTTAGAGTGGAGCCTGTAGCCTTGGGAATCGGCACCGCGCCAGTCCGTATACCGGGCCTACATCTACCGTAAAAACCGGGCTCTGGAACCGGTTATGACCGGTGCGCCCTATTATTATCTGGCGCTAATTTTCCTGAGCAGGTATAGTGCCGGCTCCTCCTGATGGGGGATCAAGACGTTTCTGACCTCCCGCTGTAGATTGTTATCACAGTTATCCCGGTTGGCGACGTACGGCGACTCCTGGCACCGAGTCGTCATGGCTGAACCAGGCGCTGTGATTGCCCCGCGTAATTCCGCTGAGTTCAATTCGTGTTTTTCATTCACGCTTCACCCTTGGCGGTGGACGGGGTATTTATTGTGTCTTTCAAAGAACTGAATCTGGATTCCAAATTGCTGCAGGCCATCGAGGCCAGCGGTTTCACCGTACCCACCGACATTCAGCGCGCCGCGATTCCGATCGTTCTGGCAGGCCGCGATCTGATGGCGTCGGCACAGACCGGGACCGGCAAGACGGCAGCCTTCGTGCTGCCCGCAATGCAGCGTCTGCTGAGCCCGCCCACAGTGCAGGGTCACGGCCCGCGTGTGCTGGTGCTGACACCGACGCGCGAACTTGCCAATCAGGTCAACGACAATATCCGCACACTCGGCAAGTTCTGCCGTTACACTGCCGGCAGCGTGGTCGGCGGCATGCCCTACCCGCCGCAGATCAAGATGCTGCGCCAGCCGCTGGACCTGCTGGTCGCCACACCGGGTCGGTTAATGGACCACATGTCGCAAGGTCGCATCGATTTCTCGCGTCTGGAAGTGCTGGTGCTGGACGAGGCCGACCGCATGCTCGATCTCGGTTTCGTCGATGCCGTACGCGATATTGCTGCCGCCACGCCAGCCAATCGCCAGACCCTGCTGTTCTCCGCAACGCTGGAAGGCAAGGTGATGACCATCGCCAAGCAATTGCTGCGCAATCCCGAGCGCGTACAGTTGGCTGCCAATCACGAGAACCATTCCTCTATTACTCAGCATGTTCATATTGCAGACAGTTTCGGCCACAAGCATCGTCTGCTGGCGCACCACCTTGCCAACATCGAGCTGACCCAGGCCGTCATCTTCACCGCCACCAAACGCGGCGCCGATGCGCTTGCTGAGAAGCTCGCCGAGCAGGGCCATATCAGTGCCGCACTGCACGGCGACATGAACCAGGGCGCACGCAAGCGCACCGTGGATCGCATGCGCCGCGGCGGTGTGCGCCTGTTGGTGGCGACCGATGTCGCTGCACGCGGTCTCGACATCCGCGGCATCAGCCACGTCATCAACTTCGATTTGCCCATGGTCGCGGAGGATTATATTCACCGCATCGGCCGTACCGGTCGTGGCGGCGATTCCGGCGTAGCCATTTCGCTGGTCGGTCCCGATGACCGTGGCAAGCTGGCTGGCATCGAGCGTCTGACCGGCCGCAAACTGGAACGCAGCGTCATACCGGGTCTCGAGCCCAGCGCGCGTGAGTTCAGTGGCGCCCCGCGCAAACCGGCACGCGGCAAGCCGCCGATCCGGCACAAGAGCGGCACGCGTTCCAGTCACGCCCCCCAGCGTACAGAAAACAACGGGGGTCGCTTCGCACGCAATGCACGCAGCTCGGGTTGAGCCGCGACGATGACAACAAGCGCCTGATCGAAGCACTCGGTCAGGCGCTTTTTTTATGGGAATGATTCGGGTATGAATTGTAGGGCCGACTGCGGCACCTGTTGTATCGCGCCGTCCATTTCATCGGCAATCCCGGGCATACCGCACGGCAAGCCCGCGGGTGTCCGTTGCGTGCAGCTTGATGATGCTCTGCGCTACCGCTTGTTCGGTCGGCCCGAGCGCCCGTCCGTGTGTTCATCCTTCAGACCGATGGTCGATGTGTGCGGGATATCGGGCAGTGAGGCGCTGCGCCTGCTGAGCGGAATGGAAGCCGGCACGCTCTAGGCAGCATCGTCCTCTTCTTTGTACACTCATGACTTCATGGCATCGGCAGTGCGCGGATCGCCAGGCCGCCCTGTAGTGACGGTTCATTGCCAACAGAAGCACACAGGAGCCAAGCCCTCATGAACCGGAATGTCCATCTGCTGCTGGTCGCGCAATTCCTCAGTGCCTTCGCCGACAATGCGCTGCTGTTTACCGCCATCGCCATGGTATTGCACACTGCGCACCTGGCGCCCTGGTATATCCCGGCGTTGCAGGCCTCCTTCCTGGTGGCGTTCGTGATTTTCGCACCGTGGGTCGGCGTGGTGGCGGACCGGCACTGCAAGGTCCGGGTACTGTTCGGTGCCAATGGCATCAAGGCGCTGGGTGCGGGATTGCTGATGATCGGTGTCAATCCGCTCGTGGCCTATGCCGTGGCCGGTATCGGAGCCGCGTTTTATGGGCCGGCGAAATACGGGATTCTGCCCGAATTGCTGGGGCGCGAACGGCTGGTTGCCGCCAACGGTCTGATCGAAGGCACCACCATCGTGGCCATCGTCACCGGTGCGCTGGCCGGCGGCAGCATCGCGGACCGCTCAGTACCGCTGGCATTGGCGGCAGTCATCGCATGTTATCTGGTCTCGGCCTTGATCGTACTCGGCATGACGCGGACACCGATCCGTGTCACGGAGCGTTTACCAGCGGTACCTTACTTCACAGGCATGATGCGTACCTTGCTCGGCACCTCGCGGGCGCTGTTCGCGACGCTGGGCGTGACCTTGTTCTGGTCGGCGGCGGCGGTGTTGCGGGTCATGGTAGTGGCGTGGGCACCGATCGTTCTCGCTTTGCAAAGTACCGAGGACATCGCTGCGCTGACGCTGTTCAGCGCCATCGGTGTCGCGCTTGGTGCTTTCATTGCGCCGCGGCTGATCCCGTTGGACAATTTGCGCCGTGCCCGGATCGCCGCCTATGGCATGGGTATCTGTATCATCCTGCTCGCCCTGACCGATGGACTGTGGCCGGCACGTCTGGCGCTGTTGGTCGTCGGCGTCGCCGGCGGCATCTTCGTGGTACCGATGAATGCTACCTTGCAGGAGATCGGACATCGCACGCTGGGTGCGGGCGGGGCGGTCGCGGTGCAGCAGTTCTTCGAAAACCTTGGCATGCTGACGGCGACCGGTGTATATGCGTTTGCCGCCGGGCGCGGTGCGGATCCGCTGTTGTCGATGTTCACGCTGGGTGTGCTGGTGATGCTGGCGACCATGCTGTTGTCATGGCATTTGCCGGAAGTTGAACGCTCCCCCGGCGCTGCGTGAAGCGTCGTGCTGACATGCGTCTTTTCGGCCGGCCATGTGACGTGTAGGATAAGGCCGTGCTTCAATTGTACAGCCGCGTCGGAGTTGACACCGGACGTGGCGCGCTGATCTGACAGGAAAAATCATATGCGTGGTATGGTACCCCCGGATCCCCAGTCGCATGTCACCGACATACAGTACGCCGTCGTGTATGCACCACGACGCGCACGCAATCGCGTGTCGGCCGTCAGTGTCGAGGTGATGGAGTCGCTGGATGCGGCGCTGGCAGCGTCCGATCCCGCCAAGTACCGGTATGCAGCGCAGGTGCACGGGCCATCGAAATCCTCGGAAGGACTGCAGCTCTATTACATTCTCACCTGGTACGAGTGAGCGCGAATCTGCGCTTGGGTTGCGTCGTCAGGTTGCGTATGTTTTTCGCACGGCTCATTCACATCAACATGTTGTTCCAAAGACCCTGTCAGCCATGATCACCGCACTGCTGCAAATGGCCGCACTTATCGCCTGCGGTATAATGTGGCGCTTTGTGCGTCCCGGCGGCTTCGATGCCGACAGCGTACGCCGTGTTTTGGCGACCCTGGTCTATTATCTGCTGCTACCGGCGCTGGTGCTGGTGGTGTTGTGGAACTCGCCGCTCGGACTGGACACACTGCGTACTTCATTCGTGGCGGCGAGTTGCGTGCTGTTCGGTATGGCGCTGAGCTGGCAGATCTGCCGGTTGTGCGGCACAACCAAGGCGGCACGCGGCGCCATGATATTGGCCGCAGCCTTTCCCAATGCCACTTATCTCGGCCTGCCTGTTCTGGAAGCCACCTTCGGCAAGTGGGCGCGGGGTGTCGCGATTCAGTACGACTTGTTCGCCTGCCTGCCGTTGTTGCTGACTATCGGCATGATGGTGGCACAGGCGCATGGTGACGGTCTGGAGCGCACGCATCCACTTCGAGCCCTGCTGCGTGTGCCACCGCTGTGGGCGGCGCTGCTCGCGATCGTGCTCAATAAAAGTGGCGTGCCGTTGCCGCAAGGCCTCGCTGATACGCTGCGCATGCTGGCCGCGGGCGTGGTGCCGTTGATGTTGCTGTCATTGGGCATGAGCCTGCGTTGGGACTCCTTGTGGTCGGGGCATACGCGCGCGGTATTGCCAGTGTTGGTGATTCAGTTATTCCTTCAGCCGGCGTTGGCTGTGGTATTGGCGCACACCATAGGTCTCAGTGGGCAGGTGCTGACCGCGGTAGTGCTAGAGGCGGCCATGCCGAGCATGGTACTCGGTATCGTCATCAGCGACCGATACGGTTTGGATACACCCTTGTACGCGGCGGCGGTGACGCTGTCGACCTTATGCAGTCTGGTCACGTTGCCATTGTGGTACGGTTGGCTGACTTGATGCGAACACCGGCTTGTTCCAGCGCTTGGCTGCGGCAAATCAAATTACTCAGCGCATCATTAACGCATGTTACCGGTGATCTCGTCGGCCCAGGCGATGCTGTCCAGGTAGGCGCGGGACACAGTGTCCACCGCCAGGCCGGGAAATACAGCCTGATCCCAGTGGCCGCGCTCGTAGGCGATGGTGCAGGCCAGTGCGGCACCCAGCGGACCTTGACGGTGCAGCAAAGCGTCGCGCACTTCGTTGGTGAAGGGCAGGGCATTGAGGACACGCTCCATCGGCACGTCCATCATGGCATCGACGACCGAGAACAGGCCTACCGTGAAATGGGCCTCGGGATCGCCGGCATTACTGCGCAGAGCCAACTGCTCGCACATCTTGGCGCGCCCCAACGCCGTGTTGGTCAGCGCGCTGGGCTTGTCCTCGATGCCGCGCATGACCAGCAGGGTAACCCAGGTCTTGATGGCGCGATTGCCGATATATACCAGGGCCTGCTGGATGGACTCGATCTTTTTCGGCAGTGCAAAGAACGCTGAATTGATATAGCGCAGCAGTTTGTAGCTGAGGGCCAGGTCCTGGCTGATAACCTTTTCCAGTTCGCTGGGTTGTGTGTTCGGATCCTGCAACTGGGACAACAATCGCAGAATGGACAGTTTGTTGTCAGGGATGCTCTGGCCGGTCAGGACCCGTGGCAGGCACAGGAAATAGCCCTGGTAGTAATCGAAGCCGAGATCACGGCACAGGTCGAATTCCTGTTGCGTTTCGACCTTCTCGGCGATCAGCTTGACGGGGTGCCTGCGAAACAGTTCGACATGTTCCCGCACCTTGTCCATGCCCAGCGCCTGGATATCAATCTTTACGATCTTGGCGTATTCAAGCAGCTTGACGAGGCACTCACTGTAGACGCAATCATCAAGGGCGATGGTGTATCCCTGTTGCACCAGCGCGCGCACACCCTCGACCAGTTCAGCGTCGATGGTGATGTCTTCGAGTACTTCAAGGATAACCTTGTCTTTCGGGAAAGGCAGGGAATGTTCACCGGTGAGGAAGTTGCGCGTCAGGTTGATGAAGGCGAGATGCGTGCCGACCACCTGGTCGAGCCCGATCTCCATGAATGTGTTGATGACGACCTGCGAGGTGGCATGATCGCCGTTGAAGGTGCCGGCGTTATTTTCGGTGCTGCTGCGGTACAGCAGTTCGTAACCGAAGATCCCCATATTGCTGTCGAAGATACCCTGCCGGCCAATGTAGATATTCTTGAGCGTGGATGCACGCGATGTCGGTGAGGGTGACGTTGTGCTGGTGGCGGGGCCGCTACAGGCGGGCCGGCTGAAACTGACTCGTGGTACATCACGCATGTCGTTGAATGACGCTTATTCTTCCAGTCGGGATGAAGTTCACCCGGCGCGGGAGGGCAATCGGGGTGGCTATACGGATAGCGGCGCGCAACAGGACTTCTTGAGGCGTCACGCGGGAGGGTGGCTGGGATTGTAGGTGGTTGGAGCCATTTCCGCAGGCTTGTCGAGGTGCTCGCCCCCGTTATAATCGCGGTCACAGCCAGAGTTGTTAATCTTGTCGCCAGCGAGTGCTTCATCAATGACTTCTACAGCGATTTGCTGGAAATGCGGTGCCGCCTTGACGGAGCTGTTGTTACCGCTGCCGCGTCTGGCCGAATGTTCGACATGTCATGCGGAATTGCATGTATGCAGGTCTTGCATCTATTTCGACACGCGCGTTGCCAATCAGTGCCGCGAGCCGGTGGCCGAACCCGTCAGCGACAAGACTCGGGCCAATTTCTGCGGCTATTTCCAGTTTCGCGCGGATGCCTGGCAGCCCCGGGAGGCGGGGCAGGCGCGGGATGCACAGGCGCAATTGGCAGCGTTGTTCGGTGGTGCGGCGGATGATAAGGCGGAAACGGCGCGCACCGCGCTCGATCGATTGTTCGACGACAAGCCGGAGAAATAATCAGCACCGCATCACGCAATGCAGTGCCGCAGCGGCACTGTCCGGGCCGCCCTCAACCGCTTTCAGAAATGCGCCGCATTGATCCAGAAATGCGCGGCGATGCTCGCCACATATCCCAGCGCCACGACCGGCGTCCAGCGCAGGTGGCTGAAGAAGGTGTACTGACCGCGCGAGGCGCCCATCAGTGCGACGCCCGCCGCCGAACCGATGGACAGCATGCTGCCGCCCACGCCGGCAGTCAGGGTTACCAGCAGCCACTGACCCTGGGACATGTCGGGGTTCATGGTCAGCACCGCAAACATGATCGGGATGTTGTCGATCACCGCCGACAGCGCGCCGATGGTGATGTTGGCGTACGTCGCGCCCCAGCCGGTGTAAAGCAGGTGCGAGGCCTGCGCCAGATAGCCGATGAAGCCCAGCGCCCCGACGCACAGCACCACGCCGTAGAAGAACAACAGCGTATCCCATTCGGCGCGAGCCACCAGCGAGAAGATATCGAAGGAATCGGAACCGCCTGGCTCATCCTTGGCAAGGTCAGGGTACCAGCTTGTGGTTTTTTTCAGGTAGAAACTGGTGAGTTGCAGGTATGCCAGGCCGGTCATCATGCCCAGCATGGGTGGCAGCAGCAGGACATGATAGAAGCCGACGGCGGTGGCGATGGTCAGTGCGAACAGCAGCATGATGCGGCGTGCGCCGCGTTTCATGTGCACAGTCTCCACCAGCGGCGCCGGCGCACCGGCGGGTATGGCGAAATGCATGATTGCCGCGGGCACCAGGAAATTTACCGCCGCCGGGATGAACAACAGAAAGAATCCCCAGAAATCGATCACGCCTTTCTGCCAGACCATCAGCGTGGTGATATCGCCGAACGGGCTGAATGCGCCGCCGGCGTTGGCGGCCACCACCAGGTTGATGCATGCCAGCGAGATGAATCGCCGGTTGCCGGCGCCGACCGCGAGAATCACGGCGCACATCAGCAGTGCCGTGGTGAGATTGTCCGCTACCGCCGAGATGAAGAATGCCAGTACGCCGGTGATCCAGAACAGTTGCCTGTAGCTGTAGCCCTTATGTGTCAGCCAGGCGCGCAAGGCCTGGAATACGCGCCGATCATCCATGGCGTTGATATACGTCATCGCCACCAGCAGGAACAGCAACAGCTCGGAGTAATCGGTGATGTTCTCACGTAGCGCGACGCTTACCTGCGCAGCCATGCCGTGGTCGCGATATACCCAGGCGATCATCGCCCATAGCACACCGGCCAGCAAGATCACCGGTTTGGATTTACGCAACTGGGTGAACTCTTCTGCCATCACCAGCAGGTAGGCGAGAGCGAACAGACCGAGGGCGAGATAGCCGATGCCCTGGTGTGTGAGGTCGAGTCGTGGTGCGGCCCAGGCAGGCAGGGCAGTGAGGCCGGCACTCAGTCCGGCGAGTGTAATAAGCAGGCGTTTCACGAAGAACCTGGTGTCTGGTCGGTTGGTATTACGCCCATCATACCGTTAAACACCGCGTCGCTCCCGAACGAATTGCGAATGCGCCGCGCTGCGGGTGTTGCAGTACCGGATAGATGCCGGGAGCAGGAAGTGGGAAATCGCTTCGAGAATCAGACTCTCTTCACATCATTCTCTCCTGCGAATGAGAAAGGGAAGTAATCGAATTATTCAAAGTTTCATTAAGGAAGCCACCAGGTTTACTGAGTTCCCACCGGTGCGGGAGTGGTATTTCCCGGGGTTTTCTTGTGCAGTACGCGACTGACTCCTGTTATTCTCCGCATCGGGCCGTTTTTCCGTTACCCTGTTCGGCGTGGTGAATTAAACCGGCAGGGGGCCGATAGCGAGCGGACGGCACCCGGATTTTTTAGCTTGACCCAACCGATGGACGGACGTGCAATGAGTATAGAAATGCAGGCGATGGTGAAAAATGCCGGCACCTTGATCTCCTTTCCGGATGTGTTTCTGCGCGTCAATGACATGGTCAACGACCCGAAATCGACCTCGGGCGATATTGCCAAGCTAATCAGTCAGGACCCGGGACTGACCGTGCGGCTGCTGAAGGTCGCCAATAGCCCGTTTTATGGCAGTTCGCGACAGATCGAAACCGTGGCGCGCGCGGTGACGCTGCTGGGCACGGCACAGATTCGAGATCTGGTACTGGCCACCTCCACCAGTCAGGTGTTCGCCAAGGTCACCAATGAGGTGATCTTCATCGACGACTTCTGGCATCACAGCATCTTCTGCGGCTTGGCCGCCAAGCGTCTCGCCACTGCCAGCGGCAAGGTCACCACTGATTTCGCCTTCGTTGCTGGCCTGTTACACGATGTTGGTCAACTGGTACTGTTTCACGAA
Organism: Gammaproteobacteria bacterium; assembly: GCA_038319625.1. Classification (GTDB taxonomy): domain Bacteria; phylum Pseudomonadota; class Gammaproteobacteria; order JBBQDK01; family JBBQDK01; genus JBBQDK01. The sequence continues at coordinate 40,947 of JBBQDK010000006.1, forward strand.
CAGCCCGGTCAAATGCGTGTGGCCCTGGACATGGTGTCCGATCCGCGCAATGAAATGGATATGTGCCAGGCTGAGCAGGCGGTGTTTGGCTTCGATCATATGCAGCTTGGTGGTGCACTGTTGCGCGCCTGGCATCTGCCGGAACGCTTGCAGGAATGTGTCGAGTTCCATCACACGCCGGGCGCGGCGCAAAAATATCCGGTCGAGGTCGCGCTGGTACACATTGCCAATGGCGTGGCCTCGTATGCTGCCGTGCGCCATGTCAACGACCAGGCACAGCCGGCTATCGACGCCGACAGTTGGGCAGTGGTTGGCCTGACACCCGACGCCATCGAGGCTACCATCGAAGCCATCGAGGCCGGTGTCGCGGAAGTGAAGAACCTGCTGTCCTTGAACAGCTGAGCCGACCTCACGCCGCACTCGCCGGTTCGATCACTCTGCACGCTAAATACCCCGCTACGGCGGGGTTTCATTTGTGAGATGGCTCTGTCGGTGCGCGCGCCGATGTCGACCGAGCCGGTGTCTTCTCTTCGTATTCATTGACTTTGAACGAGATCAGCAAAAACTCTGACTTTCATTTGCCGCAGGCCGCCTCCACACTGCCTGTTACCGAATCTGTATCATGCGCTTGTCCGCGAAGGAGAGACTTTATGAACATGCCATCCGAAACCCGCACCGTGCAACGCGCCGTTGCCACCGTGATCCGCGCCGAGCAGACTCTGGAAGGGGGTGGCTTTCCGGTCCGGCGGCCGTTTCCCACACGCCAGCTGCGCGAACTCGATCCATTCCTGCTGCTCGACGAGATGGGGCCGGTGCAATGGCCGCCGGGCGAGGCGCTCGGGGCGCCGGATCACCCGCACCGCGGCTTCGAGACGGTCACCTATATGCTGGCAGGCAAAATGCAGCATCGCGATTCGCAGGGACATGCCGGGCAACTCGGTCCCGGCGATGTGCAGTGGATGACGGCGGGCGCGGGTGTTGTGCATTCCGAATTACCCGAGCCTGATTTCAAGCGCCAGGGCGGTGTGATGCACGGTGTGCAGCTGTGGGTGAATCTGCCGGCGCGCGACAAGATGATGCAGCCGCGTTATCAGGATATCCCGACGGCGCAGATTCCCGAGGCGGTTAGCGACGATAAGCTGGTGCGTGTGCGCGTCATCGCGGGCGAGGCGCTGGGGCACGCGGCAGTGATCGATACGCACATACCTATTCAATACCTGCATTTCACTCTGCAACCCGGCGGTCATGTAGAGCAGGCGGTGCCCGCAGCGCACAACGCCATGGTGTATGTGCTGTCAGGACTGGTGCAGTTGGGTGAAGCGGCCACGCCGGTGCGTTCCGGCGAGTTGGCGCATCTGGGTGCCGGTGAACGCCTGCAGATGCACGTGCCCGGCACTGCCGCGGATGCGGCGGATCTGCTGTTGCTGAGCGCCGCGCCGCTGTATGAGCCGGTGGTGCGCCACGGACCGTTCGTTATGAATACGCAGGCGGAAATCGAACAGGCGATCAAGGATAATCAGGCTGGCCGCATGGGGCGCATCACAGATTGAGCAGTGCTTCGGCGGGCACGGCGGGAATTATCATGTCAGCGAACAGCAGTGGGTCAGAGAGCCGTTCCAGGAACCAGCCGAGTGCCTTGCCGATGTCCTGATTGCGCCACGCCAGTTGCAGCGTGGGCAGCGGGGGCGAATTCTCGGTGCGCCGTGCAACCA